>JAVZMU010000011.1:0-20143 GCA_038883135.1 Nitrososphaerales archaeon
TATCCATAGCTTTATGGATTTGCTCCTCATTTATAACTAGGGGTGGTAAAAAGCGAAGAATATTCTTACCTGAATACAGCATTATTAAACCCTTATCGATACCTCTTAATAATAGGTTTCTAATATCAAACCTTAGCTCCATTCCTAGCATTAACCCTAAACCTCTAACATCCCTGACTATTCTATGATTTTCTTTAATACTTTCCAATCTTTTTTTAAAGATTGCACCTAGATTAGCAGCTCTATCAACAAGTTTCTCCTCAAGTATGTAATCTATGGTTGCTGATGCAGCAGCACATGAAAGAGGGTTGCCACCAAAAGTGCTTGTGTGTTCTCCTGTCTTAAAAGATGACATTATTTCTTTTTTAGCTAAAGTTGCTCCTAATGGTAAACCTCCTGCAATGCCTTTTGCTAAGCAAATTATATCAGGAACTACATTCCAATGCTCACATGCCCACATCTTTCCAGTCCTACCAAATCCGGTTTGGATCTCATCAAAAATCAGAACTATGTTTCTTTCATCACAAATTTCTCTTATCTCTTTTAAGAAACCATCTGGAGCAACATATATTCCACTCTCTCCTTGTATCGGCTCAACTATTATAGCTCCAGTCTTTTCTGTTATGATATCTCTTATCTTTTCTGCTTCACCAAAAGGTGCAAATTTCACATTAGGTAACAATGGCAAAAAAGGTGAACGATACTTTTGATTCCAAGTTGCTGATAGAGCTCCTAAAGTCTTACCATGATAGCCTCTTGTCATAGCAATTACTTCTGGTTTTCCTGAGTATTTTCTAGCAAGCTTTAGTGCACACTCAACTGCCTCAGCACCACTATTAGAAAGATAAACATTATTCAAACCTTTTGGAGCGATTTTTACAATTTTTTCTAATAAATTAGCTCTTGTATCATTGTATAAAGAACCATGGCAAATTATGAGCTTTTTAGACTGCTCATTTATAGCCTCTATTACTTTTTTATTACAATGCCCTACTATAGCGACTCCATAGCCTCCCATACAGTCTATGTATTCTTTGCCATTTATATCCCAAAGAATAGCTCCCTGTCCCTTTACTACTACTATTGGTAATTTTTCATAAACAGGAGCAAAATAATTATCTTCAATATTTTTTATTTTCATTTCATCCATGTAAAATCACAGTACCATTCCTATGCTCAATAGCTGACCTTACAGGATTCTCAATAAGCCCTGAAGCTATTATACTTTCTTTTACACCCATCTCTAAAGCCTCTATCGATGCTAAAACTTTCTTCTCCATACCAAATCCTATTTTTGGCATTATTTCTTTAGCTTCTGATAGATTCATCTTTAAAATAGGTTTGTTATTTATTAAAACTCCTGGAACATCTGTAAGAAATACGATCTTATCCGCTTTTATTCCTCCCGCAACGTAAGCTGCTGCTCTGTCACCATCCACATTCAATAACTCTCCTTCATCACCAACAGCTATAGGAGCTATTATAGGCATGTAATTACTATTCATTAAAAGATTCAGTAAATCAGAATTCACGGATTTTATCTTACCAGTATAACCTCCTTCTATTACTCTTTTTCTACCTCTTTCATCAATTATTATCAATTTCTTTTTGCGTTCAGCCCTTATAATTGAACCATCGATTCCTGAAAGACCTATTGCGTTTATTCCAACTTTATGTAATGCAGAAACTATCTCTTTGTTTATCTTGCCAACCATAACCATTGTATAGATAATAACAGTTTCCAAATCAGTATATCTGCTTCTAATTCCTTCAGGAGATACTATGAAAGTTTGTTTTTTACCTAACTTTTCAGCTATTTCGGTAACTATATCTCCTCCGCCATGAACAAGCAAAAGCTTTTGCTGAGTAAAAATATCTTTTATATCTTCTAGAATTGTAATGTTTACTCCCTTTTCTAATATACTGCCTCCTATCTTTACTACTATGGTCATTTCTTACACTGGGTGTAATCCTGGTATTTGTAAACCTGTTTTTTCATCAATGTTAAGCATTATATTCATGTTTTGAACAGCATTTCCTGCAGCTCCTTTCATTAGATTGTCTATAGCAGAAAAGGTAACTATTCTATTTACGTGCTCATCAACTTCAAAGCCAATATCACAATAATTTGAGCCTATCACAACTTTTGGATCTGGAAGCTTGTATAAACCCTTCTTATCCTTTACGAACCTTATGAAAGGTTCTTTTTGGTAAAAGCCTCTGTAAATCTTCCATAAATCTGATATGGCAATTGGTTTGAGCGTGAATGTATGGCATGTGGATAGAATTCCTCTTACCACATTTACTGCATGGGCTGACATGGCTATTCTTACATTATCTTTTGCAATTTGATTAAGCTCTTGTTCTATTTCTGCTGTATGTCTATGGTTAACAGGCTTGTAAGGTCTTATTACACCAAAACGAACAGCGTGATGAGTTGCTAGAGAAGGAGCACCCCCTGCTCCTGATGAGCCTATCTTTGCATCTACTATTATCCTACTCTTATCAATGGCATTACTTTTGACAAGAGGCGCTAAAGCAAGAATAGATGCTATAGCCATGCAACCTGGATTAGATATTAAAGATGATCTCTTAATCTCTTCACGATGAAGTTCTGGTATTCCATAAACAAACTTCTCAATGAGTTCAGGATGAGGGTGCTCATAACCATACCATTTTTTATAATCCTCTGGATTCTTCAGCCTAAAATCAGCACTCAAATCGATGATCTTCATACCTCTTTCTATGTAATCTGGAAGAGTCTTTACAGATAAGCCATGAGGGAGAGAAGAGAAAATCAAATCACACTTATCAGAAATCTCTTCTGGATTATGCTCTATAAATTTAAGTTCTGTTAAACCTCTCAAATTTGAGTGAACATGGTGTATATAATCTCCTACATGACGTTTAGAGGTTACACATGTAACTTCAACTTTAGGATGAAAGAGCAGAATTCTTAGTAATTCCCCTCCAACATATCCAGAAGCACCTAATATTCCAACCCTCAATTTTTATCTCCTCGCTAGTTCTATTACATAATTCAATATTTCATCAGGTATGCAAGTAGCACCAGCAGCCATAGCACCTTTAAACTCTACTGTGTTGTTAACCTCATGAACAAGAATTCCATTTGGGCTTTCCATAGCATCCACTCCTAGAATTCCTCCTCCAACCGCTTTTGAAGCCTTTAATACGATATCCTCAATTTCTTTAGTTAACGGGGCGGAAACAGTCTTACCTCCTCTTGCTACATTCGTCCTCCAATCTTTTTCAGGTGCATATCTATATATTGATGCTACCACTCTATCACCAACTACTATCGTTCTTATATCTCTTGGTGGGCGATTTACTAGCTCTTGGATGTAATATATCTTATGGATTGGATTATTTAATAACTCTCTTGCTTCTAATATTGCATCTGTTGTATCTTTGTCTTTAAGAAGAGCTACTAACCTTCCCCAGCTGCCTATTATGGGCTTAAGGACTACTGGATAGCCAATCTTATCAATAGCTTCATATACACCTTCAGGAGAGAAAGCTATAAGGGTATTAGGAGTTGGCACGCCAGCCTTTACTAAAGCTAAAGTAGTCAGAATTTTGTTCCCACATATTTGGGCTACTTTTAATGGATTTATGACATCTATTCCCTTACTCTCTAAAAAGGCAGTAGCATGCAATCCTCTAAAGTAACTTATGCATCTTTGTAAAACTAAATCGCCAAAAATAGCTTTAGATTCTTCATCTGAGCTTTTTAAATTTAAGCAAAAATTCTTTGCATCTAACAGCTTTATGTCTAAACCTTTTCCTCTACTCTTTTCTATTATAACCTTTTCTTCGAAGCGAATTCTATCGAATACAAGACCTATACTTTTCAAATCTTTATTCTCCCCAATCTTCACCTATGGTTTCTGCTCTTTTTAATGATAGACCATTAGTATTAGTCATACATACTTCAAAGTCAAGACCACAATCAGGACATGTAACTATCTCCCCTACTGTAGCATCATCAGGTATTTCTATATCTCCATCACACTCTAAGCATTTTACTTTCGTGCCTTTATCACCTCCTTTAGGCTTATGATTTCTTTAGAAAATTTTTCATCAGCAGACTTTAAAGATTCTCTTTTCTTCATAATCAACTCATCATCCTTTTCTAAAGCTTTCCATCTCTCCTTTACCATCCTTAAAACTTCATTTGGACTTGGTCCACCTTTTACAGATCTCATCTTAACATTTTCAATAGGATTAAGAATTTTTCTTAAAATTTCTTCAGGAATGCTCATGCTCTTCCCAGTATTTTCTTTAATAATATCACTCAAATCTTCCTTAATGGCTTGCTCTAAACTTTTTCCTTCGTTTAAAGCTTTTTTTACAAGCATTCCAACTATCCTATGAGAAGTCCTGAAAGATATTTTTTGTTCTCTTACAAGAGTATCTGCAAGTTCTGTTGCTATCGACATTCCGCTCTTTACAAGTTCCAAAAGTCTTTTTTCATTAAATTTAACCTTTCCAAGCATGTTTTTAAGTACGTTTATCGATGTTAAAGTAATTTGGCAGGAATCCCAAATATTAGGTGTCAAATCTTGTAAATCAAGATTATAGCTATAAGGTAAACTCTTTAATATCGATAAAGAAGCTATTAAATTACCATAAACCTTAGATGCTTTAGCACGAATCAATTCAGCTACTACTGGATTCTTCTTCTGTGGCATTATGCTGCTAGTGGATGAATATTCATCTGGTATTTCTACAATTGAGAATTCTTGAGTGCTCCATAATACTAATTCTTCTGAAAATCTACTTAGATTCGTCATTAAAATGGCAAGATCTGATATAATCTCTATTGCAAAATCTCTTGTACTCACAGCATCTATTGAATTCTCAACTAAGCCATCAAAACCTAAGAATTCAGCAACCATATCTCTATCTATTTTAAAGCCTGTAGTAGCTAAAGCACACGCTCCCATAGGACTTAAATTCACTCTTTTATATGATTCCATTAATCTTTCACTATCTCTCATAAGAGCGTCATGATGAGCAAGAAGATGATGAGCAAGAGTTATAGGTTGAGCATGCTGTAAATGAGTATAACCTGGCATTACTGTTATTAAATGCTCCTCACATCTTTCTAGAATAACCTTCCTTAGATGGTTTAGAGATGTTGCTATATCTAATATGAAATCTCTTAGCACCATTCTTATAGCTGTCGCAACCTGATCATTTCTACTCTTAGCAAGGTTCAATTGCCCTCCAATATTCTCTCCTACTTTCTCTATCACTAACGCCTCTATATTCATGTGAACATCCTCGAGCTTTGGGTCCATAATCACATCCTTAGGAATGTCTTCAAGAGCTTGAATGCAATGATAACCTTCCTCTAAATCTACTATTCCTCTCTTAATTAACATGAGCATATGCGCTTTGTTTATCTTTATTACCGATGATGCAAGAAATTTATCGCTATCTATCGATGAAGTATATACAGCAGCATCAGGAGAAAATTCTGATAATCTTTTTCCCCTTAATATATCCATAATTAACTTCACTTCTTTTTCATCTTGGATAGTATCGAATAAGCTACACGAGTAGGCAAACCCCAAAGATCTATGAATCCTTTAGCAGATGACTGATCGAATTTTGAGGATATCCCATACGTTGCAAGGTTCATATCATATAGCGAGTAAGGTGAAGATCTTCCAACAACTCTATAATTGCCTTTGTAGAGTTTTATTCTAACATTCCCATTAACTCTTTCTTGAGTCGAATTGATAAAAGCATCAAGATCATATCTTAAAGGATCTAGCCATAAGCCTGAATATACAAGCCATGCCCATTGTGAATCAATAATATCCTTAAAGAATAATTCGTGTCGAGTCAATACAAGCTTTTCAAGATCTTTATGAGCTTCAATAAGGCATAAAGCAGCAGGGCATTCATAAACTTCACGAGATTTTATCCCTACTAATCTATCCTCTATATGGTCTATAATTCCTACTCCATTCATTCCAGCTATTTGATTAAGATATGATATAATTTCTATAGGTTTTTTCTCCTCACCATTTATAGCAGTTGGGACTCCTTTCTCAAATCTAATATCGATATAACTTGCTTTTTCTGGTGCTTGATTTAATGGCTTTACCCACTCAAAAGCTTCTAAGGGTGGTTCTACATTAGGATCTTCTATTGGACCGCACTCAATCGATCTTCCCCATAAGTTTTGATCGATGCTAAAGATGGATTTCTTTAACTCAATTTTTATTCCATGTTCTTTTGCATACTCTATCTCTTGATCACGACTAAGGTTCCATTCACGAGCTGGTGCAATTACCTTAAGTTCTGGATTTAAAGACTTTATTGTAACTTCAAACCTCACTTGATCGTTGCCTTTACCAGTACAACCATGAGCAATTGCAAAAGCTCCTTCCTTCTCAGCAACTTCAACAACTTTTGAGGCTATAAGAGGTCTTGAAAGAGCAGTACTTAAAGGATACTTTGATTCATACAAAGCATTAGCCTTTATAGATGGGAATATGTAATCTTTCACAAATTCTTCCTTTGCATCTATTAAATAATGCTTTATAGCTCCTATTTGTTCAGCCCTTTTACCAATTTCTTCAAGGTTTTCCTTCTGACCAACATCTACTGTTACTGTTATTATATCAGCCATGAATTTCTCTTTAAGCCATACTATACATACCGATGTATCTAATCCACCAGAGTAAGCCAGTACAATCTTATCAGTCAGCTTCTTTTACCTCCATATTTAAGCTAATGTATTTCTGCACATCCCACATGAGCAAAGTATTTATATCTAAAATGCTTTTATATTTTTTGGTCTGGCTTGATCATTATCAAGTTAAAATGACCAAAATTGATCAAATTGAAAGAAAAAATGGAAGGTAAAGTTATTAATCAAAGTAAAGTAAAAGGAGAATCTATATCAAAGATTGTGAATAAAATCATAGAAAATGATATAGCCTTCCAAGATGCTCTCAGAAGGGGTTATGGAAATTTTAGCGCTATAGCAAGAATTATAAAGCCAAAGGTTGAGGAAATGTTACAAAGAGATGTAAAGCTTCAAAGTATAATAACTGCTGTTAAAAGAGCAAAGAAATCTCATGAAAGATTTTTTGAAAATGTAAAAGGAATTATAGCGAAGAGCGTTATAAATGTAAGGACTGATGTTGTTAAGCTATCTATTGAAAAAACAAGAAAAAGTCTTTTAACGATAAGAAATCTTTTAGCAGAGTATCAAGAGGAGTTTCTTCAAGTATCTGAAAGTATATCCGCTATAACTATTGTCTTTGATCAAAAATTATTTCATGAGATTCGTTCGCTATTTAAAAAGGAAGATATTTTAGAGGAAAAGACAAACCTTGCAGCCATAATAGTAAGGAGCCCTAAAGAAATATCTGATACACCAGGGTGTATAGCCACTTTTTATAATCAACTCTCCAGAAGAATGATAAACATAGACGATACTACAAGTTGCTTTACGGATACTATAATGATAGTCAAAATGGAAGATGTTGGTGCAGCTTTTTTAACTTTAACCGAGCTTATATCTGAAGCAAGGAAATAATAAAAATGAGTATAATAGATATTGTAGAATTCTTTGGGCATCCTTTGATAAGAGCTACTCATAAGACTACTTTTGAAATAACGAAAGAAAAGGAAATCTCTTTGAGAGGAGATTGTATAATAGGAGTTAAAGCAAATAAATCATGTAAGGATTTAGATAGTAGATTGAAAAAACTCATAACTAACAATATTCCTATTAAGATAACTATTCATGTTGGTGAATATGTTTTTGAAGCTAAAGGAATGGGGCATCCATCCTTAATGTTAACTGATGATAAAGATATCGTTGTTAGAAAAAGCAATTACATTTGTCCTAGGACTTTAGCTATAAAATCAGATAAAGCAGCCATAGACATTCCAAGAGATATGATCTTAGCGCTAAGTAATAGTAATACTAAAGGTAAGATGGTAATATCAATTTAATCTTAAGGTCTAAAGCCATCTTCTCCTATCAAAGGAACGAACATACAACCACATACTTCATGAAGTTTTAATTCTCCTTTACGTTTAAAGCCTTTAATTAGCGTTTGCATAAAAGTATTTCCTACAGGGATTAAAATTATACCATTCTCTTTAAGTTGAATTTTTAAGTATTTTGGTATGTGAGGAGCAGCAGCAGTAACTACAATCCTATCGTACAGCATCTCATCTTTTCTCTCTGGATAGCCTAAAGTACCATCACCAAAGACTATTGATACTCTATCAGAGTACCCAGTCCTTTTCAAATTATCCCTTGCAAAATTTATTAGTTCAGGAACTCTCTCAATGCTTATAACATGGCCTTGATTCACACCACTTTCAGTAGGTTGAACTATTTCAGCCATAAGAGCTGCACTATACCCACTTCCAGCTCCTATCTCCAAAACTTTTAATCCTTTTTTAAGATCGAGTTCTTCAAGCATTATCGCTACCATATGTGGGGCTGATATCGTTTGTCCAGTATTTCCTAAGGGTAAAGGAGTATCTTCATAAGCTACGTGTTTTGTATTCGGCCATACAAATTCTTCACGAGGAACTTTAAGAAAAGCCCTTTCAACCTCTTTAGATTTAATCACACCTACTCTTATTAAATCCTCAACCATTCTTTTTCTCATAAGTGAATAATCTGTATTTCTCAAGAGAACCATCTTTCCAAAGATTCAGACTTTTTCTTTTCTATTGCTTCTATCCTTGATAGAGCTGTTCTTACTCTCGTCTCAGAAAAATCTCTCTCATAACATAAAAAATCAAGGATTGCTTCTACATTCATTTCTTCCCATCTTAATTCAAAGGAATCTGTAACTTTAGGCTTGAGAAAAATCTCTCTTATAGCTTCATAATCTATACTTTTTAATTGATCTTTCAATTCAGGAATGTTCTCAAGTTTGCCGTAATTCTTAATGAACTTTAAAGCCTTTATAGGCCCTATTCCCTTAAAACCGTCTGGATTAAAGTCGGTACCAACAAGGATACCAATATCTACAAGTTGCTCTCTCGTTATACCTAAATTGGTTAGTACTTGATTTAAATCGATAAGTTCAGGTTCTATTTCAATATATTCATCCTTGCCAGGAAGCTTTCTTCTACCAGATATCGTTAAATTCCTAACGAGTTTAGGAGCACCAAATAATAGAGAGTCATGATCTTGAGAAACTACTGCCCATACATAACCTTTTTCTGCCATATATGATGCTTGCGCCTCTCCTTCTGATGGAGCTTGAACCCATGCAATTCCCATATAATTTAATAATCTTTTTGCATCTTCAACCATCGTGTCTTTTAATTGAGAAGTCATTTGAGCATACTTTCTAGCCTCTTCTACTCTTCCAAATCTTATTGCTTCCTCATACTTTATAATAGCCTCTTTCTTTATTGCTTTCCTTCTTTCAATCTCAGCTTCTTTTAACTCTGGAGGTTCTCCATCAAAGACATAAACTACTTTTATTCCCTTTTCTAATAGATTTATAGTTCGATAAAATAATCCACTAAGATGGCTCGTTATCCTTCTTTGCTTATCCATTAATGGTTCTCCTTTCTCGCCTCTAATGACTGCTAAAAACTGGTAGAGGGCATTGTAAGCATCTATAGCAAGTATCTTGCCCGATAATTCATCTAATGATAATTTTTTCTTTTGGATTATCTCTCCTAAATCTACACCCAATTTGTACAAATGAATTATTTAAAGATGTTTAAATAAATGTCGCTAAGCTATAGTTTCCAAGATGCAGAAAATTCAATAATCTAACTCCTCAATAAAATGTATAGTTTGTCATAAAGATATAGTTTGATAATTTGATAAATTCTTATTCTTACTTCATAAATAATTCTAATATGAAAATTCTGATTATATCTATTAAGGACCTATAAATGCACAGTTTATGCACTTGTATTCTCTTGAGAATTTTCTGCATCTTTCACATCTCCATATTAGTACTTGTCCGCAGTTGAAGCAATAGAACTTTACTACTTTTTCACCTGGCATTATAGGTTTATTACATGATGAACATGTTGGTAATGATGCTTTTTCTGACATTTGTTAACACATGAAAATACTATTATATATCTTTTATCAAAATAGAAGTTCCTCAATCTTATTTATGGCTTTTATTCCTCTAACTTCCCTTGGTAATTGTGGAAGAATGGCTAAACCAGGCTTTTTTCCATATCTATCTTTTAATATATTTAGATAATCTTTTTGCATACTAGCTCTTTGTCTATGAAAATCACAAACACAAATATCCTCAGTAATGATATAGTTCACAAGTATTTTGCTAATATTCATGCCAAATGCTTCAAGCTCTTTAAAGACTCTTTCTGTCTGATGAACTCCTAAAGCCTCAGGAATAGTTACTATTATAGCATGAGTCTTCCTATCTCTTAGCATATTGAGAACTCTTCCAGCCAATTTTTCCCAAGATGCTATTATGTTTAATGGATCTCTTTTAGTTCTCCCCTTTGTGAGTATCTCTACTGCTTTGCGCACTTTCACATACAATTTTGCTGCTTCTCCTAAATGCTTGTAAAACTTATCTTGTAACTTTATAAGCGATAAAGTACCTCCTGCAGGAGCTGTATCCCAAACTATCACATCATAATTCCCGCTCTCATAAATGTCAAGTATATAACTCAATGCAAACTCTTCATCGATGCCTGGTGCTCCAGCAACGTAATCTATTATCTCTTCTCCTACTGGCAAAAATGATGATAATACCTCATAAACTTCATATCCGAACTTTTCTTTCCATTTTTTTACTATAAGATCGTAATCTAATTCTATAGCGTTAAGATTCTTACAGTAATTTATTGGAGTTATATTTCCTCTGACACTAACTTCTAAAATATCGGATAGTGATGGAGTCGGATCGCTTGATATGAGTAATGTCTCGAGCCCTTTTTTAGCGAAGTGAAGAGCTGTAGAAGATGCACATGTAGTCTTGCCAACTCCTCCTTTACCACAAAAAGCTAGTATCTTTGGCTTTTCATAGTCAAGGTAGCTAAGCCCTCTTACACTCATCGATAATCACTTAAAATAATTCAAGGCCATTTTAGTAGTTCATCTTTAGAGCATAATAGCCTTTGATTTGCTTCTTCAATCTGATCTTTTAGGTTCTTTAAATATTGTAAACGTAAATCAGGATTATCGATTTCCATTATCTTATCTATTTTTTGTAACGCGCTATGGGATAATTGTATTTGTAATTCCATCTTTTCAGCTGTTTGATGATCGATAAAATCATATTGAAATTTTACACGATTCAATAAATATGCAACTTCATAAGTGACATTTACTAATTCGTCTCTACTCATCCATATCGTCTGATAATTTAAGAAGTATTTCCAACTAGGATTATACATGGCTTGTATATAATCATCAAGCTTCTTAAAGAATATCTTGTATCCATGTTTCTCAGGATCTTCAAATGCTATGCTCCCTGGGTCTAAAAAAGGAGCTAAAGGAGCTATAAAAGCACGTAACCTTCTATCTCCCTTATGATTCTTCAGCAAGCTACCACAATATTCTATAGTATTTAATACTGATTCCTTTGTTTGATAAGGAAGTCCGATCATGAAGAAAACATCAAATCTTTGGCATTCCAATTCAAGTGCTTTTGATATACTTTTCTCTAACTCATTATTTCTATAATGCCTACCAAAAGCGTAGCGTATAGTCTCATCATGTGATTCAGGGGAAATCTCAAAGCTGTAGTTAGGAATGCTTTTTGCTATTTTCTCCAAGTATTCTTCATCAGCTGGTTTAAAAAGTTCAAATATTACTGGGTTATCAATCTTTTCTTTCTTCATATTGTTCAAAACGGATTCAGCATAATCTTTACTAATCATACGAAGGTCTCCTAGGATGAAAATAGGTCCATTTGTGTATTGTTGAATTATCTTCATTCCCTCAACAAGTTTTTCTGGTTTCATATATGCAATTGAAGATCTGTTACAAATTCTTCTATAAGCGTAGTTAGAGCCACCACAAGTTACGCAATTATATACACATCCTTTACAAGCTAAAACAGAAGTTATTGGATAATCATCCCATTTATGATATGGTAGATGCCCTGATATATCCCAATATCTTAAGGATGCTTTTACAATACTACTAGCATCTAAGGCAAAATCATCTAATTTATCAGGTACAAAGGTTAACGGATTGGTATGTATTCTTTTATTAGTATCTCTCCATGTAACATTTGGTACATCCTCTGGGTATTTATTTTTCTCTATGCACTGCATTAACTGAAGTAAAGGTAACTCCGTTGAATCGCCACGAATTATATAATCGATCTGTGAGTAATTCTTAATTATCTCTTCATGAAAATATGTAGAAGATAACCCTCCTAATAAAACTGGAGTATTTGGATGATATTTTTTGATAATCTTTGCAAGCTCTAAACTCCCTTGAGCATGAACTAACCAATGAAAGTCTATTCCAAATGCTTTAGGGTTAAGGCTTTTAATTAAAGCTTCAGGGTTAAATTTTCGATTCTCCAGCATCTTCAATGCTAAATTGATTATTCTTACATTATAGCCATGTCTTGTCAAATATCCTAATATGCTTACGAAGCCTATGGGATACATATCGAATATGGGAGTAGGTGGAACAACATCGCTGATAGGACCATATATTATGGGTTTCTCCCTAAAATCGTATACGCTTGGTGGGTGTAGCAACACTAAATCTGGCTTAATCATGCCTGCCAACGATGTTCTAATTCGACTTTATTAAAATTTTAGTAATAGACAAAAATGAAAAATTGAGTTCAATCAATTTATTTTTTGAACTGAACACTAAAAGCAGGAGCTTAAACGTTGTCAATTGATTTAAATGAATCAAATACAGTAATAAGTCCTGATTTTATCAAATCTAAAGCTAAAGATGGATAGTTTTTTATTACGGTTAGAATTTGGAATATTCCAATGGAATGATAGTCAAAATCAGCTTTTTCTGATAGTTCATTAAGAATGTTTAAAGATGATAATTTTCTCATTATTTCCTCTATTCTCTCATTATCCATTCTTTCATAAATCTTTCTTGCTTGCTTCATTATCATAAATTCTTTTCCAAAAATTCTTTTCCACTCTGTTTCATAGTCTTTTAAAGCTAATAGATTATCGTTAATCAAGCTTCTTGAAATAGCTTTACCAGCTAGTAACGCACCAACTCCTCCTGTGAATATTCCTCCCCCAGTTGTAGGCTTTGTTTGACCTGCTGCATCCCCTATAGCAACTATATTACCATGAACGAAATTCTTCGATGCCCCTCCTACAAAGATAGGGGATGCTATCTTTTTGATGACTTTTGCTTTATGATTTTCTACAAACTCATCAAGGATCTCAAAAGGATTTATACAATATCCTGCAGCTCCTAATCTCGCAATCTCTTCATTTAGTGGGATAAGCCATTTGAAGAATCCAGGTGTAATTTCATTATCAAGATAAACCTCAACTCTATCTTTTTCAAACCAAGAACCTTGAATATCGTATTGTGCAGCTTGCAAAATTCCATGCTCAGACCTCAAAGATGAAAGTCCCCTTGCATCTACTAGTATTTTGGCTAGTCTCTCATACTTCGTAGTCTTTATTTTTACTAATCCATCTTTTTCTTCAATACCCAATACTCTTTGCCCTAAATCGACAAAGGCTCCATTTTTTTCTGCGATTCTTGCTAATTCTCTATCGAACTCTCTTCTATTCAGCACTATTATCCTTTGTTTTGTAGCATCGACTTCAACCTTTGAACCTAGAGGAGAATGGATCAAAGCTCTTCTTATTTCGTTTTTTACAATTTTTTTGCTTGGGAATAAACCTAAACATGTTAGAGCTTTAACACTAATTAGACCAGCACATCTTTCAGGAATACCTATCTCAAAATCCTCTTCTAAAACAGAAACTTTGAGGTTTGAAGACGCTATCTCTCTAGCAGCTATTAAGCCACATACCCCTCCTCCAACCACTATAACATCAAAGTCTGATTCCAAAAAGCTCGTACTCCAAATTCACCTTCTTTTTAATTAATTTATTTATTCAACGCATTAAAGACTCGATAGAAGAATGATCTTTTCTTAAAATGAAGTTAAGTAGTAATTTCCGCATTTAATAAAAGTCATTAATTATCAAAAAGATAAGGGTATCTAATTTTCGCTATACAATATATCTTTTCATCACATATCTACATTTACAATTCTTTATCTTATTCATTTGCTTAGGCAGATGTATTTGAATGTTATAAGCCGCTATATTTATAATAGGCTTGTTAAGAAAATCTTAAAGAGTTGAGTTGGGAAAAGTACTTGTCAGATTGAAGATATTACCTATTGATGCTGAAATAAGTCCTTCAAGGGTCTCAGCATCTATTCAAAAGAGCCTGCCACCAGATATAGAAATAAGAAAGGTTGTTGAAGAACCCATAGCTTTTGGACTTATTGCATCAATAATAGATTTCATAATAGAAGATAAAGAGGGTGAAATGGATAGACTTGAAGAATTAGTGCATTCATCAGAGTTAGTAGGTGAGATAGAAGTTTTAGGTATAAGCAAAGTTTCGACGAGTCTGAAATAAATATTTTTAACTTTAATTTTTGATTTACTCATTAGATGAGCAAAGAGAGAAAAGCAGTAATTATTCAACTGAAAGTGGCTGAAGCAAGGCAAAGAGATGTAGGAAAGGCAAGGGCAAGATTAGATATAGATGCTATGAGAGCATTAGGTATAAGTGCAGGAGATATAATTGAACTTATAGGCAAAAGATCGACTCCTGCTATTGCTTGGCCTTTAGACCCAGAGGATAAATTACATGGATCAATAAGGATAGATGGGCAGACGAGAAAGAATGCTGGTGTAGCTTTAAACGAGTATGTAAGTGTTAAGGTAGCAAGCGTGAAAAAAGCAAAGAGCTTAACTCTAATACCTGTAAACGTAAAATTAAGCATTGATAAAGAATTCTCAGAATTTGTGAAGAATAGGATTAAGGGCATACCTGTAACAGAAGGAGACGATATTTCAGTTGTAATACTTGGTAGTCCTATATTGTTCAATGTAGCGAAGATAAGACCAAAATCGATTGTAAGAATTGAGCAAGATACTCATCTAATAATACTTCAAGAACCTATAATGGAGAAGACAATTCCTCTAAGAGTAACCTATGAGGAAATAGGTGGTTTGAAAGATGAGATAACAAGATTAAGGGAAATAGTAGAGCTACCATTACGCCACCCAGAAGTCTTTCAGCGTCTTGGTATAGATCCTCCTAATGGCATATTACTTTATGGTCCTCCTGGTTGTGGTAAGACTTTACTCGCTAAAGCTCTAGCAAATGAATCTGAAGCTAACTTTTTCTCTATAAGCGGTCCTGAGATTATGAATAAGTATTATGGAGAGACAGAAGCTCGTCTTAGAGATATATTCAAGGATGCAAAAGAGAATGCACCTAGCATCATATTCATAGATGAGTTGGATGCTATAGCTCCTAAACGTGAGGAAACATTTGGAGATGTAGAAAAAAGAGTTGTAGCGCAATTACTATCATTAATGGATGGACTTTCTGAGAGGGGTAGAGTAGTCGTGATAGGTGCAACAAATAGACCTGAGAGTATAGACCCTGCTTTAAGAAGACCTGGCAGGTTTGATAGAGAAGTAGAAATAGGAGTACCAAATGCTGATGCTAGACTTGAGATACTTCAAATTCACACAAGAGGCATGCCATTAGCGTCTGATGTTGATTTAAAAAAGATAGCTCAGGAGACTCATGGTTACTCTGGTGCAGACTTAAGAGCTTTATGTAGAGAAGCAGCTTTAAAGGCTCTAAGAAGATACCTACCTGAAATAAACCTTGAGAGCGAGAGAATACCTCCTGAAATTTTAGAGAAGATGGTAGTTACTGCACAAGATTTCCAGATGGCTAGTAGAGAGATAATTCCTACCGCTCTTAGAGAGTTCTACATTGAAAAGCCTTTAGTAAAATGGGAAGACATAGGAGGATTAGAGGAGGTTAAGAGAATAATTTCTCGAAATATAATACGTGCAATAAAAAATCCTGAAGAGTTTCAAAAGTTTGGAGTAAAGCCTCCAAGAGGTGCATTACTTTATGGTCCTCCTGGTTGTGGTAAGACTTTACTCGCTATGGCTATAGCATCTGAAAGCGGTGCAAATTACATAACAGTTAAAGGTCCAGAGATATTAAGTAAATGGGTTGGTGAGTCTGAAAAAGCAATTAGAGAAATATTTAGAAAAGCAAAGGCATCAGCACCATGTGTTATATTCTTTGATGAAATAGATTCAATAGCGAAACCTAGATCCTTTTCCTCTGAAGATTCTGGTGTGGGTGAGAGAGTCTTAAGCCAGCTACTTACAGAAATGGATAATTCTTTTAACAGCAATATATTCGTTATAGGTGCAACGAATAGACCTGATCTTATCGATATATCTCTTTTGAGACCTGGTAGGCTAGATTTACTTATTTATGTTCCACCTCCAGATGAAAAGACAAGGATGGAAATTTTACGAATGTTAACATCTAAGATGCCTTTAGATAACGATATTAATTTAGAAGATATAGCAAGCTTAACAAAGGGATTTAGTGGTGCAGATATAGATGCTCTTTGTAGAGAAGCTGCAATAATGGCTATGGAAAGAGGTTTAGATAATCAAAAAGTGAAAAAGGCTGATTTTGAAGAAGCCATGAAAAAAGTTAGACCCTCGATAAGTCCTGAAATTGAAGAATGGTATGAAAATATTTACAAGCAATTAAAGAGTCGTTCAATTAAAGCAGATAAATCATTTTATCGTTAGAAAAAGATAACGATAAAATCTAAGCCTTCCAACCTTATTAAGAGTAGGGATTAAGCTCACTTCATTTGATTATCTTACTCATTATTCTAAGCATAGATAAGTTTCACTTAAGAGCTTATTACAGGAAACTACATAAAATTCGGTGGTATATCCTCATCCTTTGTTCAGATAGCCTTTGATATTTCAAGAGCTTAAGCAAGGGAAGAGGCATATTAATATTCCCATTCTCTATTAATATAATTTTCTTCATATATGGGAGAATCAGCAAAATGTCTTTTTATATGTAATGTTATAATTGCAGAAGATAACTAAAAAGCTTTAATTCAACTTTACCACACTTAATCAGAGCTGGAATTGTCAGAAGAACTCTACTCTACGCTCAAGGAGAGATTAATTAAAAGACTTGAGAATAAGAATAGTGTAGAGCTTCTAGATAAAGTTCTAAATTGGCTTAAAGAGGGTGGAGGTAAAGAAGTTGAAAGAAAGATCAGAGAGCGTGTTGAGATGATAATGGCAGGAGTTGAAGGGAAAGGTGACTGAGAAGCTAAGTATTGATCAAATCATAATAGAAGGCTTTAGGGGCATTAATGAGAAGTTTAGCCTAGAGCTTAATGGTAAGTCAGCTTTGATCCTAGGTCCAAATGGCTCAGGTAAGACTAGCATCTTACAAGCTATAGAATGGGGTCTTTACGGATGGCTTCCATATATGGAAGGAGCAGAGTTCGAGAGGGAAGATGCAATAGTTAATCAATTTCATCCAAGGAAACTTACCAATGTTACATTGATTTTAACTAATGGTACAAAGCGTATTGAGATTATTCGCAAACGTTTAAGGCAAAAGAATACAAGAAGAAATTTTGATTTAAAGGTAAAGATCGATGATACTGAATATGAAGATAATGAAGCTCAAAACAAGCTCGTAGAAGCATTAGGTTTGACTGAAGATGAATTTTATGCAACTATATTCCTTCATCAAGAAGCTATAAGAGATTTTATCATGAGCAAGCCACAAGATAGAAGCATAACCATAGATAAAATGTTAGGAACCTATACGCTTAGGGAGCTTATAGACTCGATACCATTAACAATAGTGCAAAGAAAGAGAAGCGAAGTTCAAAATTTAATCAATGAGATAAGTTCCTCTATAACAAGAGATTTTCCATCGTTAAAGAAAAAGCTAGAAGAGCTAAGAAAGTTATTGATACGTGAAGGTTACACAGAAGATATGCTTGAAATAAACTATCTCCCAAAACTCTTTAAAGAAATATGGATAAGTATTGAAGATGTTGCAAAGCAACTCAATATCACAATAGCCTATTTAGAAGAACCTCCTCCAAATATTCTAGCCTTACAAGAAGTAATATCTAAAGCTAGAGGAGAATTAGCATACCTCGATAGGCAGAAGTTCGAGACTTTTAAGAAATTTACAGAAAATCTTTCAAACTTTAAAAGCTTACAACAAAGATATAATGAGCTATATCAAAGATTTTCTATCAAAGAGAACATAAATCGAGATTCAATAATCCTCTCTATTAATAATCTTAAGGATGAAATTAAGAGAAATGAAGATAAAATTCAAGTGTTAAGAGTATTAAGGGATGATCTTCAAAGAGATCTTTTAACATTTAAGCAACTTTTAAAAGACTTGACTAATTTTGAGTTAGAAATAAAGAGACTCGAAGTAGAGTATGGCTCAGAATCTACCATACTAGATGCAATTATTAGATTGGAAGATGAAATTAAAAATTACGAGAATAAGATAAAATGGTCAGAGTTATCAGCCCAGCTTATAGCATTTAGCTTTGATTACATTCAGAATTATAAGCCTGAATTATGCCCAATCTGTAATCGCCCTATTGAACCATCTGAAATAGTATTACATCTTAAGGATGAATTAGCTAAAATGAGTAAAGCTGTTGAACTAATTAAGTTAAAGAATAGGCTTGAGGATTCTAAGATTAAGAAGGTTAATTATGAATCGATGTTGAAAGAAATGAGAGAGATAAAAAGTAAGATTGATAGGCTTAAGACTCAAATCGAGCAAATACAAAGAAGAATAGCTGAAAAGTTAGGTGAGAAAGAACCTATTACTTATGAATTTTTAGAGAGGAAGATAACAAGTATTACCTCTGAGATTATAGAGATAGAGAGTAAAGATGCTAAACTTATTCAGCAATTCAATCAATTGCAAGAACAATTAAAGGAGTTAACGAATTTAATAGATGCTTTTCAGAGAATTGAGTCAGAAATTCAGCAAAAAATAAACAGTAAAAGCAAAGGGTTAAGCCTTTTAGAAGAGCTTAGTAAAGCTATAGAAGATTTAGAGGCAAAAGCATTATCTATTGATAAGATTACAAACGATATAGAAAAAATAAATGAATTCATAAGAAAGTTTGATGAGTTACTCAATTACCAAATGCAAAAGGATGAGTTGTTAAAGCTAGAGGGAATTTTACCTGAAAAAGAAAAGCAACTTAAAGAGCTAAAATTAAAGCTGGATAAACTTAAGGAATTGGAGCAAGAATTAATAGATATAAGACAGGCAGCAACTTCTGAGCAACTAGCTTGGATAGAGAGCATGCTAAAGAATATAGAATCGAATGTTGCTAACTATTACTCAAGAATCCTTGCTCATCCATATTTTTTGAGCTTGAAGATCGAGCCAGAGACTGTTAGAGGTAAGAACATATATTGGATAAAGGCTCAAGGAAAGGAGGAATCTACATACATTCAAACAAGATTTAGTGGTGCCCAACTCAATTCAGTAGCTTTAGCAATATTCTTAACCATGGCAAAACACTTACCTCACAATCTAGGCTTCATAATTCTTGACGATCCCACACAATCTATGGATCATGCTCATAAAGAAGCTTTAGCTAAGATACTATCTGAGGAGATGATGGTAAAACAGGTTTTAATAGCTACACAAGATCAAGAGTTTCTTGATCTTATTAGAGATTTTTGCCCAAAGGATATGAAAAGATTCATGATTCAAGAGTGGAGTGTTAAAGGACCGTTATTATACTCATTAATTTGATAGCTAATTTTGACACATAAAGAAAATGCTAGGACTTAACCACTAGGTTAACGAATTCGTCTATTCTAGGCTATTGATAAGGGATAATGAAGGAGTTTAATTTTATTGACCTTTCGTAATATATTGCGATAAGCCAATATAACGTTGTATTCTTATTTAATAAGCTTGTCGAAAATTCGAATATTTAGCTTAAGGAGATAAGAACTACCTTTCCTGATATAATAAGGAGAAGATCTAATGGTAAGGTTAAGT
>JAVZMU010000012.1:0-19562 GCA_038883135.1 Nitrososphaerales archaeon
AATCGAGAAGAGAACGAGCTTTTGACATATTTATATCATGCTTAATAGCCTTCTTACCAAGCTTTACTATATCAGCTACATGAGCAGCTATCTTTGATGCTATCACACCTTGACGGACATCTTCTATGCTAGGAAAACAAAGATGTTCTGCTGGAGTAACGTAACAAAGGTAATCTGCTCCAGCCATGGCTGCTATAGCTCCACCTATAGCCCCAGCGATATGATCATAACCTGCAGCTATATCCGTCACGATAGGACCGAGTAGATAGAAAGGTGCTCCTTTACACAATAGCTTCTCCATCTTCACGTTAGCTTCTATCTGATCTAATGGTAAGTGACCTGGTCCTTCAACTATTACCTGAACACCTTTTTCCCAAGCTCTTTCCACAAGCTTGCTTATGGTCATTAATTCTTGAAGTTGAGCATAATCACTAGCATCAGCAAGGCTTCCAGGCCTTAAGGCATCCCCTAAGCTCAGTACTACATCATACTTCCTTGCCAATTCGAGAAGATAGTCATAGTCTGTGTAAAGAGGATTCTCCTTCTCATTTTGAAGCATCCAAGCAGCGAGAAAGGCTCCTCCTCTACTCACTATCCCATTTAGTCTAGGATGATCTCTTATATGATTTATAACATCTAAAGTCAAACCACAATGTAAGGTCATAAAAGCAACACCATCCTTCATTTGCTTCTCAATAACATTGAAGAGATAGTCTACACTCATGCTAACTGGATTTTTATTTTTCCTAACAGTTTCTACGTAAGCCTGATAGACTGGTACTGTACCAAAGGGGACTTGAACTTCCTTAAGGATTGTGTTTCTTATAAAATCTAAATCTCCTTCTGTACTCAAATCCATAATAGTATCTGCTCCATATTTAATAGCTACTCTTGCCTTTTCTACTTCAAGGTTTAGATCACAAACATCAAGAGACGTTCCTATATTAGCATTGACCTTCGTCCTAAGCCCTTCTCCTATACCAAGAGGTTTAGAAGAGTTTTTACCATTATTGCAGACAATTACAACTGTACCACGAGCTACTCGATCTCTTAGCTTTTCAGTAGATAATCCTTCCTCAAGGGCTACTTTTCTAACTTCTTCCGTTATAGTACCTTGACGGGCCGCTATGATTTGATTTGTCATAATTATCCTAAGATTACTTAAACTCTTATTTATGAATATTGTTAAAAGTAATTTATATCTTTTCCAAATTTACAGTGAGTACCTTGGTATAGATTTAATCTTTTTAACCGCTCTTAAGAAATAATATTATTCCAAGTTTTGGGCTTAACTTTTTGTCTCATTAAAACCGCAATGTATTTAAAGTAAATCTCTACTTTTTTTACAAGTCAGGTGTCAATATGTCAGAAACAAATAGCGTATTCGTGGGAAAAAAGCCAGTCATGAACTATGTTTTAGCTTGCTTAACGCTATTCCAAAACGGTAGCGAATCAGTGGTGATAAAAGCTAGAGGCAGAGCTATAAGCAAAGCTGTAGACGTTGCTCAAATAGCTATGAAAAGGTTTGCTACAGGCATAAAAGTAAAGAACATTAGCATAAACACAGAGCAAATCAAAAGTAACGAGACTGGTAATGTAAACAATGTCAGCTCTATTGAGATACATCTTAGCAAATAAGCGGGGTTTCATGACCCCTCATTTTTTGTCTCATTATTTAATTATATAGTCTTATTCCTAAACTAAGACGTTAAATATAAATTAGCAAAGCGATCCTATCAATAATAGATACTATTGAGTACAGAATTTATTCGTCTTGAACATGGCGGTGGTGGAAAACTTATGAGACTACTTATTGAGAATTTAATAATACCAAGCTTTTCAATTAAGAAAGTTGAGGGTGGCACAGGGTTGTTAGAAGAGGACGATGGTGCTGTAATACCTATTGAGAATGGTTATCTTGTTTTAACGACGGATGCTCATACAGTAAAGCCTTTATTCTTTCCTGGTGGAGACATAGGGAAATTAGCAGTATGTGGTACGATAAACGATCTAGCAGCAATGGGAGCAAAACCTATAGCAATAACCTCTGCAATAATCATGGAGGAGGGCTTTCCATTCTCCCAATTTAAAAGAATTCTTAATTCCATGAACAGTACTTTAATGGAAGTTGGTATCCCATTAGTAGCTGGAGATACAAAAGTTGTTGAAAAAGGTGGGATCGATAAGATTGTAATTACAACGTCAGGTATAGGGTATACAAAAAACCCTATTTTTGATTCGGGATTAAAGCCTGGAGATCTAATAATAATAACAGGTCCTATTGGAAGGCATGAGATTGCCTTATTATCTCAAAGAGAAGGATTAAATTTTGAAACTCGATTAGAATCTGACGTAACACCACTTTGGGGTATGGTAGAATTAGCTTTAAAAGCAGGCAAAATTACTTCTATGAAGGACCCTACTAGAGGAGGAGTAGCTGGAACTCTTAACGAGATGGCTCGTAAATCGAATGTTAACATTAAAATATGGGAAGATAAAATACCAGTAGATGAAGAAATAAAAGGTATAGCTGAGATGCTTGGTATAGATATTCTTGAGACTACGAATGAAGGAATAATGATAATGGGTGTTGCAAAGGAAGATGCCGAGAAAGTACTAAAAGCTGTAAAATCTACAAAGTATGGGCGAAAGGCAAATATTATAGGAGAAGTGGAGAAAGGTGAAGGCATAGTGATACTTGAGACCAGTACAGGTGGAAAGAGAATTATAGAGGAGCCTATTGGAAGTCCTTTACCAAGGATATGTTAGATCCTTTATAATTAGGTTTATTTAGTAATAAATACAAATTTACTTTATGTGCCTTGGTGTACCTGGCAAGCTTGTTAAGATCACAGGAACAAAAGGCATAGTAAGTTTTGGAGGAGCGAAAAGAGAAGTAGACTTATCTTTAATTGAAAAGCCTATCATCGGGGATTATGTGATAGTTCATGCTGGTTTTGCCATAGGGAAAATAAACAAAACTGAAGCAAGGAAGACTATAAAGATTTTGAAAGAAACTTTCATCTCACTTTAACATCTTTTATTAAGATTCTCGTTGCACCTAATACTGCTTGACCTAAAGCAAGTCCACCATCTCCACAAGGTAAGATTCTATGCCTTAAAAAAACTAAACCTTCACTCTCAACCTCACTTTTAATGATTTTAGTTATTGCTTCATTATAGGCAACTCCTCCTGAAAAGCCAATAAATCTTATGCCTTTTTCTTTAGCAATCCTCGTGGCTATATCTGCTAAGCCTTTAGCCAATCCTTTTTGGAAAGAAGCAGCTAAATTCTTTCTCGATTCACCCTTTTGTAAAAGAGATTTTACTTTAGAGAAGGCATCAGATGTTATTAATATTTCTCTATTATCTAAGCTTTTAACATTGAATGGTAAGGGTATTGAGTCATCTCCTCCAATAGCTAAGGATTCTAGCTTCATAGCTCCTTCTCCTTCATAGGTCCTCTTAAAGCAAACTCCTAGAAGACAAGATAAGGCATCAAGAACTCTTCCAGTACTTGTTGTTAAAGGAGTGTTTATCCTTTTTTCGATTTGTTGAAAGACCACATCTACCTCCTTTGCTCCATATTTGAAAGCATTAGAATAGTTCGACTTAAGAAAATTCGTTAATTCTCTTTTTTCAACGACTTTGTAAAGAATACTTTGAAGCATACGACCATACCAAATTGCACTAAGATCACCTCCAGGCATAAACTGTGGTTCTAAACTAGCAACTCTCTCAAATCTTCTATAACCTCCTAACAATATTTCTCCTCCCCAAAGTGATCCATCAACACCATAGCCTACACCATCACATGTTATTGCTAAAATCTCATCTTCAGGGTTAATTCTATTTTCAATCATAAGAGATGCAAGATGAGAATGATGATGCTGAACTTCAAATATAGGAGCATTAAATCTTTTTGCAAATTTCTCAGCTACTTTACGAGTATGGAAAAGTGGATGAAGATCCATTACAACTGAATCTAAGCTTTCTATCTTCAATATTTTTATAAGATGTTCTATAGTCTCTTCCAAGAATCTAATACTTTCTAAACTTTCAACTTCCCCTATATGCTGACTTAAAAACGCTTTATCCTTTTTAATCAAACAAGAAGTAACCATGAATTCTCCTCCTACCGCCAAAATATTATTATTAAGAGGTAATGGGATAGGTAAAGGAGTTAGAGTGTAACCTCTTGATCTCCTAATAGGTAAGGGTTCATTATCAACAATTTTTATAACTGAATCATCACATCTCATGTATATTCTTCTATTATGAATAAGAAAGTAATCAGCAATATCCCTCATTCTTTCAAATGCTTCTTGATTTTCTATAATCATAGGCTCATCAGGGTTATTAGCTGAAGTCATCACTAACGTTTTTGTATTAGCATAATAGAAGAGTAAATGATGAATACCAGAGTAAGGAAGCATAACACCAATATTATGGAGCTGAGGCGAAACATTTTCAGCTAAAGGAAATGGTTCCTTCTTTCTCAATATAACTATAGGTGCCATTAAAGATTTGAGTATTTGCTCCTCTAACTCTGATACATAAGCAAAACTTTTTACTTCTTTTAAGTCTGAAGACATCACAGCAAATGGTTTTTGAGGTTTTCTTCTTTTTACTCTTAATTTATTTACTGCTTTCTCATTATATGCATCTACGGAAAGATGAAAGCCACCTATGCCTTTAATTGCTATTATAAAACCTTCATCAATGAGTTTTGCAGCTTCTTTTATTGGGTCTCCATTAACTAAGCTCTCATCATTTCTTCTTAATTCGTATCTTGGACCACATTTTGAACAACAAGTTGTTTGAGCATTAAAACGCCTATCGAGTGGGTTATTATACTCTTTCTCACAATCTAGGCAAAAAGGGAAATTTTCCATTGTAGTTCTTTCTCTATCATAAGGTAATTCTTTAATTATTGTGAATCTTGGACCACAATTAGTACAGCTTGTAAAAGGATAAAGATGGAAACGAGTATTAGGATTAAAGATATCGCTTACACAATCAGTGCATATAGCTAAGTCTGGTGTCGGGTAAGATAGCCCTCCACTCGTCTCTATTGAACTTCTTTCAATCTTAAAATCTTTAAATTCAAATTTAGAAGGTTTAAAATCTATATGTAAATCTGTATAATATGCTATAGCAGGTTTTTCTTCAACGAGACTTCTTAGAAAATTTTTAATAATTTTTTCATTTCCTTCCACTTCAATTCTAACGCCTGCATCTCCAAGGTTTAGTACATAACCATTTAAACCATATTTTTTAGCTAATCGATAAACAAAGGGTCTATATCCTAATCCTTGAACCAAACCTGATACATGTATAGTTGCTCTTATTTCTTTAGTCATTCTCTACCATACATCCAAATCGTTATAAGCTTAATTTAAATAAAATAACATAAAACTTTGTGATAAGTTTGTCGTCTGAAGCTTTAATAAAGGATTATAGAGATAAGAAGCTAATATTAAATTTAGCTAAACTCATTAAAGAAGAGTTTTCAAATAATAGCTACAAATTCATGCATGTATGTGGAACTCATGAGGATACCATTACAAGACATGGTTTAAGAAGCATTCTTCCTAGCAATATAGATGTAGTAGCAGGTCCTGGTTGTCCTGTTTGTGTTACACATCCTGAGAAGATAGAGCTAGCATTGAGGCTTCTCGAGGAAAAAGAGAATGTGATTCTAACCACTTTTGGAGATATGTATAGAGTACCATCGAGATATGGAAGGAGTTTCAGTCATGCTAAAGCCCAAGGATTTAATGTTAAGATTGTTTATAGCATCTCAGACGCAATTAAAATAGCAAAAGACAATAACGATAAGGAAGTTGTACATTTTGCAGTAGGTTTTGAGACTACAGCTCCATCTACAGCATCCATACTTTTACAGAATCCTCCTAAGAATTTCTCAATAATATCTGCCCATCTGACAGTTCCACCAGTATTGGATTATCTTTTGAAATCAGGCGAAATTGCAGTTCAAGGTCTTATACTGCCAGGTCATGTTTCAACCATCATAGGCTCAAAAGCCTATGAGTTTCTTGCTGATAAATATAAAGTTCCTCAAGTGATCGCTGGATTTGAACCTTTAGATGTGATTATCTCTTTGAGAATGCTTCTAAAGCAAGTTAAAGATGGTGAAAGTAAGGTTGAGAATGAGTACGGAAGAGTCGTAAAACCGTATGGCAACTTAAGAGCAAAAAAATTGATGAATGAAGTCTTTAAGCAAGAGGATGCTAAATGGAGAGGTTTAGGTAAAGTGCCTAACTCAGGTCTTAATCTTAAACCTGAATTTGAGAATTTTAATGCTACCATTAAATTCGATATAGAATTACCTGAAATTACAAAGGATATAGAAATTGGATGTAGATGTAGCGATGTTATAAAAGGATTGGCAAAACCTGAAGAATGCCAGCTTTTCAGGAGTATCTGTACTCCTTATGATCCTAGAGGACCATGTATGGTTAGCATCGAGGGAACGTGCGCTATTGCCTATAAGTATGGAAGGTTAAGTTTAAAAAACTAACATTTTTTGTAAGGAGGTTGTAATTTTGCATGAACTAACTTTAGTTGAAGGAATAATTTCATATGTTCTAGATATTGCTCATGAAAAAGGAAGGCATGTAGTAAGTTTTAAGGTTGTCATAGGAGAATTTGCTCAGTTCAATAAGGATTTAATAGAAGATTTACTAGTGGAACTTGTAAAAGGAACAGAATTAGAAAATTCGAAGATAAAAGTCGAAACTGAAAAGGCAGTAGTAATATGCCTTTATTGTAATTCTAAATGGGGAGTAGATGAGTTATTAAAGCCTTTAAATAATGATCAAAGAGAGATAATACATTTTTTACCTGAGCTATTGAGTTCTTTTTCTAAATGCCCTAATTGTGGAAAGAGTGATCTTGAGATAGAGAAAGGAAGAAGTGTAAGAGTAACAGAGGTTGAATTGAGTGTCTAAATCCTATACAAGCTTAGACTTTAGGGAAGGAATAATCAAAAAGAGATTAGAAAGGATAAACAAGATAATTCTCATTACAAGTGGTAAAGGAGGTGTAGGTAAAAGCATGGTAGCAGCAACTATAGCAGCATTAATAGCAAAGACAGGTATGTCGGTTGGTCTTTTAGATACTGATGTTTACGGACCATCTTCTGCTTTTATATTTAGGGTAAGAAGCTTACCAAAAGAAGATAGACATGGTCTTTTACCTCCAGTTTCTAATGGTGTAAAAGTTATGTCCCTAGATTTATTTACTTCTGGAAAAACAATCCCAGTAAGTGGGAAAGGAGCAAGACAGATCATTAAAGAATTACTTGCACTAACGGAATGGGGAAATTTAGATTTTTTAATTGTAGATACTCCTCCTGGTACAGGTGATGTTTTGTTAACTTTAATCAAAACTTTAGGAAACAAATCTTATTCTATAGTAGTGACTTTACCAACATTTATCTCTATATCTGTTGTTCGAAGAGTGATAGAGCTATTGTTAAATTCACAAATTCCCATATTTGGCATATTAGAGAACATGTCATATAAAGCTGATGTTGAAACAAGGTACTCACAAAGCAGAGGAGAATTACTTGCATTAGAATTTGGAGTGAAATTTCTAGGAAAGTTACCTATTGATTATAAGGCAAGTGAAGCAATAGATGCTGGCGATATACAATCTCTACTAAAAACTGAATTTGCAAAAACCCTCCTAACTTTATTGGAAAAATCAAAGCTTTTTAACTATAAAACTCAAAAATTAAATGATAATAGATAAACTCAGGGTAAATCATTATTCCAATAACAAGCTAATGCAATTAATGCTTCTTCAAATACATGCTTATTAGGCATTACATCAACTTTTAAACCCATTCCAATCAAAGTTTTAGCTGTTGTAGGACCTATTGCTACAATAGTTAATTTACTATTCAATAAATCACGTAGCTTTTCCATAGATATTTTTTCCATAAACATTAAGAAAAAGTTCTTAACACATGAGGAGCTACTGAAGATAATTGCATGAATCTTACCATAAATTAAGTCTTGAAGGAATTGCTCCTTGATATTTGAATCTATAGGGATTACTACTTCATATACGTAAATCTCCTGAACTTTTGCACCCATCTCTCTCAGACTTTTCTCTAAAGTAGGAGTTGCTCCTTTTGTTCGAGGAATACAGATTGATTTACCACAAATATCAAGTTGTTGTAATCTCTCTATTATTCCCTCTGAACTGTACTTTTCTGGAATTAAATTCACATGGATTTGATGGTTTTCAAGCTCTTTTGCAGTTTTAGGACCAACCGCTATTATTACAGTTTTTGTCAAATACTTTATGAGTTCATCTTTTAATCCTAACATTTCAGCAATGTTAATTAAATGCTTTATTCCATTAACGCTCATAAAGATAACATAATCAATCCTTCCTTTCGTAAGATCGTTAATAAAATTTTTTATAGGTAACAAATCTGTAGGCATTTTAATCTCTATTGTCGGTATGAGGTAAGGTTTTCCTCCTCTATCTTCAATCATCTTACAGACTTCTTCAGCTTGATTACGAGGTCTTGTTATGGCTATTGTCCTTCCTTTTAGCGTAAAGGCATTTTGAACCATGATAACTTCCTTCCTAACTCAACTACTTCTCCTATAACTATAACTGCAGGAGGCTTTACATTTTTCTTCTTTGCCTCTTCTACTATATTTCCTAGCTTGCCTATTAAATTTCTCTGCCTTTTCATAGTCCCCCATTCGATGATAGCTACAGGTGTGTTTGCGTTTAAACCTCCTTCTATTAGATTATTGATTATAAATTCTAATTTCTCTACTCCCATCAAAATTACAATTGTATCTACAGAACTAGCTAGTTTGCTCCAATTAACAACTCTCTCTGATTTTCTTGCTTGATGACCTGTGACTATAGCAACAGAAGAAGAATAATTCCTATGAGTAAGCGGGATACCAGCATAAGCAGGAGCTGCTAAAGCTGAAGTAACACCCGGCACCACTTCAAAATCAATATTATTATCAGTTAATGCTTCAGCTTCTTCTCCACCTCTACCAAAGAGAAAAGGATCGCCACCTTTTAGCCTTACAACTTTTTTACCCTCAAGAGCTAAATTAATCATTAACTCGTTAATCTTTTCTTGAGATAATCCATGCATTCCTGATTTCTTTCCAACGTATATCTTCTTTGCTTTTTTTGGAATTAACTTGAGAATTGATTTTGAAACTAATCTATCATAAATTACTACATCAGCTCTTTTTAAGAGCTCAAGAGCCCTTATTGTAAGTAGTTTATAATCTCCTGGTCCAGCACCAACAAGAAATACTTTACCATGCCCCATATTTCTCTCTCCATTCAGCTTCAAAATCCTTTGCTCCTTGATCAATTAAGCTTTGAGCAACTTTTCTACCTAAGTCTTGAGCTTCATCAATATTACCTTTTGCAAAGGAAGATATTTTCTTCTGACCATTTAGAGAGTAGATACAACCATAAAGTGATAGAGTTCTATTATATGCATGTGCAATAGCACCTATAGGCACACGACAACCACCTTTAAGTGAAAGTACAAGACTTCTTTCAGCAATAACCTCAGCTTCCGTTGGAGGGTGATGGATAGATCGAAGAAGCTTAGCAATATCTTCATTATCTTTCCTTACAACTATTGCTAAAGCTCCTTGCCCTGCAGCAGGAGTAAATTGATCTAAGGAAAAACGTTCTGCAATCTGACTTTCTAGTCCCATCCTCTCAAGACCTGCTTCAGCCAATATAATTCCATCGAATTCACCTCTTTTTACCTTTGTAATTCTAGTATCAACGTTACCTCTTATAGGTCTAACTTCTAAATCAGGACGAAGAAATTTGATTTGAGCCATCCTCCTCAAGCTACCAGTCCCTATAACTGCACCTTTAGTTAATGCATTAAAAGGAATTTTACCTTTTGAAATGAGAACATCATGTGGAGAACTTCTTTTCGGTATTGCTGCTATAATTGTCTTTGGAGTTTCTAAGATAGGAACATCCTTAAGACTATGTACAGCAAAGTCAATCTCTCCTCTCACTATTGCCATATCTATCTCTTTTTCGAAAATACCTTTTCTATCAATAGTAAAAAGAGGTTTCTTCCTTTCTTTATCTCCTAGCGTTTTTATGATTTTAACTTTAAATTCTAACTCTGGATGAATGGATTTAAGACTGTCTAAAACACTCTTTGTCTGTATAAGAGAGAGTTTGCTTCCTCTTGTCCCAACTGTTAAAATCATTTTAAACTCTATCCCTAATCGATACTGTATGTAAAGCACTATCAAAAGCATCGATAGTCTTTTCTAAATCTTCTTTACTATGTGCTATAGATAAAAAGCAAGTTTCAAACTGTGATGGTGGTATAAATATACCATGCTTCAAGAGTTCTTGGAAGTATATGTAGAATTTATGAGTATCAGATAACTTAGCACTACTATAATCTATAACTGGATAAGGAGAAAAGAATATTTGGAACATAGATGCTATATTGTTCACTTGTACTTCTATATGATAGTTCGTAGCTAAATCTACAAGAGTTTTCTTTAACTCTTCACAAATCCTTTCAAGTTTCGGATAGATTTTATATTTCTTCTTATTCAGAATTTTTAGAGTAGAAAAACCAGCAGTTACTGAAATAGGATTACCACTAAAAGTTCCTGCTTGATATACTTTACCAGATGGAGATAAATATTGCATGATATCTTTTCTACCACCGAATGCAGCTATTGGAAAGCCACCACCAAGAATCTTACCTAGAGTTACCATATCAGGTTTTATATTGTAGTATTCCTGTGCTCCACCTAATGCAAGCCTAAAACCTGTAATGATCTCATCGAAGATGAGGATTATACCATGATCTTTTGTTAACTTTCTTATTCGATTTAAATAACCGTCTTTTGGTAGAATAAGACCTGAGTTTCCTATTACTGGCTCAATAATTACTGCAGCAATATTATCTCCTTCATTCTTAATAACCTCTTCTAAAACCTGAAAGTTGTTATAAGGTAGTACTATAGTATTTTGAGTAGTTTCTTCAGGAATACCAAGTGAATCAGGAGCTCCGAACGAAGTAGCACCTGATCCTGCCTTAACAAGAACATAATCATGAGATCCATGAAAACATCCCTCGAACTTAATGATTTTCTTTCTTCCAGTAAAGCCTCTAGCAAGCCTTATTACATGCATAGTAGCTTCTGTACCTGAATTAACAAGCCTTAGCATCTCCATACAAGGAACTAAATTACTGATCATTTCTGAGAAATCAACTTCTAAAGGTGTTGGAGTACCATAAAGAGTACCTTTTACCAATTGCTTTTTTACTTCATTTAAAACTTCCTTGAATGAGTGCCCCAAGATTAATGATCCATAAGCCATACAGTAATCTATGTAAAAGTCTCCATCCACAGCGTATATTTTTGAGCCTTTTGCTTTATTCACAAAGAATGGATATGGTTTAAACGCTCTAACAGGACTGTTTACTCCACCAGGTAGTACTTTCTTAGCTCTCTCAAAGAGCTCATATGATTTATTATTACTTAAATTTGATTTAACCATAATCCCAAATCCTTAGCGAAGTATGTTATAATTAGATCAGCTCCAGCTCGCTTAATTCCTGTTAGGATCTCAAGGATAGCAGCTTTCTCATTTATCCATCCCATTTGAGCAGCAGCCTTTATCATAGCGTATTCTCCACTTACATTGTAAGCTGCGATAGGTACTCTAAACTTTGATTTAGCACGATAAATTATGTCTAAGTAAGGTAGGGCTGGCTTGACCATTATTATATCAGCACCCTCGTTTATATCTAGCTCCATTTCTCGTAAAGCCTCATCTGGGTTCCCATAACCCATTTGATAACTCTTTCTATCACCAAACTTAGGCGTAGATTCAACAGCTTCCCTAAAGGGACTGTATAAACAAGAGGCATATTTAGCAGAGTAAGCCATTATTCCTACTTGATTAAAATTAGCATTATCTAAAGCCTCTCTAATGGATTTGACTTGACCATCTATCATACCAGATGGAGCTACAATATCAGCTCCAGCTTGAGCATGGCTAATAGCTATTTTTTGTAGGATTTGAAGAGTAAGATCATTAACGATTTCACCATCTTTTACTATGCCACAATGTCCATGTGTTGTATACTCACAAAGACAAACATCAGTTATAACGATGAGTTGATCTCCAAATTCATTCTTTAGACTACGAATAGTCTTCTGAATTATTCCATCTATGGCAAATGCTTCAGAACCTATCTCATCTTTTTTTGATGGTATCCCAAAAAGGATTATAGCTTTTATTCCTCTCTCAATTACTTGCTTAGCTTCATCTACTACATATTGGATGGGTAAGCGAGAATATCCTGGCATCGATTCAATAGGGATAGGTACTTGTGCTCTTTCATCAATAAAAATAGGATAAATCAAGTCACTTGGTTGAAGCCTTACTTTATGCATTAAATCTCTCAAGGCAGGTGTTCTACGTAACCTTCTCATTCTAACTGAAGGAAAACTCAAAAGATCTTTAACCTCCTAATGGCTCTAATTAGCTAAAGTAGGATTCTTTATAACTCTCATTTTTTACTCCAAAACGTTCTAGAATTTCCATGGTTATTCTTTGAGCTTCATCAAACCTTCCCTCTCTCAGAAGCGTCTTTATATTATCATCATTAAGTATTTTGTAAAGAATTTTCCTTCGAACTTTCTGATCTAAAATATGTTGCTTCAGGATTACTCTAGCATAATTCTGTAGTTTAATTTGGAGTAAATCCTCTTTGGTGATTATCCTTTCTATTCTTTGTCTTAGAACTCTAGCAACTAATGGGCTTTTTCCATTAGTTGATATAGCTATCTTCACATCTCCTATCTTAGCTAAGGCTGGAAATATAAAATCGCTAATCGAAGGGTTATCTACCACATAAACCATACATCCTACTTCTTTAGCATGCTTAGCAAGCTGAGCGTTAAGATTTCTATCATTTGTAGCAGCTATCAGCAAGTCTGGCTTAGGGTTGAGATGATTGATGAATAACCTTGCATCCTTAACATCTATTTTTATCAAATCAATCTTTTTCTTTAAATGTAATTTTTTAATGTTCTTTGAGAAGGTTTTACTTACGATTAGAATCCTTGAGCCAGCATCTAGGAAGCTTAATGTCTTTCTATATCCTTCTAATCCACCTCCAACTATAACAACATATTTATTGTCAAACTTAAAGTCGATAATCAATTTATCAACCCGTCCTTTGCGTTAAAAATGGTAAGTGTATCTAGCATCAAAGTTACTTTCGTGGTTAAGTAAGGTTGATCTACTTTATTTTTTGATAACCTAATTTTAAGTTTTAATTCCATTCCGAACAACCTCACTTAATATAATAAAACTTATATTTAAGCTGGACGGTTTATCCAACCGTGTATTACTCTAATGGAAATATTAATATTGTGAACGTAAGAATTACGCATAAAAAAGCAAGAGTTCCTGTGATAGAAGCTGTAACCTTTAAGGATAAGAAAAGTCTGTTAACAGAGATTCATTCCAAAGGAAATGTTGATGAGTGCGTTCTCCTTCAAACATGTAATCGCGTAGAGTTCTACGTAATAAGCAAAGATAGTGGAAAAATAGTTAAAATGCTAAGCGAATACCTAGCGAATAAAGCAGGGATAGTGGCTGAAGAAGTATCTAAAGCTATCGAAGTTTCTTTGAATCGAGATGCTTTAAAGCATATTCTAAAAGTTGCATCTGGGTTGGAATCCATGATTGTAGGCGAGGATCAAATCCTTGGTCAAGTTTGGGATGCATATTTAGAAGCTGAATCTATAGGAGTAACTGGACCAATACTTAAGACCGTATTGAGTAGGGCTGTAAGTGTTGGGAAGCGAGTGAGGAATGAGACGGGTATTAATAAAGGAGCTGTATCGATAGGTTCGGCTGCAGTAGAGCTAGCAGAATCATTACTAGGTAATCTTAATGGAAAGAACGTTTTAGTAATAGGTGCAGGAGAAACAGGAACACTCGTGGCTAAAGCATTAGCTAGGCATAATCTTAATGCTATCTTCGTTGCTAATAGAACATATGAACGAGCCTTAAAATTGGCTGAAGAGCTTTGTGGGAAGGCTGTAAAGTTTAATAAATTAGAAGAGGCACTTATAAATACTGATATAGCTATCTGTTCTACATCTGCTCCTCATTATCTTTTGACAAAAGAATTGATTTGTCATGTTATGAAGCAACGTCAAAACCAAAGCAACTTAATAATTATAGATATATCAAATCCTCGAAACGTTGAAGAATCGGTAGGAGATATAGAGGGGGTAAAACTTTACAATATAGACGATCTTCGATTCATAGCAGAAAGGAATAAAGAGGAGCGGCAAAAGAGTGTAGAAAAAGCCTTAAAAATCATAGATGAGGAACTAATCTTACTTGAGCAAGATTTGAAAATCCAATCCATTAGGAGCATTATTTCTTCCCTCTTCTCACATGTTGAAGAAATAAGAAGGAAGGAGTTAACGAAAGCTCTTAACATGTTGGGAAAAATTGATGAGAAAGATAAGAAGATAATTGACGATTTGACCTGCATTTTATTGAAGAAGACATTTATACCCATTGTTGAAAATTTACGTATGGCAGCTATAAATAATGATATACAAATAATAGATATTGCAGTTAAGTTGTTTGGGATGAAATTAAATTAATCTATTAAGAGGTAGTGTTTATGGATAAAATAGGATTAGTCCTTATTGGGCATGGCAGTAAGCTTCCTTACAATAAGGAAAACTTAGAAAAATTAGCTAGTATTTTGAGAAAGAAATCAAGATTTAAGATAGTTGAAGTCTCTTTTATAGTAAGGGATAGCCCAAAAATACAAGAGGCGATAGAGAATGTTATTAAGCAAGGAGTTAAGAAAATTGTTTTAATTCCTACCTTCCTAGCTCATGGTGTGCATACAGAACAGGACATTCCAGAAATACTTGGATTAAAAAAGGAAGAATCTATGTTAAAAACGCAAGGAGTAGAAATAATTTATGGAGAGCCTTTAGGTTCTGATGAGCGAATAGCTGAGATTATAGAAGAAAAGGCTTTGAGAGCACTAGGTCAAGAATGTAGTGAAGCACATATAAAGCGTGACGAAAGTACCTTTACTGCTTCAGATAAAATGTTTAATACTAGCATAAGCTTAGTAAAGCAAGTCCTTGGCGATATTTTAGAAGATATTCCTGAAGTTCATGCTATTATTATTGAAAGGGTAGTCCATGCTACAGCTAACCCTGAGTTCGCTAAGTTATTACTTATTAGTGAAAAAGCCGTCGAGGCAGGAGTAAATGCTATCAAATCTGGATCGAATGTAATAGTTGACGTGAAGATGGTAAAAGCTGGCATAAACGAAGCAAGGCTAAAAAGGTTTGGAGGAAGAATTCTTACTTATATTGATGATGAAAGAGCTATTGAATTAGCTAAACATGAATCAATAACTAGAGCTGCTGCTGCTATGCGTTTAGCAATAAATAATGGAATTGATGGATCCATCATTATAATTGGAAACTCGCCTACAGCTGCATTTGAATTGGCAAACGCTGTAAAGCAAGGATTAATTAAACCAGCCTTAATAATAGCTACTCCTGTAGGCTTTATAGGTGCTTCAGAGTCGAAAGAAGCTATCTCACATTTACCTATACCTTTTATAATAGTCAATGGTCCAAAAGGTGGAAGTACTATTGCTGTAGCAATATTCAATGCATTACTCTCTATAGCAGAAAGAGAAACTAAAATGTGAAGCTTAAAGGTGTTAAGATGAGAAGAGTTTTAAGATATGGTATCACAACTGGTGCATGTGCTGCAGCTGCTGCTAAAGCTGCTCTAATTACTTTACTTAATAATCCAGTCGATAGAGTAGGCATACCTAGTCCAATAGGTATACGCTTTGAGATATTAGTGAAAGAGAGTATGAAGCTTAGTAAAGATACTGCGATGGCTTGTGTCATAAAGGATTCTGGAGATGATATAGACGTCACGAATAAGATGGAGATATGCGCTACTATAAGGCTAACTGACGATGGCAAAATAGTGATTAAAGGTGGTAACGGTATTGGTATAGCAATAAAAAAAGGTCTACCAATCCCAATAAGCGAACCAGCTATCAATCCTATTCCAAAGAAGATGATAGAGGATGCTATTAAGGAAGCTTTACCATTTGGGAAGGGTGTTGAAGTGCTTTTAAGTGCAATCGGAGGTGAAAAGATTGCTGAGAAGACTCTTAATCCAAAGTTAGGTATAGTTGGTGGTATATCTATTCTTGGTACGACGGGTGTAGTGAAGCCTTTGTCAATGGATGCATACAGACGCTCATTAGCTCCTCAAATTGATGTTGCTATTGCTCAAGGTTATAAGCGAATATTATTAGTACCAGGCAATATAGGAGAGAGATTTGCTAAGCAAGTATTCAAATTTCCTGAGAATGCGATAATTCAAACGGGAGATTTTATAGGCTATATGTTGGATAAGGCTGTGGAAAAGGGAGTTAAGGAAATCATAATTCTTGGGCATCCAGGTAAACTTGTTAAAATAGCAGCAGGAATCTTTAATACACATCACAGGGTAGCCGATGCTAGAAAAGAAGTTATAGCAGCATATGCTGGTGCCAATGGTGCAAATAGTGAGCTTATACGTATGATATTACAATCGAATACTACTGAAGAGATTATCGAGCTTCTTAAGAAAGCCAATCTATTACAATCAACATTCATCGAGATAGCTAAAAAGATTAGTTTACGCGTTATGGAAAGAATAGAGAATAAAGCAAAGGTAGGAACAATATTGGTTTCTTTAGATGGAAATGTTCTTGGAATGGATGAAAATGCTAGGTTGATGCTACTTGACTAAGGTATATGTGATTGGAGTAGGTCCAGGTTCGCCAGATTATGTAACTCCAATAGCTAGAAAGATTGTACAAAATGCTGATCTCATCGTGGGAGCTAAGAGAGCCTTAAACTTATTTTTAGGGGATATAAAAGGAGAAGTTTTATTCTTAACAAGTGAGAACGTAAGTAAAGCCATTAAGTATGCAATTGAGTCTGCTAAGATAGGAAAAATAGTAGCAGTATTATCGACAGGAGATCCTTGCTTTGCTGGTCTTTTAAGACCAGTTTTGAATAATATAAAAGATGATGTTAAAGTCGAGGTAATTCCTGGTATAAGTTCGATACAAATATGTGCAGCTCGTCTTAATATATGTTGGGATGAGACTGATTTATTTAGCTTTCATGAAGGGGTAAGCCATGAGAAGAAAAAGAGGTTAGTTGAGGCTGTTAAAAGGGAGAGAAGTATCATTCTTCTTCCTGATCCTAAATCTTTTCCTCCTAATGAGATTGCAAAGTTTCTTATTAACAATGGGATCAACGAAGAAACAATGGTTTCTATATGTGAGAATTTAACTCTTCCTAACGAGAGGATTTTTATGGGTACTTTAAAAAGGATTTTGAATCTCGATTTTAGTCCTTTATGTGTAATGGTTGTTAGAGGATGTCATCAAAGTAAAAAGATTTAATCAGGTTAAGATGATGAATATGTGGACTTATAGAACCCCTGGAATTTCTGATGAATTATTTACACAAAGTGATAAAGTTCCTGGACCAACAAAGGAGGAAATAAGAGTTTTAACAATCTCGAAGGCTCGCCTTTGTGAAGGTCATTATGTTGTAGACATTGGTTGTGGTACGGGTAGCTTAACTATTGAAGCTGCTCTTCAAGTAGCCCAAAATGGTAAGGTCTTTGCAATAGACGAAAATGAAGAATCGATAAAATTGACTAAAGAAAATATAGCAAAATTCGGTGTACAAAATATCGTACAAGTAATACATGGAAAGGCTCCTGAAGTTATGGTAAATTTACCGAAGGTCGATGCTGCTATCATTGGAGGAAGTTCATCTTTAAGAGAAGTAATAAGAACTTCTTACGATAAGCTTAAAAAGAACGGCAGGATAGTTGTAAATACAGTCCTATTAGAGACTAGCTATACTGCATTAAATGAAATTAGAAAGCTGAATTTTAAAGATATAGATGTCGTACAGGTTTTTATAGCTAAAGGAAGAGAGATAGGTACTGGGATGATGATGTTAGCAAGGAATCCAGTTACTATAATATCTGCTACAAAAGCTTGAGGTAAAAAACTTGACAGGTAAAGTAATAGGAATTGGTATCGGTCCTGGTGATCCTGAACTCATTACTATTAAGGCTTTAAAAGTGTTGAAGACTGCAGATGTTATTTGTGTTCCTAAAGCTCATATGGAAAAACCTAGCATAGCACTTAGCATGGTTAAGCATATTTTGGAAGAGAGAGAAAAATATCCTGAAGTAATTGAGCTAATCTTCCCGATGATGAAGGATGAGTTTGAGCTTAAACGATTATTGGATAGAAATGCAAAAATCGTAGCGGAGAAGGCTAAAAAATGCAATACACTTGCTTTCATAACATTAGGTGATCCTTTTTTCTATAGCACGTTCATTTACCTTTACCATAACTTAAAGGAAATGTATCCTGAGATCGAACTCGAGATAATACCTGGCATAACTTCATTAACTGCTTGTTCTGCAAGTTCTAGAATACCCCTTGCTGAGAAGAATGAGACAGTTATAATCATCCCTTCTAACATTAGCTCAAATCAAATCGAAGAAATAGCTAAATATGCAGACAACCTTGTTTTTATGAAAGGTACAAAGAATATAAAAGATCTAGTCCCAATTTTAGAAAGAGTAGGATTCACAAAGAATTCTACAATTATTTTTGCTAAAAGATGCACAATGCCTGAAGAAAAGGTAATAATTGGAAAGCTTAGCGATGTGAAAAATTGGGATATTTACGAAGATTATTTCTCAATGGTGATAATAAAAAGAAGTAAATTTCAAAGTAATAAAAATAGAGATGAGTGAGATATGAGCGAGGTTATTTTCATTGGTGCAGGTCCAGGAGATCCTGAGCTAATAACACTCAAAGGAAAGAAATTCCTTGAGAAAGCAGATGTAGTAATTTACACAGGCTCGCTATTAAATCCTGAAATACTAAAGTTCACTAAGCCAGGTGCTGAGCTTTACGATAGTTCCACCATGGATAGAGAGGAGATCTTGGGAATAATGGTAAAAGCAGCAAAAGAAGGTAAGCTCGTTGCAAGAGTACATGATGGTGATCCAAGTATTTATGGTGCTTTACAAGAACAATTGGACTTTCTCACAAAAGAAAAAATAGAATATAAGATAATTCCAGGGGTAAGCTCTATATTTGCTGCAGCTGCAAGCTTGAAGAGAGAATTAACATTACCTAAAATTTCTCAGACTGTAATAATAACTAGACTAAAGGGTAGAACTCCTGTACCAGAATTTGAGAGTATCAAAGAATTATCAAAGCATAGAACGACAATGGTAATCTTCTTAAGTGTTCAGTACATAGATTCGATCATAAAAGAGATAGAGCAAGGAGGTTACCCAAAAGATACACCTCTAGCAGTAGTATATAGAGCTTCATGGCAAGATGAAAAAATTATCAA
>JAVZMU010000013.1:0-19349 GCA_038883135.1 Nitrososphaerales archaeon
TCTCACTACTCTCCGGACGGCTTGCTGGAGGCTTTATTATGATAACATCTTTAAAATTCTTCTTTATCTTTTTTAAGAATTCAGAAAAAGGCTCTCCTTGAAAGACCTTCATTATAGCATGCCCTCCCTCTTTAAGTATAAATGGCAATATATCAACAACTTTTGAAGTTAAATCTATCTGCTTTGCAACATCTAACTCCCATATTCCTGATACATTTGGAGATAAATCTGATGTTACAACATCAGCCTTTTTTCGCAATTTACTCATTATCTTATCCTTTATACTTTCATCGTTAACATCTGCCATCAATATTTCAACATTACTACCAATTGGTTCAACTCTCTTCAAATCTATCCCTAAAGCAAAACCTTCACTCCCTATAGCTTTTGAAATGTATTGAAGCCATCCACCTGGTGCACAACCAAAGTCTACAACTATTTGCTTTTTCTTAAAAATATGGTACTTTTTATCTATCTGCATAAGCTTAAAAGTAGCTCTACTTCTATAGCCTTCTTTTTTTGCTATTCTTCTATAATAATCTTTTTTTGCTTGATCTATCTTCATTAAGATGTTAATAATAGAATTGCGTATAAATTTTCTATGAAGCTTTATTAGCTAACATGCTTCTCTTTATACTCTTGTAATACCCATCTTTCCAGCCTTACGCACTTATAAGGAGTAATCAAACCATTAGGAGAGCATTTACCTTCATCAGAGCAAATTATGCAAGGTAATGTCTCAATAGACTTTATCTGTACAGGTAGTCTTAATGGAATCAAGCAGTACGTCCATCTACCACTACTCAATATCTTCTCTCTTTTTATTATTCCTCTCTTCTCAAGTCTAATAGCTAATCTTGAGCCATCTCTACTTGTGAGATTAAGTGCTTTCCAAAGCTCGCTCTGTAATATTCCCTCTTTGCCACGTTCAACTATAAGTTTATAAACCTTTGATGTAAGGTCTGGATATTCTTCATCCATTCCTTACCATCTTTACTTTAATAATTAGAAGGAGAAAGATTTAAACTATATACCTACCTTCTGTCTCACAACCTTTTGGTAAGACTTTAAGTCGCTGCCTTATTAAGAAGTTGTTAAGGATTTCTCGGCTTCTATTCCTAACTGTAACTTCTGTTACCTCGGCTGCTTCTGCTATTTCTCTTTGAGGAGTTCTTTCTCCTAATAATACAGAAGAGATATATACAAATGCTGCTGCTAATCCTGCAGGAGCCTTACCATCAAAGGTTTTAAAGTGAAAAGTCTGTGACATAATTTGAAGAGCTAGCCTTTCCACCCTCGGGTCTATCTTCATTACATTAACAAGTTTTGAGACATACCTTCCTATAGAGGTAGGAGGAATATGCTCTTTTTCAGATTCTTTTATCATAAACCTATAATACTTAGCTATAATCCTTTTGTCAACTCCCATGGTCTTAGCGATTTCCTTTAATGAACGACCGATTTCAAACTTTCTACAAGCTAAGTATATAGATGCTCCTGCCATGCCTATTATGGACTTGCTTTTTGCTAATCCTTTCTTTGCAAAAATCCTATAACTATGGGCTGCTGTTTCTGTAACTATCTTAGGTAATTTAAGAGCATCTGAAACCTCGTTTATTTTTGATAGAACTATGGATAGGTTTCTCTCTTCTGAGGAGACGGTTCTTATCCTACTCTGCCATTTCTTCATACTCTTAATGCTCATATTCATATAAGGGCTCAAGGGCTTACCATGGAAGTCTTTATTCTCAGAACCTATTTCTGTTGATAATCCAAGATCATGTAATAAGAAAGTTTGAGGTGCTCCAACTCTAACTCTCTTCTCTTTTTCTTCCATATCTATTGCTTTCCATTCAGGTCCTCTACATTCATTGTAACCTTCTATTACAAACCCGCATGATGAGCAGATAAGCTCTCCTTTATCATAATCTCCTATAAGAAACTTACCACATATAGGACAGGATATTTGATCATATTCGCCAAAACTATCCAACTTTCTCGCCTCTCTTTACCTCAGAAGCAATCAATACTTTGGTGCCAATAACTCTCTCTATTCTCTCAGTTAAAGGAATAGCTGTAGCGTAAGGGGATTTAATAGGACCGATAAGTTCTGTTACCTTAGCTAATTTTCTTCCTTTTGAGTCGAACAAAATAGTTCCAGGTTTTAACCATTTATCAACTTTAATTATTAAACGACCGCTTTTAGCCAAATGCATAACAGTACCAACTTCTTCCATTTAAATCTTGAACAATATAGTTATACTTACTTTTAAACTAATTGTTAGCTCATAGAAGATAAGAATAACGAATATTTTTGTTATATTAACGTATATTTACAATATATCTATTGCTTGCTTCTAACCATCATTAAGGCTTTAGAAACTTCTTTTAACACTACAGACTTCGGCTTAATTTTCTCTACAGCTATGTAACCAGAAGGCGTTAAAGCTCTCTTTGGATAAAATGCTTGGAAAGGCTTAGGGTTATAACCTGCAAGTTTTGCAGCCTTTACAAGCTCGTCTAGAGTTGGGTTCTTAATCGATATGCTAAGAGGGACTCTTCTTCCTTCTGATCTCTTTAAATTTGAGTTAAAGTAATCAAGCCATAATATGAGTGAATCGTAATTTTTCAAATAAATCACTTTTTATTTAGAAATGATGATAATCCATTATAGGATATGGGTAATTTTAATTATTTAATTAGAATTGCGTTTATTACTCCATCTTGTCCAGGTCTTGATTTTACTTTAGCCATTCCTAGTTCTGTTTCTATTATAGCGCCTTTAGTTATTACGCCTCGCCTATCGTAATCTCTATTGGCAGGATTCTTGATCACCTTAAGAATTTTAACCTTTTTCACCTTTCCCGTTGAAGAATCTAAAACATTTGCATAAGATGTTTTCTTTACAGCTAATTTTACATTACCTCCTCTTGCTCTTTTTTTAATTACTTCATCATTCCCTATAATAGTTTCAATAGGATAATTATCAGACTCGTAAGCTCTTCTCCCTCTATAAGGGATTCTTTTACCACCTGTAGATTTACGCTTAGCTAAATTCTCAATAGGTCTTATTGGCAAACACTCACTCTCTCATCTTATTGGATTTTAAATTTTTAATAAAAAGTTTTCCTCTTTAGTCCCTTTTCTTAAACTTTGTTTAAGAAGTTGCTTCTTCATTGTTTCAATATCGTTGCTAAGTCCAAAGTATTCAGAGAAGGCTGGCGTAGTCCTATAAACTCTTGTTCTTCCAGATGGTTCTCCTGATATGAAACCTATATCCTCTAAAACTTTAATATGTTGATAAGCTTGCTTCCCTCTTCTCATAACGATTTCTTGACTCGATATGGGTTGGAAGTAAGCAATATAGGATAGAGTCTTTATTACTGAGGGAGGTATTAAAGGTTTTGTGGAAAACTTTTTAGCTATTGTGTTATACTGTTTTTTCAGTTGCATGACAAACTTTTGATCTGTCAACTCTACAATCTCTAAAGCTCTTAAGGTAGAATTAAAAATCCTAGCAAGATCTCTTACAGCTCTAACAGCTTTCCTCTTAGAATTTATACCTGCAGCTGATGCAAGCTCTTTTGGAGATAGAGGACGACCAGCTGCATAGAGAGCTGCTTCTATTCTAGCTTTAATTTCATTCTCATCAAGAGGAGCAATAAATTTTTCTTTTGATTTTGATGTCATTTTCCTCCTGCTCCAAAATTACAAGTCCTTCTGCTGCAACGAAAAGTAAAAGTATGAAGGATTGAATTGCTTCTAGAAGTTTCATTCCATGAATATAATCACTAAAGAGAATCTCTCCTTTTTCCTTTAATATACTGAAAAGATTAGACTTAAAGAAAGATAATAATTCTTTTATATGGAGAGAAAAATCATCTGCTTCTATCAATGGTTCAGGCTCTATAATGCGTTTAGACTCTCCTTTCTTCTGTTCTGCTGATATCTCTTTTATTATTCTCTCAAGAGCTAATATTAAATCTTCTAAAGATGTTGAATAAAGCTCATACCTAAAAGGCATATCGAATAGAGGAGGTTCCATAGATTTGACAGTCTCTCTTTTAACCTTAAGCTTCTCAAATAAGAATAAAGTCTCTACTTTTAACCTATAGATTAAAGCTGATGATGCAATTGCTGAACCACAAAGACGAAGATTTAGGTTTTCAGAGCTTTTTATAATAGACGAGAATGTTTCTAAAAGATTTACTAGATCTAAATCCCAAGGCTTCTGCTTCTTGATAGCTTCAGGATTTATTAAGACATTTAAAGGGAGCTTTAAAAGAGAATTAGGATTAAGAATTTCTGACAATTGCTTCTACCCTTGGCTTATACTTTATAACCTTTGATAAGCCATCTTCATTGTAAACACCATAAATTACAGAGGCATTAACTATCATAGAGGGCTTTAATGTAATAAGGATTATTTGTGATTTCTTAGATTTTTCCTTTAAAAGTTCTGCAAGCTTATCAATATTCACAACATCTAGATGTGCATCTATCTCATCGAAAAGATAGAAAGGAGAGGGATAAACAGATTGAATTGAAAGTATAAAAGCTAAGGCTGTTATCGTCTTCTCACCTCCACTTATGGATGTAGATTCTCTTGGAGATTTATCTGGAAATTGAGTCATAAGAAATACACCACTTGAAAATATATTATTTGGATCTTCAATCTCTAGCCAGGCAGACCCTCCTGTTAACTTATTGAATATTACTCTCAGCTCTCTATCTATCTTTTCAAAAGCATTTATGAAAACGCGTTTCTTCTCAGCTTCAATACTCTCAATAAATTGAACTATAGCATTTCTTTCATTTTCCAGTTGATTCCTTCTAAGAGAAAGATTCTTGTAACCAGTTATTATTTCTGTATAATTACGATCTGCCAGTAAATTTACATTATATTTAAGATTCTCGTATTCAAGGTTTAACTTTTCAAGAATTGTTTCTGCACCATCAAATGTTTGTAAGGGTTCATAATACTCTAATGAAGATAATTCACTGAGAATTCTTTGCTCTGACTCATTTAAAGATTCTAAGTTCTTATTAAGAGAGAATAACTCCTTTTCTAGACGACTAATAGAACGTAAGTAACTCTCTTCAACATTACGGAGATCTTTAAGCTTTTTCTCATAATCTTCTAATATGGACTTAGATTTCTTTTTAGATTCAATTATGTAATTTTCTTCAAGCTTTAATTTATCAAGCTTTTCATTGAGTTCTTTCAAACTCAATCGATTCTCTTCAAGAGACTTTATCTTCTCGTTCTTATTTTTCTCCATTTGTGATATTTGCTCTATCAAACTTTCTTTACTAGGTCTTAGAATGTTTTCTAGATTCGCTCTCTCTTTTGTTAAACGAGTAACTACATCACGGATTTGTGAGAAAATATTCTCGATAAGATTGCTAAAGGATGTCTTATTATCATAAAGAAGTTTAATCTCATTGTTTATAGATTGAATGTTTAATTCAGAAATCTTCCTTTCATAAATCTCTACTTTCTCTATGTGTTTTGTTTTAATAACTGAGAACCTATTTATTCGATCTTCAATCTTTTTAAGCGTAGATTCAAGTTTGTTAATCTTCTTAAGAATAACATTTTGTAGCTTTCTATATCTCGCTAAGAATTTGTTAATGCTCATTATTTGAGTTGTTAATCTTTCTATTGTTAAAGTCCTTTTAATCTTCTCTTCATTCAGCTTCTTAAATTGCTTCTCAAGTTGGTTTAAGTCTGATTTTCTTTTTGCTATTATCTTCTGTAATGGTTTTAAAGCTTCTTTAATTGCTAAGAATGATGCTTCATCATGAATTAAATCTATAAAGGTATCCATTTTTTTAATTAGACCAGTTTCAAAAGTTAAGCTCTTAGGTTCAAATAGATCACCATTCAAAGTTACCGCTCTAAAGCCTTTTGAGGAGACGATAAAGGCAGTTTTATGAGAACTTACTAAGACAGTATCGCCAAACACGAAATCGATAATTCTCTCTAAACCTTCATCTATGGATATAAAATCTGAAAGAAGTCCTATTACTCCATCGATTATTGGAGGATTCATTTTATTTATGCTTGAAAACTCTGAGAGAGGAATCATTAATAGCCTACCCATCTTCAACCTTTTAGCAGTTTCAGCGATTTTAAGCATACTTGTAAGATCCTTAACTATTATAGCCTTCATTAAATTTCCAGCACTTGCTATAACTGCTGATTCATATTTTTCATTGTATTTTATAAGATCGCCTAACTTACCTATAAGACCATCAATAGCTCCAGCCTCAGACATTTCTTTTAACTTCTTGATGCTTATTTCTTCAGAAATTACGCTATCTGCAATAGAGCGTTGTGCTTCATATCTAAGGACTGCTCTGCTAGCTTTATCTAAAGTAGACATGGCTTTCTCTATTTCGCTCTCTAGTCTTAACTTTCTTTCCGATAGTAAAGCTATGGATGTGTTTATTTTATCGAGAGCTTCTTGCTCTACTTTTTTTAAGCTTTGAATCTGAGATAAATTATTTTCTAATCGATTCAAATTTTCAGAGAAGGATTTGTTCTTATCCTTTAGCGTATTAATCTTTTCTAAAATATCTGATCGTTGCTTTTCTAATTCAAAAATTTTATCAGATATTTTCTTAATTATCTCTTTTTGTCTCATTACTTTTTTTTGCATTTTCTCAGAATTAAGAACTAATTTTGATAATTTACGTTCTAACTCTTCTATTTTATTTTGAGTGAATGAAAGGTTTTTAACAGCTTCATCTTTATTCCTCTCTAATTCACTTAAATTCTCTTCTAACTTTTTGACTAAGTTTTCTGAAACTTCTACCTCTCTAAGCTTTTCATCTCTCATTTTATAAAGAGTAGGCAAAACTTCGTCTATTCTATTGATTGTAATCTCATCCTCTTTTATTATAGAGTTTAGTCTACTAATTTCATTAGATAGCTTCGCTATGGAGAACTGTAACTCTACATTCTTTACTCCAGACTCATCAAGAAAATTTGTAACGAATGTATTACGTTCTTCTTCTAAGGATTTTATCTGACCTCTTATGCCTTCTAATTTAAGTTTTAATTCTTGTAATTCTTTAGAGCATTTTTCAATTTTCTCTTTTTGCTCAAATATCTTGTTTCTAATGGATTCTAAATTCTTAGACAATATTACAGATTTTAACCATCTTATTTCTTCTTCTAAATGCTTCAACCTTATCTGATCATTTCTTTCGCCTTCTAATGAATCCACTCTTTTCTTTATTTCGTCTATTCTAGCTAAAGCTACTTGTAATCTAAGATCAGCTTCTCTTAGTTGTTTTTCAGCCTCAGCTTTTTTTTCATCGAATTGAGCAATACCGACTATACTTTCTATTAACCTTCGCTTTTCATCAGGTGATAATTCAGAAATTCTAGTTACCATTCCTTGAGGTATTACATTTAAGCCCTCTGGTGAAATTAAAGCTAGATTAAGGATTTCTGACATGGAGCCCTTTTGAACACGTTTATTGTTCAAAAAATACGTACTCTCTCCATTTTCTTTTAATTCTCTTGATATACTCACATTCTCAGAGTTTATTGGAATGACTTTCATAGTATTGTCAAATAATATGCTTACTCTTGCACATTGATTCTTTGTTTCAAAAGTATTGTCAGATATTAAAGATGATAGTTTGCTCACTCTCAATGCCTTTAGGCTATTTTCTCCTAAGCAGAATCTAATAGCATCCATAATATTGCTTTTACCAGAACCATTCGGACCTGTGATAACGTTTAGCCCTTTCTCGAATTGTAAAGAAACCCTCTTAAAGGACTTAAAGTTATAAATTTCCAATCTTTTTATGTAAGTACTTGTTTCTAGATTAGATGCCATTTTTCCTCATACCTTTGTTAAGTGTTAAAGAAAGCAGGATAGCTAAGGAATTAAATAAACTACCTATTAAACCCATATTGTCTTTTTTGAACATTACTGCTCTATATGTGCTTTACTATAGTTTATAAGCATAAAACTGCAAATTTTTGATTTTACGTGTAATTAATAATGATACAAGTTTTATAATTATGTTGTTAAGCCAAACTTATTAATCTCATTATTGTTAAAAAAATTATGTTCAAAAAAAGAAGAGAATTACTTCTAGAGGCTGCAAGAAAAAATGGTTGTGAAATTGTAGCCTCTGCTACTCCTCAAAACATATTTTATACAACTGGCTTTTGGGGTAGTGGAACAGCGATAATAAAAGAAGATAGTACATACTTACTAACTAGTCCTTTAGAAGGAGAAAGAGCGAAAAAAAATGCAAAGGACTGTGATGTAATAGTAAGCAAAATAGGGAAGAGTTTAAAAGATTTAGTTTTGGAATACATAGGCTCTAAGGGAAAAGTATGTTTTGATGATGTAGAGATGTCTTTACAGTTTTCCATTAAGAAAGCTCTAAAAGATGATGTAATATTCGACCCAGATTTATTCTATTCTGTGAGAAGGATTAAGGATGATGAGGAAATAGCTAACATTACTCAAGCTGGTAAAATAGCAGATAAATTATTTGATTATATATCAACTATTATCAAACCAAGAATAAGAGAAAGAGAGCTAGCATCCGAAATACTATCTAGAGCTATAAAATCTGGTTGCGATATACCATCATACGCTTCTACTCAAAACCCTATAATAGTTGCATCAGGACCTAACTCATCTTTTCCTCATGCAGATTTGACAGATAGAAGATTGTCAAATGGAGATGTTATAACTATTGATATAGTTATAAGGTTCAATGGCTATGTAGTAGATACTACGAGAACCTTTGCTTTAGGAAGAGTTAACGATAGAGTTAAAAAAATATATGAAATAGTTAAATCTGCACAAGAAGAGGGAATAAGAGCAGTAAAGCCAGATGCTATTACTGAAGAAGTTGATAAAAAAGTAAGAGACATAATTAATACAAGAGGATATGGCGAGTTCTTTATTCATGGTACAGGACATGGCGTAGGTTTAGATGTTCATGAACCACCTTTATTAAGGATGAACAGTAAAGAAGTCTTAAAAGAGAACAATGTTATAACTATAGAACCTGGTATTTATATACCAAATAAATTCGGAATTAGAATTGAAGATACAATATTAGTATCAGAAAGAACGAAGCCTTTTACAAATTTTCCTAAAGATTTATTGATAGTTGGGTAAATAGATAAGAAGGTATTATATTTGCTTTAGCACTTTAAAGCTTCTTTCTCTTACCATTTGAGTCATTTTCACTTAAAAATATTTTCTCACATAATTAACTCTATATAAATACAAAGAGTTAAGCTTAGTAGCAATAATAAAATTAATACTGAAGCTTCTCAAGTTATAAATGGAATCATAAATTAGTTAAGTACAATTTTTACTGTCTTTTAATTAAAATTTACTTTTTGATGCTATTTGAAATTATATCGAGTAACTTACTCGCTATAGCCTGCTTTGAAGATAAGGGAATATGAGTAAAATTTCCATTTTTATCCACTATGATTACTTCATTCATATCAGCACCAAAACCAGCATTTTTCCTGCTTACATCATTCGCCACAACTAAATCTGCATTAGATGCTTTCAAAAGTTCATAAGCTTTATCAATGAGTTTTTCATTAGACAGTTTATAATCTGCTTTAAAAGCTACTAAGAATGTTTTTGGAGATAATTCTTTAACCTTATCTATAATCTTTGGCAAAGTTTTAAGCTTTATATTTAATTGATTAATTTCCCTACTAGATAGTTTATAATCATACTTTTTCTCAGGACTAAAATCTGTAACGGCGCTTGCTGCTATTAGAACATCATAATCTTTAGATTTAAGTTCAGAAATAACTTCATTATACATCTCTTCAGTAGTCTCTACACTTATTACTTTTGCACCCTGAGGAGGATAAGCTATACCATGACCATATATTAGCGTAACATTCGCTCCTCTTCTTAAAGCCTCATTTACTATTGCTATCCCCATCTTTCCTGAGCTCTTATTCGTTATGACCCTTACGGGATCAATGTATTCTAAAGTTGGACCTGCAGTAATTAGCATTTTAATCCCTCTCATGCTTTTTGTAGATAATTTTCTTATTACTGCTTCAACTATATCTTCCAAGCTTGCTATCTTTGCTTTGCCTTCCTCTATTCTTGGATTGATAAATTCAATTCCTAATGATTCTAGCTTCTTTATGTTCTCAATTAATATTGGATTATTGTATAAGGACTCATGCATGGCTGGCACTATTATTACTGGTATCTTAGAGCCTAAGGCAGTCGATACAACTGTAGTAACGGGATTATCGTTTATACCACATGCTATCTTACTTATAGTATTCGCAGTAGAAGGACAAACCAGAATTAAATCGACTTTGTTTTCATTTATTCCAGCTAAGGCGATATGCTCTATCTTACCTGTTAATTTTGTTACTACAGGATTACCTGTAGCCCATTCCATTAGGTTTGGGTGTATTATCTCTTGAGCCTTTTCTGACATAATTGTAAAGACCTCAGCTCCATGCTTCATAAGCTCACGAGCTATCTTTGGACATTCAGATGCAGATATGCTACTAGTTATGCACAAAGCTATCTTTTTTCCTCTTAACTCTTCTCCTTTTTTGCCTATTATGTCCTTAGAAGGATGGATACTCATTTTTACTTTACCTTTTTGAGCATTTCTTGAAGTTTTTCAAACTCAGTCTTTTCCATATGGTATGAATGCTGCTCATTAGGAAATATTCCTTTCTGGACTTCATCTTTATAAGTCTCTAAAGCTCTAAGGATCTCCTCGCTTAAATTAGCATATCTTTTTACAAATTTTGGTTTGAATTTATCGAATAAACCAAGAAGATCGTGTAGGACAAGAACTTGTCCATCACAATCTGGACCTGCACCTATTCCAATCGTTGGTATGCTTAATTCATGAGTAATTATTTTTGCAACTTCAGCTGTTAAAGATTCGAGAATAATTGAGAAGGCTCCTGACGCTTCAATAGCCTTTGCATCTTGAATTATCTTCATTGCTTTTATTGCTTCCTTTCCCTTTACTTTATAACCACTCAAAAAAGTTGCTGTTTGTGGAGCAAGCCCAACATGCCCCATTACAGGAATTCCTGCATCAACTATCGCTTTTACAGTATCCTTTATTTCTATTCCACCTTCAAGCTTTACAGCATCACAACCTCCCTCTTTTATGAATCTACCTGCATTTTTTATAGTATCCTCTTTACTAACATTAAAGGACATAAATGGCATATCTCCAACTATTAATGCATGTTTTACCCCTCTTTTTACAGCTTTACAATGATGAATCATCTCATCCATAGTTATAGGTAAAGTTGAATCGTAGCCTAATACTACCATACTACAAGTATCACCAACAAGTATTATATCTATGCCTGCTTTATCTACAAGAAGAGCTGTAGGGTAATCGTAAGCAGTAACCATTGTAATCTTTCTTTTTCCCTTCATCATTAATATATCCTCAATCCTTAGCTTTTCTTTCTCCAATCTTTACCATCTTTAAGATAATCTTCTAAATCTAACAAGAATGTTATATCCTTATTAATTATATGGTACTTTCATTAGAAATAAGCATATACAAGAATTATAAATACCCTCCTTGCTATCTTTGTCAATGGCAATAGAGAATTTAATGTGGGTAGAGAAATATAGACCATCAAGGCTAGAGGATCTAGTTAATCAAAGTTCGATAGTTAAGAGATTGAAATCGATGCTAAATTCACCTAATGAGATGCCACATTTACTATTTGCAGGTCCTCCTGGTACTGGAAAGACTACAGTAGCTTTATGTGTAGCGAAAAGCATACTAAAAGACTATTGGAGAGATTATACTCTAGAACTCAACGCTAGTGATGAAAGAGGAATAAACATAGTGAGAGATAGAATAAAAACATTTGCAAGATATATTGACAAAAGAGTTGAAATTCCCTTTAGGATAATAATTCTAGATGAAGCTGATGAGATGACAAGTGATGCTCAAACAGCTTTAAGGAGAATAATGGAAGAAAGTTCAAGGATTTGTAGGTTCATATTGATCTGTAATTACTCTTCAGGAATAATAGAACCTATTCAGAGCAGATGTGCTATCTTTAGATTTTCTCGATTAGAAGAAAATGATGTTGTGGAACATTTAAAGAAGATTTGTAAGAATGAAAAAGTAAAGTATTCTGATAATGCTTTAAGTCTAATTTACGAGTTGACAGAAGGTGATCTAAGGCTTGCTATAAATATGCTACAATCCTGTTCAGTTTTAGGTGAAGTTAATACTGAAAACGTAGAGAAGATAGCTGGAATATCAGGAAAATCAAAAGTTGGAGAATTGGTAAAACTATCTTTAGAAGGAAAACTTAATGAAGCAAGGAAAAGGTTGATAGAGCTTATGAAAGTTTATGGGATGTCTGAGAGGGATATAATAAAGTACGTTAATGAAGAGATATTCAAGCTTAAACTAAATAATCTTGATAAGATTGCAGAAACGTTAGCAAAGTATGATTATAGGCTTATATTAGGAGCTCATCCTGATATTCAACTAACAGCCATGATTGCTGAGCTTAGTAGAATAGGGAAAGAAAGTAGCTTCTTAAAGGCTAAAGAAGAGAAATTATAGTAAATCCATCAAAAAGTTCCTACGTGGACATATCTCTTCATCTCATCAATAGCTTTCAATATAAAATTTTTAATCTATAATATTATGCATGGCTTTCAAATCCTTATAAAATATCATGAGCTCTTCTGGTACTTTGACTTTAATAGGATCCCTCAAAGATAATCCTTCTTTTCTTTTCTTGTTCCATACATATGAGTTAAAATCTATAATCTTTTGAGTTAATTGATTTAAGCTCTTATCCCATTTAGCCTTTGGAAATCTTTTACAATGAATGCTTTTTCCACCATAAATCTTTGACCATAAATACTCTGTCAAAAAAGGAATTATTGGAGCAAATAATAACAATATGTTTCTTAAACACTCATTCAAAGTGAACCAAGCTGCTTTTTGCTCTTCTTTTGAGAATCCTTGACCATATGCTCTAGCTTTAACCATCTCTATGTAATTTGATGCAAATAAATTCCAAGTAAAGTCTCTAATTAGGGTTGCAACATCGCTAAAAGCATAATTATCGTAACTTTTTTTTACATCATCTATAAGCTTTGATAATTCTCCTAAAATCCATCTATCAGTTTCTTGAGGTTTTACCTTTACCCTTGGAAAAATAGATACGAACCTTGCTATGTTCCAAAGTTTTGTTATGAATTTTGCATGACCTTCTATTCTTTCAAAAGAACATCTTATATCACCTTTAGTTATATCTCCTTCTAAACAAGTCCATATTCTAAAGCCTTCAGCACCAAATCTCTTTATTACATCTTGAGGATTTATTATATTGCCTTTACTCTTACTCATTTTCTCTCCTTTCTCATCGACTACATGCATATGTATCCAAACGTTTTCGAAAGGCTTTTTCTCAAATAAATGATAAGACTTTAAAAGAGTGAAGTAGAGCCAGTTTCTTACTATCTCTTTTCCTTGAGGTCTTATACTGCATGGAAAATTCTTCTCAAAGTAATTCTTATCCCAAAGATAGCCAAGAATATATACTTCTGATGTACTAGAATCGAACCAAGTGTCAAAGATTCTTTCTTCTCCTATGAAATCTTTACCATTACATTTTGGACATTCATTTATTGGACAGTTTTCTTTCCAAGGCTGGTAGTATTTTCCTGGTTCTGGGAGTATTGCATTGCCACAATTTATACAGTACCAAAGAGGAATTTCAGTCCCATAGTATCTTCTTCTTGATATAACCCAATCTATGCTTATGGAATTGATCCAATCTATCAAGATCTGCTTACTTTCTGGTGCATAAAATTTCATTTCATCAACCATCTTTAGAATTTCATTTTTATAATCTACTTGCTTTAGATAAATCTCTTTCATAGCTATGAACTCTATGGGATCCTTTGATCGTTCACAAATAGGCATTCTATGCTTTATTCTCTCTTTCTTTAATAGTAAACCCATTGTCTCTAAATCCTTGATGATCTGCTCTCTAGCCTCTAAAACGCTTAAGTTAGAATACTTCCCTGCATTTTCATTCATCTTACCATTTTCATCTATAGCATAAGTAGGCTCTATATTAAGTTCTCTTAGAAGTCTTACATCGCTATAATCTCCATAACTACATATCATAACTAATCCAGTACCAAATTCAGGCTTTGCATAATTATGGGGTATTATCCTAACCTCATAATTATAGATTGGGACAATAGCATGCTTGTTTTCTAATCTTGTGTACCTTTCATCGTTAGGATTGAAGAGTATAATCTTACAAGCACAAAGCAACTCAGGTCTAGTTGTTGCTATCACTATATTTTCTTGACTTTCTTTTAATTTGAACTTAATGTAATTTAAGTTCGTGTAATCTTCAACATATTCTACTTCAGCATCAGATATGGCTGTTTTACAGACTGGACAATAATTCACAGTCTTTATCCCTTCATAAATTAAACCTTTCTTCCATAAATGGATGAAAGTCTCTTGAGTAAGTCTTCTATACTCAGGATCGTCTGTATCGTATCTTCCTCCTAACTCATACTTTTTTTCCCATGAATTGCAACTCAAGCCTAATTTCTTAAAAGTATTCAAAGATATGTCTCCATACTTTTCAAGTAAACTTCTGCATTTCTCTATGAAATCTTGACGTGATACTTCACTCATCCTTATGTTGAATTCTTTTTCTGTTTGCACTTCTATAGGTAATCCATTTTTATCTAAACCCATAGGGAATAGAACATTATACCCAAGCATTCTCTTATATCTCGCCATTATGTCCATCCATACGTAGGTATATGCATGCCCTATATGGACAGGAGTATTAACGTAAGGCGGAGGAGTATCTATACTGAATAAAGGCTTTCTACTTTTTTTGTTAAAACTAAATATACCATCCTTCTGCCATTTTTCAAAGATTTTTTCCTCTAAGCTTGGGTCCCATCTTTTCTCCTTTATCTTTGGTGTTAAATTCATTAAGACACCAATAGCCTTAGAGAGTTAAAAGTTAACATAGAATATTTAAGTTAAAAGGTCAAAATTAAAGAAATTTATTTATACCTTAATAATGCTCCAATTCCTCCAAAGCTCTTGAACATGATTCCTTCTTCACTCTTGGAAGATATCACCTCGACCTTTGCTCCTGATTCAATAGCTTTATCAGCCAAAAAATCGATAAAATCCTTCTCAACTATCTCAATATCAACGCTACCACAGGAAGAGCATGGTTCTGAGATTAACTTCTGCTTTTCAGAGATGAGATTCTCTTGACTGATTATAACTTCTCTAATAAATCCACATTTTTTGCATATAGCTTGAAGGTATGTAAGACCTATATCTTCAGATATAAGAATAGTATGGATGCTTGCTTTTTTCAAAGAGTCCATTACTTCTTTAATTCCATAAATCGCTAAGCCTTTTTCTGAAGAGACTTCATTTAGGAATTTCTTTACAAGTTCCTTTTCCTCTATTATTCGAAGATCTTGTAAAACACTTCTAGCCCTCTCTATAGTCTCTCTTATCCCTTCTCTTCCTGAATAAGAAGTATCTACAACTGCTAATACATTGTTTTGTAACCTATAATCTAAGTACTCTCCTTTTAAAAAATAATCTTTGGTAGGACCAGGTCCGCCTACTATCAACCCCTTTATACTATACTGTTCTAAGAAGACTTTAGTAGCATGTCTTGCTACTCTATTAAAATAATCGTTGATCTCAGCCTCTCTAAGTCGTTCAAACCTTCTAGCTGATTGTCCTCCTGCTCTATGCTTTCCTGATACTCCTGAGGTAACAACATCTACTACTTCTATCCTATTACCTGATACTATTCCAAGTCCTGCTTCAGTATTGTCAATAGAGATAATTCCGATAATCTTTTCTTCTTTTATCATTTCAAAAAGTGGTTCTAAATGGAAATGATCATCACATCTGTAAAGATAATTTTGTATGGGTTTATGAGGAAATACTTCATAAAGTTGAAGAACTTCACTCCCAAGAGGAGCATTAGGGCTAGGAGGCAAGGCACCACAAAATATAGCAAGTCCATTCTCAGGCGTTTTATCGTATAGCTTCAACCTTTGCATAATCTTTACTAAAGCATCTTGAACATGTGTTCTAGTGCTATCAGATTTTATGTTAGAAGCCGTACCATATTCTTCTTTTAAAGCACTTATTACTTCATGTATAGGTCTCTTTGGAGGTATATACAAGGATACAAGCTCAGTCCCTCTACCTTTTTTCGTAGAGAGTTCTGCCAAAGTCTTTCTCATCCTATAAAATGCTACTGAATCTACTTTTGAACACATCATAACTATAACTCAATTAAGATCAATTAAAGCTATCGTTTGAAAGTGCATAAGCATAAATATACTATTATATTTAAAAATTTAGAGTAGTAGAATGAAGATAGTTCTTAGGATTGGTGGTTCTATAATAGGCTTCCCACCAAATCCTTTGATCTTAAAATCTTATGCAGAACAAATCTCAAAGCTAAAGGAAGAAGGGCATATAATAGTTATTGTAGTTGGTGGCGGTTCTCTTTCAAGGCAGTATATAGAAGTTGCTGAAGCTTTAGGATTGAACGATAAAGATAAGGACGATTTAGCTATATTGGTCTCTAGGTTAAATGCTAAACTTTTTGCGAAAAAACTGAAGAATTTAGCACCAGAAATAATCCCATCTTCAATAGGTCAACTTAATCGATTATTAAAAGCATCGAGTGTAATTGTTATGGGTGGTTTAAGACCAGGCATGACAACTGATTCTGTTGCGGCTATTGCTGCTAAAGCAATTAAGGCAGATATATTCATTAAAGCTACAGATCAAGAAGGAGTTTATACGAAAGATCCTAAAATTTATCCTGAAGCTAAGAAGCTCGAATCTATTAGCTTTGATGAATTAAGCAAAATGTTAGAAGTCAAACATAAACCAGGAATGCATAGCATCTTAGATCCAAAGGCTGTAAGAATTCTTAGAGATACTAACATAAAAACCATAATATTAAATGGCTTTAAACCTGAAGGAATTATATTAGCTATTAAAGGTGAAAGAATAGGTACAGTTATTAGCAAAAAAAAGTTCAAAAAGAGCAATCGATGAAATTTATGTGTTAAAAATGTCTACTAAAGAAAAAGGAACGATACCTTTACATACGCATTGTAAAGTTTGTGGTAAATCTATACCATGGGGTAAGGATTATTGCTCTAACGAGTGTAGAGAAAAAGAAATGAAAGCACAAAAACGAGCTAAAAGAATAAGTAGGATTTATCTGTTGTTCTTTATTATAATATTCATCTTACTACTTATTGTTTCTCTTTTATCATCTTCTAGATAAGGGTAAAGGATTAATCTGGCAGTCTTTTATTTAAAATATGCGGGGGTTCCCAAGCCAGGTTAAAGCTTGAATTAGGCAACAATAGGGGGCAGTTAAAAAGCCTAAACTCAAGATCTGCTGGCTAAGGCCTTCGTGGGTTCAAATCCCACCCCCCGCACTTTTCACAATTTTTAGCTTCAGTTTTTTCTATAGAGAGGTTTTAGTTGTTCTATTGCAATTTTCAAGGCATTCCCACAGATTTTTGACAAATTTAAGCCTAAACTCTTGGCTTCTTTAACGATTTCAAGGTCTACATACAGGGTTATTTTTTCCTTTCATCCCCATTTTTTACACTATTTTACGTATAATTACGTAATACTTCTATACTTAAGAATTTCGAATGCAAAGCTATACGACTTTGAGAATAAAGAATGGCTTCGAGAATAAGTAGAATAAATGTTATATGAGAATTTTCTAAAATTCTTTATGGTGAGGGAATGTCGAGAGGACTCTTCAGTTTTCTTTTTATTTTAGGCTTCATTATCTTTATAATAAGTCTCTCATCTTTGTATTGCTTTGGGGCTTAGCTGTCTTTGGTCTAATCTTAATGATAGCTGCTATAGGAGGAGCTTTCTACTTTGGAGTGATAAGAGCTGAAGAGGTTATGGAGAATTGGTCTATATTAATTGAGAATGGAAAAGGAAATGAAGTTTTAGATAGTACTTTAAAATTCCTAAAAGATACTGAAGTCTCAAATATATCTGTTGAAAAAAGAATGATGACTCCAGGCATCATAAAGGGAATTCTTGGTGAAGAAAGAGAATTTTTAGTTATTAAGCCAATTAGCTTAAAATTAGCTCCATACCAAATATTCTTGAATGCTAGGGATTATGGAAGAAACCTACATGTCTCATGGTACCTAACGTATAGAATAGGATTTTTGAGGGCAATCTTAAGCCTCATCCCAGGTTTAAGCCTGATTCCAAGATTTTTAAGCGACCTAGATCTATTTGAACAACAAGATCTAATAGCTTATGTAACGAATGCCCATCATTGCACTCTAAAGACAGTTGAAAAATTGATGCTTGATTTAAATCAAGATCCTTCAAAGATAGATAGGAAAACAAGAGGATTCTTAGGTGTATCTTAATGAAATTTCCAGGTAAATTATTTAGAGGAAAAAGAAAAGAAGTTAAGTTAGATGAAAAAGTTAATGAAACGATTCCAGAGCCGATAGAAGAAGATGTTTTGAACTTAGGCTGGTATTGGTCTGAGCGGAAAAAAGAGTTTCAGATGGCAAAGATTAAGCAAGAAGATAGAGCAACTCATTTTTATATTGTTGGTGCTTCTGGGACTGGAAAGTCGAAGTTTCTTGAATTTCTGAATAAAGCAAGACATCGCTAAGGGTAATGGTTTTGGAGTTATTGACCCACATGGAGATTTAATTGAAGATGTCAAGGGTTATTTAGCTCTAGCATTGCCTAAAGAGGAGTTTGAAGAAAGAGTTTTGCTCATTGACCCAACTGATGAAAAGTACATGGTTGCTTTTAATCCTTTGGAGAGGCTGGAAGGAGTTTCTCCAAACTCAATTACCGAGTTAGCCGAGGAATTTTAAGTCTCAAAAAACTTCATGAGAAAAAGGCTTAAATTTAGAGAGTCTTTTAGTTAATGACAATATGGGCATAAAAATTGAGATCGAAAATTTACCCGAAGAGCTAAGGAAAGAGGGCTTAAAGGAGAAATTACTCGAGATCTGTCAGAAGAATGACATAGTTTTTATGGCTGTCTTCGGCTCTTTTGTCAGGGGAGAGCAAAAGAGAAAAAGCGACATCGATATAGCCATTGAGTTTGAAAAAAATAGTGGAAAGAGCCTTTTTGATTTGGTTAGGATAGAAGATGAATTGAGTAAAATCTTTAAAAGAAAGGTTGATCTTGGAATTTTTAGCACCCTAAACCCTTACATAATAGAGGATGTAAAAAGAGAGAT
>JAVZMU010000014.1:0-19151 GCA_038883135.1 Nitrososphaerales archaeon
AGTATCATTTCCAGTTGCAAGAGCTACGGCTATAATTCCATTCATAATTCCCTTGTTATGAGTTGCACATCTATAAGGATCGGCAGAAGCAAAGGCAAAAGCATTTACAATACCATCTACTACTTCCTCTCCTCCAATAGTTGCTTTATCCATTATTACTTTTGCTCTCGCAAGCCTTTTTGTTGCAAGGTTTGAAATTATTCTCAAAAGTACTTTTCCTCTAGTTATCCTCTCTATTATCGGAGCTACAGCTTCTACCATTGTATTTACTGCATTTGCACCCATAGCATCTCTACAATCTACGAATAATTCTGTGATTACCATAGGTCCCTTTACAGTATCGATTACTTTTACATCTAAGTCCTTTGCTCCTCCTCCAAGAGATACAAGGATTGGATCTTGCTCATTTGCTTTAGATATTATCTCATCTTTTGCTGATATTATACTCATCTTTGCTCCATAAGGATCTTTCACACCTATAACCTGAATTTGACCTATCATTATCGGGCTAGTACAATTAGCAAAGAATCCTCCTTTAACTCTAGCCATCTTTGCTGCATTGCTAGCAGCTGCAATTACTGAAGGCTCCTCTATGGCCATGGGGATTAGGTAGTCTTTACCGTTTATGAGAAAATTTACTGCAATCCCTAAAGGTATTGGCATCACTCCTATAACATTCTCTATCATTCTATTAGCTAACTCTAGCTTTAATCCCCCCATAGATTGGATTAAATTGACCTCTTCATCAGTAAGTCCTGAGAATTCCTTTACTATCTTAATTCTATCTTCAGGGCTTAACTTATAGAAGCCAGAAATCTCCGATGATTTACTCATAAAGATTGTTCATCAATATTAAGTATTTATCCAAATCGGTTTTAAAGATAAAAGCAATGTATATTAGATGATAGTCGAAAAATCATAAAGGGGCCGGTCGTCTAGCCTGGTTAGGACATCGCTCTGACACGGCGAAGGTCGGTGGTTCAAATCCGCCCCGGCCCACTCTATTTTTAAGAATATTTAAAAGCGATATACACTATTATAATGCAAGAAAGAGAAAGTCTTGCTTGTGTTTCTTTATTTTCAAAATGGGGTGGGGAATGGCTTAACCCACCCCGCTGAGGGCGATTCTCTTAAACTTAAGCGGATGGATTATCCACCCAAAGGAATAGATTGATTATATAAATATTACGAATAATTATTATCTTCTTTCGCTTCCTTACTATTAGTGGTAAGGTCTTAGGTTAATGGTGCAGTTATTGGATGATTAAGAATTAGGTAAAATAGTTGTCTTGAGCGTCTTAACCTTCTTCCTTATTATGCTCTCTATCTTATAGCAATATCCTTGACTCAACCCTTCAGCTTTGTTTAATAGATAGGTCCATTCAGTTCTTGCGAATAATATCGGTCGTAGCTCTTTTTCGCTTATATCCATTATGCTTTATTATTGCAAATTGAGTTTTTAACCCTTTGACTTTTATCTGTTCTTGGATAATCTTGGGAAATTGTAGTATATCTGATTAGGAAATAAAAATATCCCAAGGCTTGACAATAAAGATACTAAGGAGTCCAAGGAAGGTTATTTAAAGAGATATAAATCCTCAAGCTCAAATCTTTATTAAACTGTTAACGATTAGTTCATAATTACCTTCAAGAAATCGATCATAACATATAACATAAATCATAGAAATCTTAGTAAAGATATTAGCTTAACCTGTCAATCCGTATGTTTGAAAGGATTCTGAGGGAGATAAACATAAGTCTTCAAAAGATAGAGAAGAGGATGCTTGGAATACGCCAGAGCATAGAAAGGCTATCAAAGATTACATATTTACATGGCTCAAATTTAGAAGAAAAAGAGGGGAAATGATAACTTATGCCTAATTATGCTAGATGCCCTCTATGTGGATCAGAGCTCTTCATCACAAAAGAATATAACTTCTGCTCAAACCCTAAGTGTAATTTCAAAGGTTATGTAGCTCCAATTCACATAGAAGATAGAAGCTATCGTTTAATGAAAAAATTATTGCTATTTATATCGTTGCTGATGGTCATAGGCCTTATCTTGATGATTGTGAGCATAGTATTTTTAGCTTCGATTTTCTTTCTCATTTTTATTCCATTTATATTGCCTATACCATTTCTGAAAAGGCTTTTTAAAAAGCGAAAAAAGATTAGATGAACCACATAAGATATGAAGACAAAGGAGACTGTAGCTTAATCAGATAGCAAAACAATAATCCAGTAAGAGGGTAGATATATCGCAAAGCATAGCATGTCAAAATATCATTCTTCTCCTGGATTAATCTTTTGATACACCCTATAATGAGATCATCATTATATTTTCATGCTTGGATAGTTTCAGCATTTGTTTGTGCAGGTTGGAAAATTAGATGGATTCCTGATATTGAGAGGAAATGAAAGAAGGCTGCTCTTTTAAACCTAGAGAGCAAAAATCATTAAGTCGGACTAACATATTCGAATAAAGACAGGCAACCTGTAGCAATTCTTGAATATCAGACTATAGATGAAGCTCATTAGACAGTCAAGGCTGATAATCTTGAAAGGATCATTAAGAAGGCTAAAGATCAAGGATTATCTCCCTTCTGGTTCATATTTTTCTCAAAGACCTACTCAAGGACATTAACAATACCCTTAAAATCGAGGGGTTTACACTTAGCCCTAATAGGATGCTAACAACCATCTAAATGAAAGCAATTTTGTGAAATGTGCGAGAAGTTTACTTTAAATTTATAATTCTTTTACTTTTTTTGCTATGGCATCCCCAACTTCACTTGTCTTAGAGTTACCTCCAAAATCATAAGTCCTAACCTTTCCTTCTTTTAAGATGCATTCTACTGCTTTCTCAACTTTCAAGGCTGATCTTTCAAGTCCTATATCTTCTAATAATAAGCAACCAGCTAAAATTGTTGCAATTGGATTTACCTTATTCAATCCTTTATACTTAGGTGCAGAACCATGGATAGGCTCGAACATGGAAGTACCTTTAGGATTGATATTCCCACCAGGAGCAAAGCCTAAGCCTCCTTGAATCATAGCGCCTAGGTCTGTTAGAATATCTCCAAATAGATTTGGCGTTACAACAACCTCGTACCATTCAGGATTCTTTACGAACCACATAGCTGTAGCATCAACAAAAGCGAATTCATATTTAATACCAGGATAGTTCTTTGCGACCTCTTCGATAGTTCTTCTCCAAAGGCTGTAAACATGGGTTAAAACATTCGCTTTATCTACTCCAGTAACTTTACTTTTATTGTGCTTTTTTGCAAATTCGAAAGCGTATTCTATGACTCTTTTTGCTCCTTGCTTACTTATAACTCCTAATTGATAAGCTATTTCATCAGCATCAGACTCTATATCCAAACCAAAGCGAACGTTGTAAAGCTCTCTAATCAATTCTAACTTATGCCTACTCTTACCTTTCTTTACATTGCCACCAAGCCCTATGTAAAAGTCCTCTGTATTTTCTCTTATAACAAAAAATTGAATATCACTAGGCTTCTTGTCCTTTAATGGTGTTGGTACTCCCTCGTATAGCTTGACAGGTCTAAGATTAATATACTCATCCATATAAAAGCGAATTCTTAACAATATGCCAAGTTCAAGGATACCTGGCTCTACTCTAGGATCACCTAAAGCTCCTAGATAGATGGCCTTGTACTTTTTCAGCTCTTTAAGTGTATCTTCACTAATTAGCTCTCCTGTAGCAAGATAGTGCTCTGCACCATGAGGATAATCGATCCATTCTATATCGAAACCATCTACTTCTGCAACAGCTTCTAAAACTTTCTTACCTTCCGCTATAACTTCAGGACCAATACCATCTCCAGCTATAACAGGAATTTTATAAGTGACCATGATTATTCCTTAATCTCCACTAAAATGGTAAATAAATATGTTATTGATTTTAGCTTTTTAAAATCCCAACAAGAAATTTTAATAAATGAATGTTTAATGTTTAAAAGATGATTGGTTTAATGAACAAAACTCCAAAAGAATACTATGATGAGATATTCCAACTTATTCAAAAGCATCACGAATGGTTCTCTAATTCAATACCCCTCGTAGCGAGTGAGAACATACCGAGCCCAGCAGTTCGTGAAGCCATCATAAGTGATTTTGGTAATAGATACGCTGAAGGTTGGCCTGGCGAAAGACTCTATGCAGGATGTACTTATATCGATAAAGTTGAGTTAATTGCTATTGAACTTGCGAAGAAGCTCTTTAGAGCAGAATTTGCAGATGTTAGACCTGTTTCAGGAGTATGTGCAAACCTAGTGGTATATACTGCTTTTACAGATGCTGGAGATACGATGTTCTCTTTATCCATACCTAGTGGAGGGCACATATCAACTGGTAGAAAGTCTTTAGGAGGGACTGCAGGTTCTGTCTCAAGATTGGAGGTTGAAAATTTTCCTTTTGATGTTAATGAGATGAACATAGATGTAGATGGAACGAAGAAGAGAGTGAAACAAATGGTTAGCGAGGGTAAGAAAGTGAAATTAGCTATGTTCGGTGGCTCTGTATTAACTCAACCTCACCCATTAAAAGAACTTGCAGACGTATTCCATGAAGTTGGAGCAAAAGTATGCTATGATGGAGCTCATGTAGCTGGATTAATTGCAGGAGGCTTGTTTCAAGATCCTCTTAGAGAAGGTGCAGATGTGATGAGTATGAGTACTCATAAAACTTTATTTGGTCCTCAAGGAGGATGCGTAGTATCCTTTGATAAATACGCTGAAATAATAAAAAGAGCTACTTTCCCATCAAATGTTAGTAATCATCACCTACACCATGTTTGTGGAAAAGCGATAGCCTTCGCTGAGTTCTTAGAATTTGGTAGAGATTACGCTTCACAAGTCGTAAAGAATGCAAAAGCTTTAGCTCAATCTCTTTATGAGAAGGGTTTTCAAGTCCTTGGAGAAAAGAAAGGATTTACTCAATCTCACATAGTATTAGTTGATATAACGAAGTATGGTTTAGGAGGAGATTTAGAGAAAAAATTAGAAAAAGCGAACATAATATTGAACAGAAATTTATTGGCTTATGATTTAAAGTACGGGAGGCATTATCAAAATCCTGGAGGCATAAGGCTAGGAAGTCAAGAGTGCACTAGATTAGGCATGAAAGAAGACGATATGAGATATATAGCTGAACTGATAGCAAGAGTTGTAATTAAAGGAGAAGACCCTGAGAGAGTTAAAAAAGATGTTATAGATTTTCGTAAGAATTTCAATAAGCTTCATTATTGCTTCGATTCTGCTAGAGAAGCCTACAAGTATATTAGAATACGTTAAGCATATATTGATAAATTTATTACAATGTTTAAAAACTATAACTACTACTTTATCAACTAAAGAAATCTGTAAGTTCGACTTGAGTCTCTTCTTTTTTAGAAACGAAAAGAGATGAAAGTTCTTCAGATGCTATTTCAAAGCGACCTTTTACGTATTCGTCGACCTTGAACTTTTCTGATAATTTTAAACCAAGGTTCAGATATTTTTCTATCGATGCTCTAGTAACAGTAGGTTGCAACTCTCCACCACAATTTAAGCATACTCCTTTTAAAGGGATACGACGATGTTGCTCGCCACACGATTTGCAACGAAAATTTTGGGATGTATATGCCTTCATATTTCCAACAACATCTGGAAGAAGATGAGTCTTCAAAACAGAGGATACAACTTCGTTAGGATTTACTGCATTAATTTTCAGAGCTAGTTCTATCTGATTCTCAAGTTTTTCCGTGAAGGACTTTAAAACTGAATATGTACTCCTATTCTTTTCTATGTTTATAATATTAGTATCATGTGTGAAGCCTAGATCGTAAAACTGCTTTTCATTCTTTAATCTATTCTTGACTATATCTATAACTTTGGTAAGATTCTGAGGTGGTTCATTCTTTATCGAAGATTCATAAAAAGTTATGGGATAGTTTTCTACTACATCTAAGTTATGGGCTTGCTCATCGACTTCACTAGGTATGACAATGCTTTGTATCAATAATGGAGCGTCCATCAAACCTCCAATTTGGGCTGGTAAAAATTCTTTAGAGAAATTTAATAATACATCCATTAAGAGCATTATAGAGTCACTATCACCATCACAATCTCTTCTCTTTGCAGCATGCCAGTATGGGTGAGCGAAGCAAACTTGTGAATTAGTGAAGCCTATTATTCGACCTATTATTCCTACTGAAGTATGAGGAGCCAGTCCAACGACAAGACACCCTATAAGGTCTTCAATAGAATTTGCGTTATAGTAAGGCTCTTCATTATATAGATGGATTAATAAATCATCTATAAATTTCGATACTTTTAGTAGATGCTGACCAGCTTCTAAAGGTAATATTACATCTTGAACGAAAAGTGCTAGAAGCTGATCATTTGATTTGAGAGGATTTCCAAAAACATCTTTTTCATAACCTAACTCTTTTAGCTTATCGATTGAGGTGCTTATCTGTGACGGTTTAAAATGAGTCATTACAGCGTTTGTTGCATCGAACCTTATAGTACCATCTTTGTAAACAGACAATCCATGTTTTTGACGTAATATACCCTTCTCTAAGCGCTCTGGAATGCGAATTGCACTTATAAGACCTTTAACACCTTTTAATGGAGGCGAAGGGTTGTAATTTACTCTAAATAAAGCTTCCTTTAATTCTTGCTTTATGGGAAAATTTACCTTTGAGTAGGGTAAAACATTGACTTTACATACAGAGCATAAATCACTCTCAACGATTCTATTACAAATAGGACATTTCTTAACAATCACAACATCACCACCACATTTATCACATTTTATGCTTATGGAGTTAGAACCACATTTATTACAGACCATATTAGCAATCTCAATACTTACAAATTCATCCTTTGCTGCCAATATTATGTCTCTTTTTGGACCACCTTTCATTCCTACAGGGAAAAGCGAATGTACAGGAGGTTTCATCTTCCTTAGCATAGCTTTCTCAGGCCTACCTATACGTAAGCCCATGAATGTAGATGATTTCCTTTTAATTGGTATTTGAGCTAATGAAGATAAAAGTTCGTTAACATCTTTCCAACCAGTAACTAAACTAGACCCAGAAGTTAAGCCTAAAGTCCTCATAACAGAGTAAGCTGGCTCTCCTTCTATTATGATACCATCCCTAGTAATTCTATGAGGAATGCCAACATTCTCTAAAATTGATTTTATTTCAGGTTTTCTAGGTGCGCTTATTACGAATTGATCTTTATCAGATATTAGATTCAGGCTCTGTCTAAGAGTAATTATTTCAGAAGGTGATGCAACGTCCCAATAAAAGAGATGATGAGGATGAAGAGGTATTCCAAGCTTGCTACTAATCTCAAAAGCTTCATAAGCGTTTGGAAATTTACGTAACGGATCGTTTATTATATCACTTAAGTGATTTTTATCGATCCCAATAGATTTTGCACATTCATTTATAGAACCATACTTCTTTATCGCTATCATTAAATCTTGTACCCACCATTCTTCCACATAACCAGATGGAACCAATCTTACATTATTCTCAAGAAAATCTCCAAAGCTAACCAAAGCGTCGCCTAAATAAAGAATTTTAGCAATTTTATCCTTAATCTTAGTTGCTTGATCTATACTTTCTATCCTGATTACAGATTCATCTATTAATTTAACTATAGGAGGTTCTATTGTATCTACAAAAGCAACAGTAGCAGCTTTACTTGGGATATCTAATTTTACTTGTGTACCAACAACGAATGGATAATTTAGTATTATAGCCACAGCTGGATGGATACCAATTGTTGATAAGCCTGTGTTATAGCATCGCCCATACCTTAATCTAAAGCCACCTACTTTTTTAGGGAAAGATAGCACCGGTCGCCCTGAAATTACTTCTTCAAAGTGGGTACTTTCAACACGTTCCTCTAAGTTTTGTTTTCCACTTCTAAGATTTGCTAACCAATCCCAATCAGGAATTCCTAAATCGTTCACAAGTTTCAATAATTTTCTAGATCTACCTATTATACCATCATTTAAAACTCTTAAAGCACCGCCCCTTACTTTATCCGTTGAAATTCTTTTCAAACTTCTATGAATTACAACTTCAACAGGATCTGTCTCGACTCCATCGATCTCAACAGGTAGGTATAAAAGTGCACGCTTAATATCATCATCAGTCACTTTGAATTGAAAGTTGCCAACTTCTCTCTCGTAAATTCTAAGCTCTTCTATAAAACGACCTACTTCATCTTGACCCCAAGCATTCGCTCTATATTTCTCAAGACCTAAAACCTTACGTATGTGATCTGCAATCACGAGAGTGAAAGCTGCTTCCGTACCACCTGCAGAACGAATAGGACCTGCAAAATATATAGCTACATAGCTCGATCCATCATCGTTTTTCTTAATCTTCACAGAAGAGATTCCTTGAATTGGAGCAACTGTAACACCATCCGTAACTACAGCAAGACCTATTCGTACTCCAAAATCCAAAGCTTTCTCTTTTTCAAAAAAACCGAACTTACCTAGAGCGACTTCTTCTGCGAGTCTTAGAGCTATGTTTTCCTTACTATAAGTTAATAAAAGCTCTCTAAGTCTTTTAGCAAGACCAGGAATCGGTATTAAATGCTCTATCCTTTCTGCTAGATCAAATGCTAGTTTAGCCTCTACTTCAGGTTTTGGATCTTTCCCTTTGGCTCGAGCTTTAGATGATAATAAGTACTGTGAATTTAACTGCTCCAAAAGTTTTTCATTATATTTAATATAGTCTATAGGAAAAGGTGCAAGATTCTTTATTCGCTCAAGAAACTCATTATTTAATGCCATAAGTCCTCTTTCAAATTAATGGATAAAAGTTTATTGAATTGCTCAAATAAGCTTTTCTTTTAATATAAGTGAAGGCTATTTTGTGATTCAATCTTAAATCACAAAAAATATCACAAATCATTTATCGCTCTTTGTATAAATCCTAGCAAGAATTAAATGGCGCCACATATCAGGCTTGTGTTTTGTTTCACGCTCTGCAAATCTCACCCTAAATTCAATACATTTTTCACATGTAGGATGAGAAATGTCGGAAGGACCATCACAATCTCCACAATTTAGTAAAAGCGCTTTTTCATTTTTAAGTTCTAAAAATAAGTATTCTTCAGAATTAAAAGATGCTTCAAAATCTGGCCATCGATCATAAGCTTTTGGTAGATTGAGCCAATACTTCAAACTCAAGAAGAAACGTTCGAAACAAGTCATCTTATCGCCTTACGTTCTTTATCCCTTCAACTATCTCCTTAAGCTTAGGCACAAAATTTTTATCGTTTAATAGTGTTCCTATTACAATAATATCTGCACCAGCTTTAGCAACCTCAATACCATCATCGACATTTCTAATTCCTCCTCCTACGATTAATATGCCATTAAAAACCTTTCGAACCTCTGATACTATTGAGGATGATATATGTGATGTCACACCAGATCCTGCTTCTAAATAAACAAATCTCATTCCCATGTATTCTGCTGCAAGAGCGTACATAGCTGCTAATTCTGGTTTGTTCGAAGGAATACCTCTAGCTCTTCCGATGAAGCCTATAGTCCCACCCTCTCCTATCACAATATATCCCATAGGGATACTTTCTAAGCCGTATTTCTTTACTAAAATGGCACCAAGAGCTTGAGCTTCTGTTATAAAGTATGGGTTTTCTGAGTTCATAAGTGAGCTAAAGAGTATTGCATCAGCATTTGGTGATATACCTGTCACATTACCTGGAAACAAGATCACAGGAATTTTAACAATTTTTTTAATCGTTTTTACAATATTATCTAACTCAAGCTGATCAACAGCTGTTGAACCACCTACCAAAATGCTCTTCACACCACAACTTTCAGCTTTAAGAGCAATGTTTTTCGCAGTTTTAGGAGATAAATTCTCTGAATCAATTAGAGCAAAGGATATTGTACCGTATTTGGATATTTCTTCCCTAATGTATCTCTCAACTTTTCCTATCATTTAAGGTAACCTTCCAGACACAAATTTATCTACAAACTCATTATAAACATCTATTGGATGTTTTTTCGTTTCTATCACGTAATCATATTTCAAACCACAATTTCCACAAACTATCTTCACTAGATTTTCTTCTTTAAAAAAGACTCTGATAGATACCACCCCACATTTGGGGCAAGCATAGACCTTAGGAAGGGTTTTCTTTATAATTTTTATTGTACGACGTCTCCTTCGTCCCAACTACAGCACTTTATTAGATTTTAAAGTTGTTAAATATATCATTTTAGTTTGCATTATTTTTCGATTCATTAAAAAATGATAAAAAATTATAATTTTTTAATTATTAAATTTATAATTAATGAACTTTTTCACATCTTTAAAAGGAAATTAAGATTAAAATTAGGATAATTTTTCCGATAAGATTATACGATTTTGTATAACAATAGAAATATGCTAAGAGTAAAGTTAGATAAAGATCCCATGCTTAAATTTCTCTTTGAAAGATCGTCTCTCACTCAAGCACAACTCGACACTTATTTAATCGAGTGTGTTGCAACTAATAAGAAATTAAAGCTAAAAGAGAAGACTACCATGAGAGATAGTAAAAATGTTAGCGGAGGAGCCTTTATCCGTACATTAAGACAAGCTCAAATCAATCTAAAAAGGTCTGTTTATACGCTTATTTTATTTCAATATTTAGGTTTACTTGATGATAAGGCCATGGTTAAATTATTACAAGTAGGCAATATATTGAGAAGTGCTGAAAATATCAATTTAAAAGAAAAAATAACAGAAATTGCAAATATTATAGAAACAATAATTAATACTCTATCAGAAGGAAAAAGACGTTATAAATGATGTAATATCATTAAAATTGTTTGTGATGCAATATTTAAATTGCAAGAGAAAAAGTTATTTACTCATCGTGATATTGTCTCTTTGAATCTTGACTTTAGAGAACATTGTGATCATCACGATATCAAGTATCACAATATTTATTTCACTTGTATTTCTCATCCACTACCTACCAGAAATTAGAAAATTTACTAAAGAGCAAAAAGATGCAAGTGAAATAGTCAAAGGAGTTATTTCTGAGCTTCACAACAGATTGAGTCTACAAGATCAAAAGATAATAGACCAACAAGTTAGGTTGGATGTTTTAGAGTTAAAGTTAGAACATTTAAGCAAAGCATTAGGAAAAGAGGTAGTTAAAGCTCGTGAAATATCAGATACTGAAAGAATTTTAGAAGAAATTAAAGTTTTGTTAAAAAATTTGGTTAAAAGTGAAGAGTTACCACTTAGAAAGAATCAGCAAAGAGAAACTAAAATGTTAAAAGAATTAAGTCCAACTGAAGAGCTAGTACTCAAACTGTTAACAGAAGGAGAACAAACTCCAAAACAAATTCAACAAAGGATAAATAAATCGAGAGAGCACACAGCTAGACTTATGAAAAGATTGTTCGAGTCAGGTTATGTAACAAGAGAGGAGAAAAAGAAACCTTATGTTTACAAAATAACTGAGAAAGGAAAAGAGTTAATAAAAATAGAATAAATCATATTGTGAACGAATTGTGAATAAAATCCTCAAATTCTTTTATTTTTAACGATTCATCCATTTTAAGCCAAATTTTTACTCCATAATTTGTTATTCTATTTTTAACACCCCTTTATTTCCATTGGAATTTGATAAGAAGGACTTTACCAGTAATTTTTTCTAGTGCATTGTGAACATTTGTTACTCAGATATAAAATCTCATAAAGTTGTTAGAAATGTTTAACCTTTTGTTCACTTATTCACATAGATAACTTTATAATTTAAAGCCATAATTATTAAAATAGACTTGAACAAAAGGAAAATCAAGATAGAGTTTGATGATGGAGAAGGTGGAAAGTATAGAATCCATATGGAAGGAAATGTTTCTCGAGATAAAGTTTTAAAGATTATAGACATGGTTGAGATGATCGAAGGTAAAAGTGAATTTATTCCACAAGTTACTTTATCAAAAAATACGACTTTTGGACGTCTTTATACTCTTATTGAAAAAAAGTTTAATTTAGGATCTTTCAAATCTACAGATATCTTAGAAGCTTATGAAGATGAGTACAATACCCCTATAAGATTAAGTGTCATATCAACTTATTTACAAAGATTAACGGAAAAAGGATTACTAATAAGAAATAGAACGAGTTCGGGTTGGTCCTATCGTAGAGCTCAAATAAACTTACAACGTTAAACTATTAATTTTACCCACCCACCCCTACTCTTCCAGTAAAAAACAACCTCGATCAAGAAACCACCATTTAATAAGGGAAAATTCACCAAATAGTTAAAAATTGTTTATTTAATAAATATTAAATAAACAATCCAACCCTAGTACGGTCTAATATTTATTTTTGGGAAAAATAACAATTATGTTTTTATTAAATCGGTCTACAGTAGAAAGAAAGGGGTGAGTGTGTTACGGTAGGTAATGAGTATGAAGATTTATTGGATAAAATTTTTACTAAAGCATTATCTGGTCGTTCTTTATATAAAAATCGTGATGTTTTAAGATCTGATTACATACCATCTAAATTACCTTTTCGTGAAAAACAAATAATATCGATAGGTGAGGCCTTATCTCCTCTTTTACATGGATCTAAATGCTCGAACCTTCTTATTTATGGTAAAACAGGTACTGGTAAGACAGCAGTTGTTAAATATGTTTTGATGAGATTGGAAGAGAAAGCCTCTACTCAAGGTTTAAAAGTAAAATTCGCTTATTCAAACACAAGAATAGCTGGTACAGAGTATAGAATACTTATTGATGTAGCTCAGTCTATTGGATTATCGATCCCTTTTACTGGTTTAGCTATTAGTGAGGTTCTTAATAGAATAAAACTTGCAATAAATTCTTTAGAGTTGAAAGTTGTTTTTGTTATGGATGAAATTGATTTTTTAGTAAAAAATTATGGTGACGATCTCCTTTATGAGCTTACTAGAGCGAATGAACAACTATCCCATGGTTATCTCTCAATTATAGGAATATCTAATGATTTGAAATTCAAAGAGTTTCTTGATCCAAGAGTTTTAAGTAGTTTAAGTGAAGAAGAAATAATATTTTTACCTTATACAGCAGAAGAGTTAAGAGTAATATTATATGAGAGAGCTAAGATGGCCTTTTTTGAAGATTCTATAACTGAAGCAGCGATAAACCTATGTGCTGCTTTAGCTGGTTCTGAACATGGTGATGCTAGAAGAGCTTTAGATCTTTTAAGAGTCTCTGGTGAAGTAGCAGAGAGAGAAGGTGCTACAAGGGTTGAAGAGAAACATGTAAGAATTGCCGTTCAAAAAATAGAGCAAGATCGAATGGTAGAAGCTTTAAGATCTCTACCTCTCCATGCTAAAATCTTATTATGGAGTATAGTATCACAAGGAGAAGCTAAATCCACAGGAGAAGTTTATGATCGCTACTCTAATATTTGTCGTAAAAATGGTATAGAATTGTTAACTCAAAGAAGAGTTACAATGCTTCTTAGTGAACTTGACTTGCTAGGCTTAATAGCAACAAACTTGATCAGTAAGGGTCGCTATGGAAGAACAAAGAAGATCAGCCCATCAGTTCAATTACAATTTGTTAAAGAAGTCTTTTTAGAAGATCCTGTTATGAGTTCAATAATATAGATTACATACTAGCGAAATTCTTTAAATTAACCTCAAGAGTTGCTAAATTCACTATTGGTACTATGCTTGGGGTAGGCTTAAGACCCATATTCAATTGATAATATGTCTGACCTTGCCAAGTTCCAGAGCTGATCAAAAGAGTATTTCTATAACTATCAACATCTATAGTATGCGTATGACCTGTATGGAATATGTCTGGAACCTTCTCTATTACTAAATGGTCCTCTTTTTCTGGTGCTATTGGAGTTCTTCCTCCATATATTGGAGCTAAATGTCTAGCCTTAAGTAATATTCTCATAGCGAGTGTAGATTTTGAGAAGGTAAGGCCAGGAGTCATAGCAACAATATCGTCTAAACTTCTACCATGGTAAACAAGTATGTTTACACCATGTAAATTTAAGTAAGTAGGATTTCCAAGCATTTTTACATTCTCCATAGAATAAAGTCCCTCAACATATTTCTTAGGAATGGCTGGTTGTGGTAATGCTTGCCTTACTGGATCATGGTTTCCAGGGATTATAAATATTTGAATGTGTTTCGGTATCTTATCTATTAAATAAGTAGCTTTCTTACATTGCTCATAAATGTTGGTTTCTTCAAGCTCTTTATCTTGATTTGGATAAATACCAATACCTTCGACTAAATCCCCGCCTATTATAACATACTTCAACCTTCTTACTATGAGATCATCGCCTAAACCTCCATTAAGCCAAAGAAGGAATTTATTGAAGGAATCAAGAAGGAAAGTCTTACTTCCAATATGCAAATCTGAAGTAAAAGCAACATAGACAACTTTCTTTGATGTGTTTAGTAAGCGATCAGGTATATCTGGTGAATAAATATTCTTAACTATTGCTAATCCTCTTTTACTAAACTGTAAGTCTAAAATTGCTAACTGATCAAGGCAAATTTCCGATGCGCTCTTTTTAACAGGATCTTCTAATGCAACAACTTTAATGTTACCACTTTCATCGTCAATCACAAGCTCTACATGAGTTCTTTTAATCTTCTTATCCATGACAAGACCAGCAATTTTTTGAAGGCTATTTGATGGTTCTTTTTTGAGGTTTGCTATTTTCTTAATTTGGTATGAATCAGGTCTTTTCTGTACAATCTTCATTAACTTCTCAAAACGACTTCTAAAAAGGCTTTGAAATCCTTTTAATCCATCGATTGGTGCAATATAATGGGTTGGATCTTTGACTATCTCGAACTCTGGTTCTATGTGCTCTTGAACAATAGGTTTTGTCTCAGCTTTTATTTGCTCAGTCTCTTTGAAGTCAGAAGGTAATACCCTTTCTAAATCCTGTTTCGTGATAATGTTTTGTTTATCATTGCTACTAATCTTTGATTGAACAGCTTTTAAAACTAAATCTACTATATCTATCTTCCCATTAATTTCTAAAAGAAAATCAAAAGCTTGAGGATGTAGCTGATATCCACTAGAAAGAGTTTCTTTTATGATCTTGGCTATTTTTGATCGCATATAGCAGTAATCATCCTTAAGTATTAAAAAGTATACTATTGATTTTTATCATTTAGGTGGAGGTGAAATCATTATTACATTATCCCCTCTAACTACTATTGTTCCTAAAGCATTCGTATTTCCTTCCTCTTGAATTTCTTCTGAGTTCTCAAGAAGTAAGTTCATATGCTGATCAAACCCTAGAAGAGTTCCTCGAATGACCTTCCCGCCCTTCAATTTTATGAGCACTACTTTACCAAGGCTCTCATCAAGAACTTTAATAGCCATGTCTATAGTCAAAAAGATCTCCTCTAAACAATTTGGCTTAACCTTACCATTATTTAAGTTATTCATTAAATTTATTCAAACATAAAGTCTCTCGGTCCTATACAATAAGATGATTTTTTCCTATTAACTTTGAGAGAGAATGTAAAAAACTTCAAATTTTTTTATTCTTCAAAAAATTTAAATTCTTACTTATCTATTGTCTTTCGATATAAGTTGGTAAGTCTTCCAGAAAATGTAATGAAGGTCATAAACGATCCAAAGGCATCAAAAGTTCTTGCAACAAAATATCCCACAGGAGTAATACATATAATCCCTGTAGGATCGATAATAGCTCCAAACCCTAACACTATAGCCTTTGCTGCTGTACTTATGAAGGAAACGAGTAAAAACCTTGAGGAAATGAAGAAAAAAGGTGAATTGGCTTCTATTCTTGTAATTTTGGGAATGGAAGCCTATCAGATTAGAGTAAATATAAAAAATTATGAAACTTCAGGCCCCATCTTTGAGAAGCTAAGTGAAGAAATTAAGAAACTAGGTCTGCAAGTAAGAGGCGTTTGGATTACAGAACCTGTTGAAATCTGGAATCAAAGTGCATCCTACGAAGCAGGTAAAAGAATCGCATAAACCTGTTCGCAACTAAAAATAGAGCGTACTTATCTCTAACTTAGAGCATATTTTAGTATTACCTTAAAAATCCTTAAATTAGTTAATAAAGCCACAAGGAGGCTTAGCAAAAACTTCAAAAATGCAACTAATTCTTTAAAAAAGGTGATATTAAATTTTTGAATAATCAACTATTGCTCAATGAGAAGAAAAGCAATCTTACCATCACTAAGTTTGATGGAGGAATAATAAAGCCATATGGAGAAGGCATTCTCGATGTAGTGAAAAGGTAGGGAAATTAGGCAAAAAGACGGAAAAGATCTAGTTGTAGTAGTATCGGCACCAAGGGAGTTACAGATATTGTCATAGACATAGGCGAAGACTGCGCTAAGACAGGTTTTATCAGTAATAAATCTGAAAAACTAAAGCATCCCTACGGGATAATTAGGGACTTTTACATAAAAGAGCCTTTTAAAGACGCTTTTAGTAGTGAATTGAAAAAATGCTTTAGAGCAAGTAGCAAGGAACAAAGAGCTCGAGGGAATAGAGCCATAATCCTGGCTTATAATGGTGAACTTTCGATGGTAAAGATTATGGATTTTGTTCTAAAGAGTGATAGAATAGATTCTTTGAATGTACTCTTTAAAAAATGGCCTATTATCACTAATAGGAGCTTTGAGGGAGCTACATTCTTGCTAGAAGAATCTAAAAATGAATCGAAGCATTTAATCGAATACATAGAGAAAGGTAAAGTCCCAATAATTGATGGTTTTATTGGTAAGACAATTTATGGAAGAGAGACTACATATGAAAGGGGAGGTTCTGATAGAACTGCTGTCGATCTTAGAATAATTCTATTCTATGCTTATAATGTAACTGCAGATTTTGAGAAAGACTTCTAGCATACTTATCATTGTCAAGGAAGAGTATGTAGAAAAATGTATAAGCTTAATCCATAAAAAGAATGACAGAATTGAACTTAAAAGCAAACAAGAATAAATTCTTCTAGAAAATCTTACATGCTTGGTTCTATGTTTGTATTTTTACTCTTTTTCACTCTATTTTGGTAAAGAATAAAAAGGTAGAATAACGAAAGGTTGAACTGATAGTATGAGAATTAAGGTGAAAAATAAATGGGAACAATTTTGTTAAAACTTAAAGCCAAAGTGGAAAGACCTCTTGACGCTTCTGTAATAAGTCCTAATGCCTTTGCAGGAAAGTCTCTAAAAGAAATTGAAAGCTTAGAGTTATGGAGAGGTAATAAAAAGATAAAACTAGGAGAAATATTCGAAGTTTCAGGAGAAACAAGTCAAAAGCCCGAAGAAATTACAATAACAATAGAAGGAGATCTATCAAGGGCTAGAAGGATAGGTAAGAATATGACAGCTGGTAAGATAATCGTAAATGGAAATGCAGGTCTTTACGTAGGAGATGGAATGAAAGGTGGAGAAATTCATGTTCATGGTGATGTTGACTCTTGGCTTGGTTTTGAAATGAAAGGAGGAATAATAGAGGTTGATGGTGATGCAGGAGACTTCGTAGGTTCAGCTTATAGAGGATCAAAAAATGGTATGAGTGGAGGAAACATTATTATTAAAGGGAATGCTGGAAGTGAAGTTGGATGCTTCATGAAAGAAGGTCTCATAAAAATAGGTGGGAATGTAGGATTGTATGCAGGGATTCATATGCAAGGCGGTACTATACTAATATACGGGAGTTCTTTAGGTAGGCTTGGTGCTGAGATGACAGGGGGAAAGGTAATAGTGATGGGAAAGGTTCCTGATGTTTTGCCGAGCTTTATAATTGATGAAATTAGACCGAATATAAAGGTAGGTGCAGATAAGATAAATGGTCCCTTTTACTCCTTCTCAGGAGATATGACAGAAGGTGGAAATGGAAAGCTCTTCATATTCGCTCCAAACAATGAACATCTCAAAAAGAAGGAGGCATATATTCTCTGAGGTGATATGATTGGTCATAAGCGTTAACCTGGGTGCTTTAAGTATAGTAAAAGAGATGATAGAAAAGAAAGATGAGTTAGCGATAGAAGTAATCAAAGCTGATAACGGTGCAACTATAATAGATGCAGGGATAAAAGCCAAAGGAGGTTTTATGGCTGGAAAGTATATTACAGAAGTATGTTTAGGAGGATATGGTAGAGCATCTTTATGCTACTTCGATCATAATGGTCTATCTTTACCTAAGATATTTGTTTCAACAGATTATCCTGCTATATCTCTTTTAGGATCACAGTTCGCTGGCTGGAGGATAAGCGTAGGAAAGTATTTTGCGATGGGTTCAGGTCCTGCAAGAGCTATACCTATGAAGCCTAAAGAATTATATGCTAAGATAAAATATCAAGATTCAGCAGATGTAGCAGTCATAGTTTTAGAAACGTCTGACGTGCCTACTGTGGATGCTTTAGAATACATATCAAAAGAGTGTAAAGTTAGTCCAAACAATTTATATGTAATACTCACGCCAACTTCTAGTATTGCTGGTTCTACTCAAATCTCAGGAAGAATTGTAGAGACTGGATTACATAGATTAGTGGAATTGGGTTTTGATCCTTTAAAAGTTCTGTATGGTTGTGGTCAAGCACCTATTGCTCCATTACATCCAAAATCTACGAAAGCTATGGGAAGAACAAATGATATGCTTATGTATGGAGGAGAGACATTCTTCATAGTAGATGATGAGGATGATCAAGAGATTACAAAATTGCTTGAGAAAGCTCCTTCATCATCTTCACCAGCCTATGGTCAACCTTTTTACGAAATCTTCAAGGCTGCAAACTTTGATTTTTACAAGATAGATCCCGCTCTATTCGCACCAGCATCTATTACCATTAATAACATAAGGACTGGAAATACATTTAGTGCAGGAAAGATCAATCCAGAGATTGTAAAGAAGTCTATAGGACTTTTAGGATAAGTTAAAATTTAACCTTGAACTTACTTACTATTTGGTATGAGTAAAGCTTTTGAGAATGTTGTAAATAAAATTGTGAGTGAGGTTCGTCAAGAAGTTAAGGTAATGTTTGAGGATAGTTTAAGAGAATCTTTGGCGATTCTGGAGAAGAATAAAAGAGATTATGAAGATGGCAAAGGATAAAGATATAGGTTTAA
>JAVZMU010000015.1:0-18819 GCA_038883135.1 Nitrososphaerales archaeon
TCTTAAATTTCTCTTTTCTGTATTTATATTAGAGAGAGTTTGACAATTTTGAAAATTAGGGAAGTTCTTAAAGCTTTTAAGGAGTATTGTAGGGATGAATGGGAAGCTGAAAAAAGTGGCCAGTGGTTCAAGATTGATGACTTATATCATGTATTTATTTGGTCTAAATCTATAACTCTTCAAACTCTTAAATCAATGTTACGTTTACAAAAGGTTTCACTACGTGGAGATAGTTTTTGGAAGGTTAATCATGCATCATATATGGCGTTTATCTCTACTGGAGGGTTAGAAGAAGAGGTATATGAAGCTCTTAAAGCTGATCCTCGTATGACTGAGCGTTGTGTATATTATGATCTAGAAAAAGGGATAAAGATAGGCATGACTTCAAGTCCTGTGTTTAAGAAATTTGAAGAATTTCTAAAAAATAAATACGGTTTAGAGTTTAAGTGTATTTAATTCAAATCTAGAATTTAATAATCCCTGAATTCATTTAAGCAGTAAATTAACCCTCTTAAATTATCTCTTGTTATTACACCATCTGCAACTTCTCTTAAAATCTCTTGAGCATCAAAAGCTATTCCAAGACCTGCTTCCATAAGCATGAATCTATCGTTCGCACCATCTCCAACTGCTATAACCTCTTCCCTTTTTATCCCCTCTTTCTTTATCAAATCTTGAATCAGTTTTCTTTTCATCTCTGCATCTAATATTGGCTCTTTAATTTCTCCTGTGAGTTTACCATCCTTAATTATTAATTCATTCGCAAATGCGTAATCTAAATCAAATTTCTCTTTGATTTTATCAGTAAAGTAAGAGAAACTTCCTGTTACTATCGCTATTTTACATCCTAACTCTTTTAATACAGAAAGAAGCTCTTCTACACCCTCAGTTAATTTAATCTCTTTAAGTATTGAATCTAAGGAAGAGATTGGTAAACCCTTAAGCAATTTTACCCTTTCTTTCAGAGCTTGCTTAAAATCGATTTCACCTTTCATAGCTTTTCTAGTTATTTCCTTAACCTGTTTGTCAACATGAGCTATCCTTGCGATCTCATCAATTATCTCTTGTTGAATAAAAGTTGTATCTAAATCGAAAACAATTAATTTCTTAGCTCTCTGATATACATTCCGTCTCTGAATTATTATACTTAAATTTAAATTTAAGCCTATTTCATGAAGAAGATTCTTGAATTTATCGAAATCTATTTTTAAACCTTCTACATTTATAAGCATTTCAAGGGCTATCGTTTCTCCTCTTGCTATCATTCTCGTCCTTTCTATATTCACACAATTATCAGCACAAATTCTAGAGAATCTTGCCACTATGCCTGGTTTATCCTTACCGATTATTGTTAATAAGACAAGGTTTTTTTCTTTTTTCAAACTCCCATTAAAGGTATAAGGTTCAATTGTAACCTTCATTTTAAGTTCTTTAGCTTTTTTGAATAAATCTTCTTTTACTCTTTCAAATTCTTTATTAGAATTCGTAAAATCTGCTATCATGAACATAGCAAAGAGCTTTCTTATTACTGTCTGATCTACATCCAAAAGATTAACGTTCGCATTTGCTAATATCTCAGAGATTCCTGCTACTATACCAGGTCTATCTAAACCTTGAACAGTGATTACATAGAGTTGTTTTGCCATAATTGCTATTTGCAATTAATCCAAATTTAAATTCTATCATTTTAGAGGCGTATAATATGGTAAATTCTTAGCTGAAGCTGTTTGATAAGGTAAAAAGAAAGGTTGGTTTATTAACGACCCTCCTACCTGTGAATATCTCGATGTCAAGCTTAGTAGGCGCTATTAGATAATTGTTCGTTCTTATTTCAACTTCACTTGCTGTTTGCTTTATTACTGAGAAGTTTCCAAGATTTATACTCACTCCTCCCATATCAGCAGTTACTCTTAACTTGCTTCCTAAGTCCATTCCCATAGGAATTGAACTGATTATTACTCCATCAAGCTCAACTCCAGCCGATATAGTTGGATTCTTCTTAAAAGATATGGCTTCGATTTGCATCGTTATTCCTCCTGTATTGACTCTAATATTTAAATGGTCGAATGATGCATTATCTCTTACATCTACTAGAACGCTACCAGCGTAAATTATAGCAAGGTCGAGAAATTCTATGTTGGAATAGTTTGATAATCTTGCTGTTATCCCACCTAGGCTAACTCTTATTGTACCGTTGCAAATATAGCCTATTACCAAATATTATTTTTACATCACAAGATTTAGCCATAACATTAACGAATAGTTTGCTATTAACAGTTATATTTTCTATATTTGGCTTTATAGCTTCTTCATCTTGTTCGAATACAGATTTATAAATCAAATTGCTATCATTAGTAAAATTGATATCAATTCCACCAGCCTTTACTGTAAGGTTCAAGTTTACGTAATTTACTCCTGGTGCATCGCTAGCAAAAAATGTGTATGTTCTAATAACCTTGCTTATATCCTCTTCAAACTTAATGAGGGTCCGAGAACAATAGGAGCTACAAAAGTAAATATCATACTTATTAATAGAATTAATCCTCTCATGATAGTATTACTTCTCATAAGAACAAATCTTTAAGTACACTAAAGAAGATTTAACCAAACAATTGCTGATAAGGTAAACAATCAAAGGTACTATAAAAGAGGATATAAAGGCTTGACAGGATCTATCAAATAGCATCTCTCAACAGCAACCACTAGGATAATAACTATCCAGAAGATAGTCATCAAGCAAAGGATTAAAAGATACTAAAGAAAATAAAAAGATTCAAATTCAAGATCATTATCCCTAATATGACCAAAAAGCTTGGAATTGAAATTATCCATATTAAAAGAGCAGTAATGATCCATAAAATTGTAGTGAGAATAGACAATATGATGAGACTCCCTTGGAAAATTCTTAACTGTTCAGTACCTACAAATTGGCTTAAAAATCAAGAAAAGAATAAAGCATTCTGACTATTAAGACACCAAAAAGGCACGAATTCCAAAATGCTATTATTAGGAACAAAGGCTCTATTATGCTCATCTTTCTTTGCATCATATCATAAAATGTCTTACGAGGTTCTAGCAAAATCCCTCCTAACCTTTCTAAAAATCCTGTAAAACCTGATAAAGACTTATTTTGAACAAAATTTTCATTTTCCATTTAATTTCCTCTTCACAAATTAATAATTAACTTATTTAAAAGGATATAAAAATATAGCAATTAGCATCTAGATATAGAAAAAAGAATAACTAAACTTGTCACTCTTAATACTTTTAAATTTTTAAAAGTTCTAACAAAAAATGAGAAAACATTTGAATATGTAAGGTATGAGAAGGAATTTAGAAAGGGATTATAAAGACTAAATAATCATTTTTGTTATGAGTGTTGCACACACAGCTGAACATGTATTCATGGGTAGTTTAAAAAAATTAATGCCAAACATAGAGGTTAAAAAGGTCGAAACACAAGGAGAGAAAGGTAGCGTATGGGTATCATGCAAAAATCTCAATTGGCAGGTCATATTCGAAGCGGAAAAAATGACTAATAAAATAATAGATGAAGCAAAAGTAATAAAAGAACATTTTTTTGAATCTTTAGACGATGCAAGAAAAGCTTTTCCATCTTTAAGAGCTTACGATGAGAGAATTTTAGGCAAGACGAGAGTAATAGAAGTAGATGGATACGATTATTCAGCCTGTAAAGCAGAGCATGCTAAAAATACGAAAGAATGTTCTTTCTTCATAGTAACAAAGTTTTCAAAAGTTAAAAAAGATTTTTTTGAAATAGAATTTCATGTTGGTGAAAGTGCTAAACTAAAGGCTCTCGAGATAGCTAAGATATGCATGGAAGTTAGCGAGATTGTTGGTGCAACCTTAGATACTCTTAAGAATACTATTCGAAACCTTAGGGATGATCTTCTTGATTTAAGAAAGAGGTTTGCTCAGTTAAGCAAGAAAGAGGCTGAGGATATAAAATTCATAGAGAAGAATGGTATCAAGATTTACTTTAAGATTTTTGAAGGATTAGATAACAAAAAATTAATGGAAAGAATCGGGGAATTGATAAAGAATAGAAAAAGTATTGCTTTATTTGCTAACAAAAATGATAGCGCTTTTCTGATACTAGGTAGAAGCTCGGATTTAGGATTAGATTGTAATGCCATTCTAAAAGAAGTTTTTATGAAATTTAATGGAAAGGGAGGAGGAAAGCCAGAATTTGCATCAGGGATTATTGATAAGGATAAGATTGATGAAGCCTTTGAGCTTATTAAGAGTAAAATCTGGAATTTGTAGTAATAAGCTGAAGCAGTACTAAATAGGAAGATATTTAACAATATTAAAAATTATTACGATCTAATAAAGCTAAGGATGTACTTCATTACTCTATATGTAACTCTGAGCTATTCATTAGCGGAAGGGTAGTTTACCGTTCAAATCTTAAATGTAACTATGTAGATAATTTAACTTATCTGCATGGTTCACTTATAAGAGAAATTCTTTCCATTCCTCTACTAATAGCTTTTATGATTATAGCTACAGTTTTGATAACCATCTTTATGATCTTCTTTAATGTAAATATATCCTTCATATTTATACCTTTAACTTCCTATTTGATTCTTAAAAATTTGTTAAAAAAGATACTTAAGAAATACTCAAGAAGATAAACATCGATTTTGGAAGATATAGAGGTAAATATATTGTAATTAAATAAAAAAAGATACTTTAGAATAATGAGCCCATATATAGAGAGTGTGAAAGGCTTAAAGAATTATGGAATGATTCAGCTTATATAAAGGCGACATAACGGTGAATTAAAGCATGATTCGAGTTTAGAAGGAAGCTACTTATTCTCTATTTTTTGAGAGACCGAATTCTTCATGTATAGCTCTAACAGCTTCTTCTCCATCTTTTTCCTTTACAGCAAAAGATATGTTAACCTCAGACGAGCCCTGAGATATCATTATTACATTTATGCCCTTCTTGGCAACAGCATTAAACACCTTAGCAGCAACTCCAGGAGTACCTTTCATGCCTGCTCCTACTATTGCTATTATACATATATCCTCTTCAGCAGTAATTTCACGAACAATTCCTTGACCCAATAAGGCTATTTCTAAAGCACTTATAGCCTTTCCAAGGAAGGACTTTTTTATTATAAAAGATATATTTGCTTCAGAAGCGCTTTGAGAGATCATTAACACATTTATATTGTTCTTACCTAGAACGTCAAAAACTTTTGCTGCAGTACCAGGGGTACCAACCATTCCTGCTCCACTAACATTCACTAATGAGACATTCTTTATGATGGTGACAGCTTTTACTATCTTGCCTTTCTTGATTTTCTTTTCATTACCTATTAGCGTACCAGGATTATCTGGATTGAAAGTATTTCTTATCCTTACAGGTATTCCCTCTTCCATAGCTGGTTCTAAAGCTCTAGGGTGAAGACCTTTTGCACCAAAGAGTGCCATCTCTATGGCCTCTTGAAAAGATATTTCAGGCATCGTCTTTGCTGATTGTACTATTTTAGGGTCTGCTGTCATCAAGCCATCGACATCTGTCCAAATATAAATCTCATCAACTTTTAATGAAGCTCCGATTATAGTAGCAGAATAATCAGAACCTCCCCTTCCTAGGGTTGTTATGAAACCTTCTTGAGTAGAACCTATATAGCCCGTTACTACGGGGATTATACCTTTATCGAGTAGGGGTTCTAACCTTTGCTTTACCTGATGTTTTGTTAACTCCATTAGAGGTCTTGCTTCTCCATAGTTTGAGTCTGTCACAATACCAACATCTTTTCCTGAGAAGAATTTAGAGTTAAGCCCTATGTCTAGAAGAGAATAGCATAATATAGGGGCTGATAATCTTTCGCCAAAGGATAGAACATAATCTAAAGATTTTGGTGTAAGCTCCCCTAGATAAGCAATTCCTGTCAGAACCTTCTCAAGCTCTTCAATAATGCTTTTGACTATATTGGATATTTCTTCTTTTAAGGATTCAGTCTTTATAGCGTCTTTAATAGTATCAAGATGTCTCTCTTCGATCTTTTGTATGAACTCACGAATATAATCCAAGTTACCCTTCTTAGCCTCTTCAGAAGCCTCTAGCAACTGGTCTGTTACACCGTCTAATGCTGATACCACTACAACCAGTTTATTCCCTTGACTATTAAAATCTGAAATAATTTTAGCAACTCTTTTCATGCAATCTCCATTTGCTACAGAGGAACCTCCAAACTTCATGACTAGCTTCATATTTCCACGCTATGCTATCATTTTAGAAGATAAATTTGTCCTTATATCTATTAAATCCCTTAGTATAGCACTTGCTGTCTCCATTCCACCAGCACCTCTTCCTATTATAGTCTCTTCACCAGCAAATTCAGAGACAAATGTTACAGCATTAAGAGTTCCATGAACACATAGAATATCTTTTTTTGATATTTCTTTAGGCTTGACTTCTATGTTCTTATTGATAGAGCCTATGAGCTTTATTGCTTTACCATTTCTATCAGCATCCATTAAATCTTCGAGAGTTATATTACGTATGCCTTTGATTTTAACATCCTTCAAAGTGACCTTTTTACCCATTATCCAATTAGCCATTATAACCAATTTACATGCTGTATCGAAACCATCGATATCTAAAGATGGATCCTTTTCTGCATAACCCAACTCCTGAGCTTTTTTAAGAGCTTCATCGAATTCAATATTCTTCTCAATCATCTCTGTCAAGATATAATTTGTAGTACCGTTTAGTATACCCTTTATTGCAATAATTCTATCAGCTATCAAGCATTTTCTCCCTAAATCAAGTATTGGCATACCTCCTCCTACAGTACCACTAAACCTTAGGTAAACTCCATTATATTCTGCAAGATCCATAAGAGCGGGAAGAGCTAATGCTAAAGGACCTTTATTCGTTGTTATAACATGCTTACCGCTCTTTATGCTAGTTTCTATATGGGTTAAACCTGGTTCCCCGCTTACAATATTTGTTGGTGTTACCTCAATTACAATCTCTGATTCAATCTTTTTTATGACTTCTTCAGCTGATAAATTCGGGAAGCCTTTTTCATTAGCTTTAGAAACGCTTCCCATCTTCTTTTTAACTTCCAGCATCTTTTCCATATCAAGACCTCTCTCATCTATGGCTGCACCTTTCTTATCGACGATAGCCACTATTCTTGGTCTTAGTCTATAGACTGAAACGAGTTCATTATATCTATGAATAAGTAATTGGAGAAAGCTCTGACCGACAGCACCAAAACCTAATAGGATTATTCTCATCTTAACTCTCTTCCATTAATTTGTAATTGTTTAGATGCTAAATCATATGATTTCTACATACTCTTACTACATAGTAATAGTTGTAAAGTCCTTCTTTTCGAACTCTGTTATACCACATACAATTCACACATATTATCGCTTCGCAAACTTGACATTTATCCCATTTTAAACCTTGATCTTTCACTAATAAAATTCTACCGCAATCGCTACACTTTACCTTTCCTCCTTTCTTGGACTTTTGAACCATTTTTATCACCCTTTAAAACTCCAACGGAGTTTTAGCTAACGCACGGACTATATCTGCAGATGTCAATATTCCTATAAGCTTCTCGCCCTCTACCACAGGAAGTCTCCTTATCTTCAGTTGTGACATTATTCTAGCTGCTTCCTTTAGGTCGAATTCTGAGTTGATAACAGTCAAAGGTGTGGACATGTAATCTTTTATTTTTATCTTATCTAAATCGAGCCTTTTTAGAATTATTTTAGATAATAAATCTCTTTCTGTGAATATTCCTATAGGCTTACTTTGGCTTACGACTATTAAACTACCTATATGCTTTTCTCCCATTATTTCACATGCTTTAGCTACACTTTCTTCCTCATCTATCGTAATAACTTCTTTGATCATAACATCCTTTACTTTTACCAAGGTAAACCCTCATCATAAAAAGGTTCATATAAATCCTACTAATTTGCTTTCTTTACAATATACTTTATCTTTAGCAAACATTTATTGCAATTTGATTAACAATTAGAATTAGAATGGCAAAGACGAAGAAGGATTTATTTTCTGTTTTTGTAAAGCCGATAAGAAGGGCTATTCAAGATAAGGGATTCTATGAGCCTACAGATCCGCAGGCAAAAGCAATTCCTTTAATAATGAAGGGAAAGAATGTTTTACTCATAGCTCCTACAGGAACAGGAAAGACTGAAGCAGCTTTCTTACCAATACTGAATTTCATACTGAAGTTAGAGGAGAAAAGTCCTGGTATAAAGGCTCTTTACATAACACCTTTAAGAGCTTTGAATAGAGATTTGCTGGAAAGGCTTGAATGGTGGTGCAAAAGGCTTGATATAAGACTGTCAGTTAGACATAGCGATACTGAATCAAAGGAAAGAAGTGCTCAAGCTAGATTCCCTCCAGACATTCTTATAACAACACCTGAAACTTTGCAGGCAATACTCTCTGGCTTAGTCATGAGAAGACACCTTAAATCTATAAGATGGGTGATAGTTGATGAAATCCATGAGTTGGCAACGGAGAAGAGGGGTAGTCAGTTATCACTCGGTCTTGAAAGGTTAAGATATATAATTGGAAGAGACTTTCAAATTATAGGATTATCAGCAACTATAGGTACTCCAGAAGATGTAGCAAAGTTCTTAGTTGGTAAAGATAGATCCTTTGAGATAGTACAAGTCTCTGTTTCTAGGTTTATGCAATTAAAAGTAATTTACCCAAAGCCAACTACTGAGGATTTTGATCTTGCTAGTAAGTTGTATACATATCCAGAAGTTGCATCGAGACTAAGGATTATGAGGAAGTTAATAGAAGAGAATGCTTCAGTATTGCTATTTACCAATACAAGGTCAGAAGCTGAAATTCTTGCAAGTCGTTTTAGAGTATGGGAGATAAATTTTCCAATAGGAGTCCATCATGGATCTCTTTCTAAAGCATCTCGTATATCTGCTGAGAGAGGGTTAAAGGAAGGAAAATTGCTAGGAATTGTTTGCACAAGTTCTCTTGAGCTTGGAATTGATGTAGGAGCGTTAGAAATGGTAATTCAATATAACTCACCAAGGCAAGTTACAAGACTACTTCAGAGGGTTGGTCGAAGCGGTCATAAGATTGGAGGTATTGCAAAGGGAGTGATAATAACTCAGAATTCAGATGATACTCTTGAAGCTCTTGTCATAGCTCGTCGTGCATTAATTGAAAAATTGGAACCAGCCCGTATTCCTGATAAACCTTTGGATGTAATGACCCATCAAATAGTTGGCTTAATGATGCAAAAAGAAAGATGTAGCTTTGATGAAGTGTTAAATATTTTTAGAAATGCTTATTCCTATAGAGATTTATCTGAAAATGATTTAAAGAGAGTCCTTGAATATATGCATATAAGATATCCAAGGCTTGCTTGGGTATCTTTTCAGGATAAATTTTTCACAAAACCTCAAAGAACTAAAGAATTCTATAACTATTACTTTCAAAACCTTTCTATGATTCCTGATGAGAAAAAGTTTATAGTTATAGATGAGGAGAAGGATGAACCAATAGGAGTTTTAGATGAAGCTTTTGTTGCAGAGTATGGCAATATAGGCACAAAATTCATTATTAGAGGTACTGTATGGAAGATTCTCCAAGTATTTAAAGATAGAATTTATGTAAAGCATGAGGACGATCCAACAGGAGCAATACCCAGTTGGGTTGGTGAAGAGATTCCAGTACCATTTGAGGTTGCAAATGAAGTTGGAGAGATAAGACGTAAAGTAGAAGAGATGGTAAAATCAGGATTAAAAGCTGAAGATATTGCTCTAGAATTGAGCAAGATTTATCCTTGTGACCCCCAAACGATAATGCTAGCTATATTAGAAATATTAGATCAAGTTAAGATGAATCTACCAGTACCGACAGATAAAAGAATTACCATAGAGCGATGGGAAGATCTCATTATAATAAACTGCTGCTTTGGATTGTTAGTAAATCGTACTATCTCAAGAATACTAGGATTAATTCTATCAGAGAAGACAGATATACCTATCAAAGTTCAACAAGACCCTTATAGAATAATAATTCAAGCAGATAAAGTAAACCTTGAGGATATAATTTCAATATTAAAAGAATTAGCCCATAAAGACATAAAGGAGTTAGTAATTCAAGCTTTTATTAAAACAGGAATCTTTAAAAGAAGGTTTATACACGTAGCAAGGAAATTTGGTGCCATATCAAAAGATGTTGATTTGAGTGATGTGAATTTAAGTAACTTAATAAAAAGTTTAGAAGGTAGTGTTATATACGATGAAGCCATAAAGACAACGTTGTTCAACGATGCTGATTTAGAGCTTACTAGTTTTATTATCAAAAAGATAGCGTCTAACGATATTGAGATTTCTTTGATAAAAAATCTTAATTCTATTTCACCTATAGCAAAGATTGGTTTTGAAGAACTTAGCAGAATGAGAGAAATAATACCTCCTCAAAGGATGAAGAATATACTAATCAAATCAACCTATGCAAGATTGATCAATGAGAGCAGAGTCTTTGTTTGCACAAACTGTTGGAATTACTCAAAATTACTAAAAGTTCTTGAGCTTGAAGAAAAAATAATTTGCCCTATTTGTGGTTCATCAAAAATTGGCTTAACTAATAAAATACTAGAAAAAGTATTACCTATATGTGAAAAAATGCTTTTAAAAAGGGAATTATCTTATAGAGAAAAGATAGTTTTAAGAAAATTGTTAAATTCAGCAGAAATAGTTTCTAAGTATGGGCTTGCAGCAGTAATGGTAATGATGGCAAAGGGTATTAGTCTATCAGAGGCTAAAATTTTATTGATGGAAGAACCTAAAGTAAGTGATAGATTAATTGAATTGATTCTTGATGCTGAAAGAAAGGCTTTAAAAAGATTTTTTGTTTCTTCATAGTCTTTACTTCAAAGGAACATATAGAGATGAGCGAGATGCTCCTATTCCAGGCGTACCATGAACGACTTTTTTATTTGTTATTACATATTCCCCAAGATAGTGCCCTATCATTTGAGGCTTAATCTCTACTGGAATGAATTCTTTCCCATTATGTACATGAATAGTTAAACCAATCATACTTGGTAAAATCACCATATCTCTTGCATGAGTCTTTATGGCATTTCTTAATTTTCCATTCTTAGCAGCCCTAACTTTTTCAAGCAATTTTCTCTTTTCTTCAGATACACCTCTATTCAAAGACCTTCTTTGTCTTGAAGGTAATATTGATAGGAAAGTCTCTAAAGACATAGATTGTAATTGTTCAATTGTATAGCCCCTATACTTAAATTCTCTAACCATAGCTTACTCAACCTCCTTTATCTTTTTAATTACTTTCTTTCTACCTGTCTTTCTTGATGCTATATCTCCAACTTTAGCACCTGGTGGTGCAATCTTAGAAACAGATTTAGACTTATGTATTGTGTGTTGATGCCTTCCTCCTCCAAATGGATGGTAAACAGAAATCATTGCAACTCCTCTTACTCGAGGATAAGGCTTCCCTTTAGCTTTCATGGCATAATATTTTGCTCCTGCTTTCAAGAATGGTTTTTCTATTCTACCTCCACCAGCTATCTCTCCTATAGTTGCTCTGCATCTAGGATCTATAATAGAAGTTTTGCCAGATGGGAAGTTTATGACAGCACCTGTTGCTGTTTTTGAACGTAATATAGCTGAACATCCAGATGCTCTAATAAGCTTACCACCGTCTCCAACATTCCTTTCTATATTACAGATGATAGTTCCTTCAGGTATCTTTTCTAATGGTAAAATATTTCCTATTTTTGGCTCAGCTTCAGGTCCAATCTCTATTTTATACCCTACATAATATCCATTTACAGCTGGTAGATAAGCTACTGTACCATTATCAAAGGTTATTTGAGCTAAAGGTGCACTTCTACCTCTCTCATCAAATAGCCCTGTAACAATTCCCCATCTAGTCTCTGAGATAGGGAAAGAGGGATATCTCACAGGGGCTAATTTTCCTTTCTTTGGTGCACGAAACTGCATGCCCCCGCGACCTCTTCTCTGTTGAAGAATTCTTTTACCCATAATTGCCACCTGAATTTTATTTTCCGTTCCTCTTAAGTTTTTATCATCAATTCATACTAGACCTAGCTTAGTAGCTAAATCTGTTGCTGAACTCTCTTTTGATAATTTCACATAAGCTTTTTTGCCATAAATAGTATTTGCAGTATTCACTGAATCTACTTTTACATTATATAAAATCTCAATAGCCTGCTTTATAGCTTTTTTACTAGCCTTCTCATCTACTATGAAGACAAGTTTATTTTCTTTCTCAATAAGGCTAAAAGTCTTTTCTGTAGCATAAGGTCTTTTTATAATTCTTGATGCATCTTCAACTCGCAAACCTTTTCACAACCTCTATTAAAGGTTTATTAAGAGATTTTAGGGCTGATTCTGTCCATAAAACGAGCCTACCAGGGTGAGAGCCAGGTGCTAAATGTAATACGCTCAAATCCCTTGCTAAAATACAATCTACTCCTGGAAGATTCTTTGCGGCTTTTCTTAACCCTTTATCCTCAGCTATGACTATTAGAGGACCTTTTGCCTTTCTTTTCGTTCTGCCACGCATCCTAGGCTTACCTGATAGAGTTTTTATTTTACCTATTACCCTATTAATCTCTTCGTCTAAACCAAACTTCTTAAAAACAGATATAAGATCTTTAGTCTTGCTTAAGCTCTGAATTTCATCAGATAATACTAAAGGTATATTTGGAACTTTATCCACCTTGTGACCTCTTAACATTATTAATTCTCTATTAGATGATGCTGCTATTGCTGATGCTGTTGCCAACAATCTCTCCTTTTTATTAATTTCTTTTCTCACTTTTTTTTCAGATCTTGGAGGATGAGCTTGTCTACCTTTCACTACACCTGCTATTCCTGCTGCTTGCCCTGCTCTTGGATGCCTTTCGCCTTGAACTCTTGGAACTCTTGATATACCGTAACCTGTAGGAGGGTTATAGGTTGATGCACTTGTCTTCATTCCAGCATAAGGATCCCTGCCTTGAGGCTGGATACTATGAGATGATAATGCAACATAAGCCCTATGGATTATATCAGGTCTGAAGGGAGTGAAAAATACATCAGGTAGATCTACTTCCTTCGCTACAGAACCATCAAGATTGTAAACAGGAACCTTAACCATAAAGATTACCTTTTTACACTTATCTCAAGAACTTTTGGTGGTTGAATCTTAGCTTTAGGAGGCCTTACTGGAAAGCGTATCTTAATTAACCTTTTTGCTGGTCCTGGTATAGATCCTTTTAAGATTATGTAATCGCCTCTAATTACACCGAAGTGAGGAAAACCGCCTTTAGGAGTTACTTCCGCCTCTTTTACGTTTGACACGATTATGACTCTCTTATTATATTCAACTCTTTGATGATAACCCCTCTGACCAGCTCTAGGTACTGTATACATGATAGAAGCAGGATGCCAAGGTCCAAGAGTAGCTACAGCTCTTACACTCTTTCTCGACTTAGGTCTCTTCCTCTTTACACCAAACCTTGTCACAGGTCCTTCAATTCCCTTTCCTTTTGTGATGGCTATAACATCAACATACATGCCAGGCTTAATTACATCGTTTATTCTAACTTCTTTGCCTAATAAATTCTTCAAATACTCAAAGCGTGATTTTATTTCTCCTCCACTAACACCAATTTCAAAAATTATTGGCTTCTTTTGTGATAACCCTGCATCTTTAGGATAAACGCTCACTATAGCAGATAATTTAGTTACTCTATCTAAGTTACTTTCTATCTCTTTTAATACATTCTCCATATCTTTTGGCTTTTTATCTTTTTCAATTAAGCCCTTTGGTAATTTATCGCTATAAACATCTTTAATTACAAATAAACCTTTATCATTCTTACCATATGCTCTTATACCATAAACGAAGATAGGTGGTACGCTAAGAACAGTAGCTGAGTTAAAGACAGGTTTACCAAAGTTAGGCGTCTTCTCTCTATCGTCTATAGTTATAACATGTATAGAACCTGCCTTAAAGCCTGCAAAGCCTAGAAGTGAGGGTTTGTCTAACGAGACTTCAGGCCAAGTTCTAACAGTAGGCACTATGCTTGCAGCTCTTCCCCTAGGCAAATATGCTAATGATCCTCTTCTAGGAGCGTTCTTTTTTCTATGACCCATTTTACTTTAAATCATGTTCATTAATCTTTTTAAATGTTTATTGGTAGCTAAGGAAGAATAGAATTTTAGAATCGAAGCTTTTCACCTTACCAATAGTAACATTAGCAGAAAATTTAACGAAAAAGTATGGGAACCTAGTAGCAGTAAATGGTATCAACTTTAATTCAAAGCAAAGTGAGTGCTTCAGATTCTTAGTCCTAATGGTACTGGAAAGACTATAATGAAGATAATCCACTAAGTCTCCCTAAAACCTCTGGCAAGCTTGAAGTCTTAGAGATAGGCGTTGATCTTTACCCAAAAGAGATTAAAAGATTCTTGATACAGTACTCCAAGAGAGCAATCTTAATTTTGAACTCTTATGGTTCATTTTAAAGGCACTCCAAAAATGAAGTAAAAGAATAAAAGATTTCTAAAATTCATACAGTTAGAAGAAAAGAGAGATGTTATGATGAAGAGACTTTCTCGGGGCATGAAAAGAAGACTCATAACATAAAAGCTAAACCTCTATTAAGAATGCAATATTAAGCCTTTACAAGGAGTAGTATGTTATTATGGTTGATTCAGAGTTATGGGTTGCTATGCCAGATTCACTTGTATCAGATTCCAGCCATCTCAGAGAGAAGACATCAAAGTTAGGTATGATTGGTAGAGCTTGCTCTATCTTCGGAGTTTCGAAGATTTACATTTACAAAGATTTATCGGGAAATTATGAGGAAGACGGAGAAATTATGAAGACTATTCTTGAGTATATGGAGACACCCCAATATCTTAGAAAGAGAATCTTTAAGCAATCAAAAGCATTAACCTATGCTGGTCTTCTACCACCCTTAAGAACTCCTCACCATAAGCTAGAAATTCCTTTATCAGATGTTAAAGTTGGAGATTTAAGAGAAGGTGTAGCTATAAAATCAGGAGATAGGATGCTAGTAGATGTAGGTCTATCGTCTCTCATACCCTTGGATGGTAGAGCAGAAGAAGGCGAAAGATTGACAGTAATATTCACATCGAAACATCCAGATTTAAAGTGTAGAGTAGCAAAAAAGGATGAGATAAAAGATTATTGGGGCTATAAAGTTAAAAAGGTTCCCTCATTAGGAAAGCTTGTAAAAAGCGTAAAGACAGATATGACTATCTTCACGTCTAGAAAAGGAAGAATGATAACTGAAGTTTGGTTAGAGTTAATTAATGAAGTGAAAAGAGCAAATAGCATATTAATTGTATTCGGCTCTCCTAAAAGAGGAGTATTCGAGATTCTTTCAGATGAGAAAATAAACCCTATGCAAATCAGCAAATTTACTATTAATGTTATACCTGATCAAAAGACAGCAACGGTTAGAACTGAAGAAGCGTTATTTGTATCTTTAGCGATTTTAAATCTAGCTATTCATTTATAATGACTTATTTGAGCAAATTGATTTCATGCTCATATGTCTTGTACCAACCAAATTTTAGCGTAGGCAACTACACGATTACAATCCAATGGTATTTAATTACGAGAGCAAATTAAGTAAACCATAGATCTTTAAACTGCAATAACACTACAAGCATAATCTCATAATCTAGTTTTAACTATGAAGTATAGCATCACATCAATGAAGTAAAAGATCATGAAGGAATGAAAAAGAAGTTGGAGAAATAGAAACTAATCTTAGTAAATAAAAGAATTTAATCTTAACAAGTTAGTTGATTATGATGCTATATCGATAGTTCTCCAAACTATTTCAGCAGTCCGACTAGAGAGATAAAGAAGTTTATAGACAAACTTAGTAATTTATTATTAAAAGAAAAAATTTTGCTGTTTTTGACATATATGTTGGAAAGGATTTTGAGAAAGCTGTTAAGAAAATGGAGAAGCAAATAAACGAAAAGATTCCTGAATTGAAGATGATATCTCCTGGTTTATCCATAAGAGTTCAAGGAATTAAGGGGCCAATTTTAGAAAAAGATCTTCCTAAGTGTAAAGAATTTGGAAATAAGATTGTAACTCTACTTAAAACCTAAATCACTATAAAATATTGGATAAGGTAAAAATTATAAAGGAATGATTATTAAATCCTCTATAGGCTTTATATAAATTAACTTAAATAGGGAAGAATACTTATTATCATAGTATAAAAGGTTGGAACCATGACGATAACAACTATAGAAACAAAAATGGAAAAGCCACTATTCGGTACTGTTAGAGTGAAAAGGGGCTTTGCAAAGATGCAAAAGGGAGGAGTAATAATGGATGTTACTAATGTTGAACAAGCTCAAATAGCTGAAGATGCTGGTGCAATCGCTGTCATGGTTCTTGATAAATTACCAGCTGATGTTAGAGCTGCAGGAGGAGTAGCAAGAATGTGTGACCCCAAAAGGATACAAGAAGTCATGGATCACGTAACAATACCCGTCATGGCAAAGTGTAGAATAGGGCATTATATGGAGGCAAAAATACTTGAAGCCTTAGGGATAGACATGATTGATGAGAGTGAAGTTCTTACACCTGCTGATGATTTTCATCATATAGATAAATGGGAATTCAAAGTTCCTTTCGTTAATGGTTGTAGAGATTTAGGAGAGGCTTTAAGAAGAATAGCAGAAGGAGCTTCAATGCTTAGGACAAAAGGAGAGGCTGGAACTGGAAATGTTGCTGAAGCTGTAAAGCACATAAAATTAGTTATGGGTAAGATCAGAGAGTTAAAAGGTTTGAATGAGGAGCAATTACTCGACGTAGCAAAAGAGTTTAGAGTACCTGTTGAGTTAGTTAAAGAAACAGCCAAGCTTGGTAGACTCCCTGTAGTAAATTTTGCTGCTGGAGGGATAGCAACTCCTGCTGATGCAGCCTTAATGATGCACCTAGGAGCTGATGGAGTTTTTGTTGGATCAGGTATATTTAAATCAAAAGATCCTGCAATAAGAGCTGAGGCTATAGTAATAGCAACTACTTATTGGGACGATCCAAAGATCGTATTAGAAGCAAGTAAGATGATATCTGAAGAGAAGTCCATGATAGGGATAGACATTAAAACGCTAAAGCCAGAACAGATGATGCAAATAAGGGGCGTGTAAGAAAGTAAAATTGGGAACTTTAAGGATAGGCGTATTAGCGCTTCAAGGAGATGTATCAGAGCATATAGATATTACTAATTTGACCCTAAGGGAGATGGGTTTAGAAGGAGAGGCGATAATAGTCAAAGAAAAGAATCAATTGGATAAAATTCATGGTCTTATAATTCCTGGTGGAGAGAGCACCACTATAGGAAGAATAGCTGAGCGTTACGGGATTATTCCTAAAATAAGAGAAGTTGCTCTTGCCGGAATGCCAATTTTTGGTACATGTTCAGGTTTGATTTTAATGGCTAAAAAAGTTCGCGATGCAAAAATAGGAGAGACAAACCAACCAACTTTAGGTTTATTGGATGTAGAAGTTGTAAGAAATGCTTTTGGAAGACAGCGTGAATCTTTTGAGGTAAGCCTTAAAATACCCAAAATAGGAAAGAGTCCTTTCCCAGGAGTATTCATAAGGGCGCCATCAATAGCATCAATTTTAAGCAAAGATGTTGAGGTCCTTGCAACTTATGAAGAAAAGATTGTGGCAGTTCAACAGAATAATCTAATAGGTATCGCTTTTCACCCTGAGCTTACAGATGATATAAGACTTCATGAGTTCTTTATCGATACTATATTGAAGTCTTCTTTCAAGGATAAAATCCCCAAAGATATTTTATGATGATTTTTATGGAAGAAGATAAAGACTTAGAGTTATTAAAAACAAGGAAGTTTTTAGAGTTAAAGAAGAAATTCATAAAGAAGACGAAGGAAGAAGAATCTAGAGATTTAGTGCTTAGTAGATTAGTAGATAGAGGAGATGAAGTTCTTATGATTGCTGAAAGAGATTATCCAAAGGATACTGCCATTATTGTGAATAAGCTTGCTGAATTGATCAAATCCGGAGCTTTAAAGGGCTACATATCAGGAGGAGAGCTTCTCTGGTTGTTTAGAGCTTTAGGTATGGATATACGTATAGAAACGAAGATAATGATAAAAGAGGATGGGAAGCTTGTTCCGTTAAAGGATAAGTTGAAGGTTAAAGAATAAAATAATAGAGTTAAGTATTTTAAGTATTTTAATAACCTTTTTTAACATGATCTTATCAAGAAAATATGCAATTATTTTAATCTTAGTGCTTTTAATATTGCCCTGCTTACCTTATCAAGCTAAAGCTCAATCAATAAGAGAGATTACATACTTTAATCATCAAATGGCTGTAAGTGATTATGGTTTCATATTAGTAAATGAGACTATCGTTATCAAGAACGACTTTGAAACAAATGCTATCTTACCATTTATTAATATAACTTATCCGAAAGAACTTTATGAGAAAATAATCCTACAAGAAATAAGTCCTCATGATTTTGATTTAAGTAAAGCTTTAACTGAAAATTATACAATACTCTCTATAGATCCAAAAGGTTATGAAATACTACCAAACAATAATATTAGTATTTCAGTAAAATTTTACCTTACAAAGATTTTTTCTAGAGTTAATGAGACAGATTTTAGTGCCTTAATCCCTCTTGTTCCAGCTTTAAGCTTACCTTGTAAACAAGTCAATTCATCATTAAGCATTCCGTACTTT
>JAVZMU010000016.1:0-17980 GCA_038883135.1 Nitrososphaerales archaeon
TTCTATACCACAAGCAAAGGCTTGAAGTGCTTGGGCACGAGCTATTTCTTCTCCATTTTCAGTAACATAAGAGTTTAATGACATATTCTGAGCCTTAAATGGAGCAACTTTATACCCAGCATCCTTGAATATTTTGCAGAAGGCAGCTACAAAAATGCTCTTGCCACAATATGATGATGTTCCTTGAATCATTAATGCTTTAGAATTTCTTGATTTATCAACCATAATTTATCACTTTCTTTAATGCTTCTATTAAATACTCATTCTCTTTTCTCGTCCTTATAGCAACTCTAATGTAATATTCATCAAGCCCTTTAAAAGAATCACAATCTCTAATCAAAATACCAAATTTCAATAATTTGCTCTTGAGTTCTTTTGCTTTTAAGCCAGTTTTTTTTATATTTATGAGAAAGAAGTTAGCATCTGAAGGAATCACATAAAAACCTTTTATTTGACTTAACTCATCCATTAAAAATTCTCTCTCTTCTTCAATCAATCTATATGTCTTATCTAAAAATTCTGAATCTGTTAAAGTTGCTATAGCAGCAGCTTCAGCTAAGCAATTGACATTCCAAGGTATCTTCACTCTTGACATGATTTCTATAGCCTCTTTATTACCTATACCATAACCTATTCTAAGTCCTGTCAATCCAAAAAACTTTGTGAATGATTTGATGATGAACAAATTTTGATAATAATCAATCTCTCTTATAAGAGATGAGCATTTTTCTTTAGGAGCAAAATCCATAAAATCTTCATCTACAAATATAAGAGTATTGTTTTTCTCAGCTTTATCGACTATTTTTATTAAATCATCGAATGGTATTAATAAACCTGTAGGATTGTTTGGATTGCACAGAAAAGCAACTTTCACGCCTTTCATCTTTTCGATGAACTTATTAACATCTATTTTAAAGTCATGAGTTAAATACAAATATTCAATTTTACCATTCGCTTTTAGAACAGCCATCTCGTATTCTCCAAAAGTTGGTGCTGGAATTAGCACTCTCTCATCTTCTTTTACAAATACCTCTGAGAAAAGATAGATTATCTCAGTTGAGCCGTTTCCAATTATCAAGTTCTCAGGGCTTATACCAATGCTCTTAGATATAGCTTCTTTAACGGATTTGTTATTAGAATCTGGGTAGAAAGGAATCTTCCAAAAACTCTCAATTATGGCATTTATTGCTTTAGGAGACGGACCTAATGGATTTACGTTAGCACTAAAATCAAGAATATTTTTCTTACTAAACTCTAACTGCCAGACTTCTCCACCATGAATACATGGCTTTAAATTTCTTATATGCTCTTTAGCTAAATTTTCTATCCTCATTGATTAATGCACTTCCTAAATTTTAAAATTATTCGTTAGATTAACGATCATTTTGATGTTTTTCTTTTTCACCTAATTGAACTTTATGTAGGAACTCTTGTTTATCTTCTAACTCATTAAGAATTGGTAAAATTTGATCATAACTTTCAACAAATATTGCACCTTTCCTTCTTAACTCCTCATAAGAAGCTTGAGCATATCCTCCTGTAAAGTCTCTTTCTTGAATCGGCTTTCCCTCAACCACTATCGTTACTATTCCTTTTTCTAAAGCCATCATAGCAGCTCCAAGGTTCTTGAGATTGCCACGACCAAAGGGAGTATCCGTTAATATTACTACATTTGCATTATTAATCTTGTTTAAATTAGCCTTATGGGCTTCCTCTGTTATCGAAGAGAAAGGTGCTTCACTTACTATAGGTATACCTAACGTGCAAGCCGCTTCATAATCTGTATCTAATACGTTAAGCACTCCTGTACTTATTTTATATCCATGCTCTAATAGCATTCTCATCAAAGGAGCTCCCGTACCACCACCACATATTATGTGAATAGTTAATGCTTTTGGTTTAACACTCTTCAGTTCAGAGGTGAATATTGGTACAACATAAAGTGAATCGGTTATAGGATGTCTTTTTACAATCGTACTTATATGAAAAGCTTTTTTAATATTCTCATCAGTTAAAACATTATCTATTGGTCCTATAGAAATTATCTTTCCTTCACTTAATAAAATAGCAGAATCACAAAATAAAGAAGCAAGGTTCACATCATGTAATGCACCTACAGTAATCAAATTCCTTTCCTTTGTAATTCTTTTAATAAGCCCAAGAACCTCAATCTGATGCTTTATATCAAGATGGGCTACAGGTTCATCTAAGAGCAATACTTTTGCTTCTTGAGCTAGTGCTCTTGCAATTAGAACCTTTTGTTTTTGACCATCGCTAAGTTCATTAAATCTTCTTCCAATAAAATCCTTTATTTCAAGTACCTCTAATGCTTCATTTATGGTTTTGATATCCTTTGAACTGAGAGAGCCTAACCAGCCTGTCCATGGATACCTTGCAGTAGCTAATATATCAAAGACTTCCATCTGTGGAGTATCTATAGCATTTGTAAGTACAATGGAGAAGTTTTTTGCTAAATCGCTACCTGAAAAAACCTCTAAATTTTTACCATCAAAATAAATTGATCCTACTTTTGGTTTAAGCATGCCGCTTAAGCACTTTAATAATGTTGTCTTTCCAGATCCATTTGGACCAAGCAAGCCTACAAAATTTCCACTTTCAATCTTAGCTGTTACGCTCTCTAATGCCTTTGTGGACTTGTAACTGAAGTGAATCCCTTCAATTACAATGTTCACCATAATTAACCACCTCTTCCTCTTTTAAGTAATAAATAGATGAACAATGGTGCACCTATCATAGATGTTACAACCCCAATTGGTAGCTCTGATGGGCGTATAATAGTTCTTGAAAGAGCATCTGCTAGAGCTAAAAAAGAAGCACCTATGAGGGCTGATGCTGGCATAAGGAATTTGTTATCGTAACCTATGAAGAGCCTTGCTATATGAGGTATTACTAAGCCTACGAATCCTATTATTCCAGCAGATGCAACAGAAACTGAGACAAGAATGGCTACAACAATGATAAGATATTGAGTTAGTTTTTTAATATCAACTCCAAGCTGTTTAGCATACTCCTCTCCTAGCAATATTGCGTTAAGATCCTTCACTTTAATGAAAAGTAAAAACAAGCCTAAGGGTACAATTACTGCCATTATTTGAATATGACTCCAATGAATTGCTGAGAAGCTTCCCATCATCCAAGAAAAAATTATATGAATATCCTTTAATGCTAAATATTGAAGAAAAGTTACTATAGATGATAAGAGAAAGCTGAAAGCAAGACCTATTAGCAATACAGATATTGGTCTAAGACCAAATGCTTTACTTGTTGTGTAAACTAGAAATGTTGTTAAAAAAGCACCCAAAAAAGCCATAAAAGACATAGTATATGGACCAAAAGGTTGTTGAGATACACCTAGTGCTACTATTATTGAAACTCCAAGAAGAGCTCCACTTGCAATCCCTAGAATATATGGTTCTGCTAATTGATTTCTAAACAAAGTTTGTAAACTTACTCCACTCGTAGCTAGAGCAGCTCCTATGAATAATGTTGCAATAACTCTTGGGAGGCGAACATCGAATAATATCTTTGTATAAATACTTCCATTAGGATTTGAATTGAGCAAAATTTTGATAACATCATTAAATGGTATATCAATAGCACCTACAGATAAACCTAGAAAAAAAGAGAAGGCAAGTAGAATAGATAAAGCTAAAAAAATGAGCTTACCTAACCTAACTCTTTTATGATGATAATCAAATGGACTTAACTCCTTATGGGATGAACCCATTCTATCGCCCTTTTCGATGATTTGATGTCTGGATCCATCATAATACAATTCACTATTTGACTATCGACTTCATTTTCCCTTTTGGCTTATAAGGACAGAGAGGATCGTGAGTAAACATATCTCCTGTATAAACGTAAGCCTTTGCCCTACAGCCACCACAAATAGTATTGAACTCACAAATACCACATTTACCTTTAATATTACTCAAGTCTGCTAATTTCTTTACAATATCAGAGTTACGGATTCTATCCATAATCTCTCCAAGAGAATCTTTTCTTACATCGCCAAACATAAGCCCTAAGGTGCTACAACCATACGCTTTTCCATTATCAAGTACTTCTAGCCATTCATTACCCTCAAGATTATGGTATAAACTACATCCACCTGTCAACTTAAGAGAAGGTTCATTCTGTCTTAAGATACGAGTGTAGAAAATATCATAAGGAAGAAGCTTGAAACTTTTCCCTACTTCTTTACTTAAAGCATAGATTTCGTTTAACTCCTTTTCATGCTCTTCTGGGCTTGGTTCTAAAGGTCCAAGCTTTTGCAGTTGCTCTTCAACACATATAGGTTGAGGTATAAGGCTAGCCAGACTGAAGCCTTTTGAACCTATATCTAAAGCAAGCTTTACTAAATCCCTAATTTGATTAACCACATACTTAGTATTTACTACGCTTAAAGAGAAAAGAATCCCTTCTTTAGCACATAGCTTGGCTCCTTTAATACTTTGCTCGTAAGCTCCTTCTCCACGTAAGAAGTCATCAGTCTCCTTAAGACCTGCTATGCTAATAATTATTTTACAATTACAAGAAGCTAGTTCTTTTACAATATGCTCATCGAGCTTCCAACCACTCGTCTTTACGTAGGGAGCTAAGTTATATTCTGAAGTATATTTAACGATCTCCATAAAGTCCTTTCTGAGCATAGGGTCTCCTGTAGCTTCAGCCCCACAGATGAAGAAATTTTCTACACCGAAATCTGCAACTTTTTTAACGAATATTTTAGCTTCATCTGTAGTGAGTTCATCAGGAAGTGGCTTTCCATCTCCTAGAGAGTAAGCAAACTTTTTATCATAAGCTCTTGTGAGAGTCCAGACTAAATGCTTTAGTCCTCTCATAAGTTATTCACTCCAACCATTTTACCATCATGTGATTACAAAAGCTTTTTCAATTACGACCTTCACCCTTTGCTCCATAATATTCTATTCATTCCTGATCACTATATTTCTATCCCGTGAATTAGCTCAGCAATGATTTCTATAGCTTCAGCAGTTCTTGGACCAGGACGTATCGTAAAGTCTGGAACTATGAAAAGTTTACCTTCTTTTACTGCTTTTATTTCACTCCATGCTGGAAAGAAGTTTAAGAGTCCATTAACGTCTAATATTCCTGAATTTGCTGCTGTACTGTTATCGATAATGATCACATCAGGGTTTTGAGCTAATACTTCTTCAGGGCTCACATAAGGCCAAGCAATGTTCACACTCCCAAAGATATTCACGCCTCCAGCAGTTTGAATAAGAGCATTAATGAAGCTAAGTCCTCCAGCCGACATGAGAGGATCGTGCCAAATCATCCAAAATACTTTGGGCTTTGGTAAGTTAGCTACTATATTATAAACCCTAGTGATATTCTGTCTCATTTCATCCAAGAGATCATCAGCATTGTACTCTGCTCCCGATACTTTGCCAATCAATGTTATAGCATCATATATATCTTCAAGGCTATCTCCATAGTCTACCGCAACTACAGGTAAGCCTAAGGCTTCTAAACTTTTTATTCCTTCAGGTCTCATCATAGTCGTTACCAAGACTAGATCAGGATTAGTAGCTATGATTTTCTCGACTTCTGGGTCTACCAAGCTGTTGAGAATGGTAAGATTGCCTTGTTCCTTTCTATCGACTACCTCTTTAGGCCAATTACACCATTTAGTCACTGCAACGACTTGATCTCCTTTACCTAATAGGAAGAGCGTTTCTGTTATGCTTGGACCGATGGAGACTATTCTCTGGGCTGGAACCCTGACTATGGTTACACCAGGGAGGTCTGGAACCTTAACATCTTTATCTATAACAAGTATTGTTCTACCGTAAGGATCCTTTAAAATCTCACCATAAAGCATTGCCGTAATCTTTACATTTAGATCATCGATCCTTTGATTTAGTTGGGATATTGTGTAGAAGTTGTAAGCAGATATAGAACCTGTGATTAGGATTAAAACAACTAAAATTGCTAGTCCTTTTTTCCCCACTTGCATGGTTGGATTATCCTACCTTTAATTATTAAAGTTTTCGATTTACCCAATAATGTTGTTAAGATAATCCATAAAGAGCAAAGTTGTTATTGCTATGAAGGCATAGTTTTACAGAACAATCTTTTACTCATGCATTATTTGAGACAATGAATATAGCTTACCTTCAACTCCAAACCATTACTAAAGTGCAATGTAAGATATTTCGTAAACTGATAAGCTTTGGTAGTTTTAATCTCTCTTTGCTCATAGGAATAGTTGCTAAGGCATCATAGGGTAAATCCTTTGCTTTCAGTAGGTTTTAATATTCGTTTAATATCGTCAATATTTACCTAGTGAATAGCTACTCCAACGCTAATTGATAGATCTTGATTTAAGCAAAATCTAACCTTTAACTTTTTAGGAAGCGAAGATGGGACTTTTGTAAACTTTGTATGTACTTCTTCTTAATGAAAGGAGATTTATTGCTAATAATAGGATTCATCTTAGAATCTCTTGTGAGGGCTATAAGCTATAGCTATTAATGGAAATTTTCATAATGCTAAAATACTTTTTTAAAATAACCACTTAAATATGGAGACTACATCGAGAAGGGTGAGGAGCATATATTATGCTATAGCTTCTCCCACTAGGTTAGATATTCTCAGAATTCTTAACGCTAAAGGACCTCTAAGCTATTCTGACCTTAAAACTCTTACTGGCTTCAAGTCTAAGAAAGAGTCAGGAAAGTTTGCCTACCATTTGAGAAAGCTTGTGAAGCAAACTTTGATTTCTTTGGATAGGAGTGAGAGAAAGTATAACATATCGAGCTTAGGTAGATTAATACTAAACCTCACAAGACAGGTAGAGGAGCAATCAATGCTAGAGAGCGGCAAGTTTTACGTAAGGACATCAAGTCATACTATAGAGGAATTTAATCCAGATAAAATCCTTCAATCATTAATAAGAGAGGCTGGGATGCCTGTAGAGCTAGCTAAAAGAATAACAGATGAGGCAGAGACAAGAATTTCTAAGTTTCAAACAACATATTTAACAGCTCCTTTAATAAGAGAGATTGTAAATGTCTTGCTTTTAGAGCATGGCTACGAAGAATACAGGCATAAATTGACAAGATTGGGCTTACCAGTTTTTGATGTGACAGAATTGATAAGCAAGGCTAGCAAATCAAGAGAAGGATTATGTACTGTCTTTGGACAAACAGCAAAATCAGTTTTCTCAGAGTATTTACTTCTTACTCAACTTCCTAGAGATGTATCAGATGCCCATTTATCTGGTGATATTCATCTGTCTGATATAGGCTGTTGGGGTTTGATGCCTGATACTCTCTTCATGGACTTATCATCATTAAACAACAATGAAATTAAATTAGGGAAATTATCCACAATACAAAGATTATTTCCTCCAAGTAATATAGAGGAAGCTATGAACGAATTGATAATACTAACTTCCTTTTTGAGCTTAGAGATAAGATCTGAAATCGTTTATGAAAATTTCTTAAAATATATTGGAGAGTATGCAAAGGGAAAAAGTCAAAAAGAAATCAAAGAAGCGATTCTAAAGACTCTTTTTTTAATTTCCTCAACGTTAACTACTTCATATAATAAACCAAGGGTAGCAATAAACATTAATCTTTACTCTAATGATTTAGAAGAAGATTTGAAAAATTCTTTAATGACAACAACTCTCGATGCTTACAAAGATTATTCTAATAATGTTTCATTACCACGAATCGGATTAGTTATCCTTTTGGACAAAGTTCCAGATAAGGAGCAGATAAAGCAAATAGCATCTATAGTAAATTCAGGTGGATGTATCTCAATATCAACTCAACGTGATTTAATTCTATCTTACAATGGTTTAAAGAAACTTTCTTTAGATATGGAACATAAAATCGAAAACTTTAGTCTAATTCACTCCCTATCTTTAAACCTTCCAAGACTTTCTTATGAATCGAACAAAGATGAGACTTACTTTAGAGCTAAGATGGCTATGCTTCTCCAATTATCTATTAATGCTCTGAATAAAAGAAGAAAGATGATAGAGGAAATGATTAACAAGGGGCTATTGCTTTTGATTGCTCAAAATCCTAACATTATATCTACTGATTATATGCCTGCTGTTATTAACCTTGTTGGATTAAATGAAGCCGTAATGAACTTAATCGATGAGAAGGCAGAGCAACAAGAAAGGAAGATAATAATTGAAAAGGTGATAAAGACTGCCACAAAATTTATAGATGAAAAAATCATTAAACGAGAAGAAAAGACAGGAATAGCTATCTTACAGAGTGATAGTGCAGAACGTTTCTACAATTTAGATTTAGAGAAGTATGGCAAATCTGTTGTGATCACTAAAGATGGGAAGAATGTTTATTCACAAGTCCCATGGATTAAAAGTGTAGATCTTAACAATGAAGAACTATTAAATGAGTTGAATTACTTATCTAAAAACTTAAACGGTGGCTTTTCTACAATTATAGATATTCCTATAAAGGCTGATGTAGATTTTATTGAAAAGACGATTTCAGAAGCTATAGGAAAGCTAGATTATTTCAAACTTAGCAAAGAGATTGTTATATGTAAAAATTGTGGAGCAAAGTTCTCTACAGAGGTTGAGAGATGTGAAGTCTGTAAGTCAATAGCCTTAGCTTATTATCCTACAGCATGTTTATGATTAATTGGAATTTTTTAGTAAACGAATTATAATTTCAGGTCAAATTATTTTTACTTAATATTCTCACTAAAAGTATTTAAGGTAGAAAAATAAGTTTGATTTCAATTTTCAGTAAATATTTTTTGATCTATCATTAAAAATCATAGTAATGTTAATATTATTTGCTTATAGTGGGTTAAATGGTTCTAAAAGCAGAAAAAGAAGTAATTGAGCCTAGACTCTCGCCTAATGCCTTAAAGGTATTGGAAAAAAGGTACTTGAGAAAAGACGAGAATGGAAAAATCGTAGAGACACCTAATGAAATGTTTCATAGAGTTGCTAAGGCTATAGCAAAAGCTGATATATTATATGATCCTAACGCAGACATTCAAAAGACCGAAGAGGAATTCTATAGAGTTATGATTAATTTAGAATTTTTACCAAATTCTCCAACTTTAATGAATGCTGGGACTGAATTGGGTCAACTTTCTGCGTGTTTTGTATTACCGGTAGAAGACTCTATAGATAGCATTTTTGATGCTGTTAAAGCTACTGCTTTAATTCATAAATCTGGCGGTGGGACTGGTTTTTCTTTTTCTAAAATAAGACCAAAGAATGATGCAGTAAGGTCTACAGGTGGCATAGCATCAGGTCCTGTTTCATTCATGAAGGTATTCGATGTAGCGACTGAAGTAATAAAACAAGGAGGAAGAAGAAGAGGAGCAAACATGGGTATATTAAGAGTGGATCATCCTGACATTATAGAGTTCATAACAGCAAAAGAAGAGAGTACTGCCTTTAATAACTTCAATATATCTGTAGCTCTAACAGATAGATTCATGGAAGCTTTAGAGAAAGAAGAAGATTATGAGTTAATAAATCCTCGTACAAAACAGATCGTGAAAAAGCTACCAGCTAAGGATGTATTCGATTTGATAGTAAGTATGGCTTGGAAGAATGGTGAACCTGGAATAATTTTCATAGATAGGATTAATGAATTTAATCCTACTCCACATATTGGAGAGATAGAGAGTACGAATCCATGTGGGGAACAACCATTATTACCTTACGAATCATGTAATCTAGGATCGATAAATCTATCGAAAATGGTAAAGGATGGTGAAATAGACTATGAAAAGTTAATAAGAACTGTTAGAATAGCTGTTCATTTTCTTGATAATGTAATAGATGTTAATAAATATCCATTACCTCAAATAGAAAGTATTACTAAAGCGAATAGAAAGATAGGATTAGGTGTAATGGGCTTTGCAGATATGCTCATAAAGCTTGGTATACCATATGACTCTGAAGAAGCGATAAATCTTGCAGAGAAAGTTATGAAAATCATTAAAGAAGAAGCAAGAAAAGCATCTTCTGAACTCGCAGAGACAAGAGGATGTTTTCCAAATTTTAAGGGTAGCATTTATGATGTTCCAGGAGGAATTAAATTAAGAAATGCTACTTTAACTACAATTGCTCCAACAGGCTCAATCTCTATAATTGCAGGTTGCTCTAGCGGTATAGAACCTTTATTTGCAATTTGCTATACTCGTAACGTCCTTGAAGGTGAGAAACTTATCGAAATAAACCCATTGTTTGAGGAAATAGCTAGAAAAGAAGGTTTCTATAGTGAAGAATTGATAAAAGAGATAGCTGAGAAAGGATCTTTGAGAGGGATTAATGGCATACCTGAGAATATAAAAAGAATCTTTGTTACTGCTCATGATATATCTCCTGAGTGGCATATAAGAATGCAAGCAGCATTTCAAAAATACACTGATAATGCAGTATCTAAAACTGTAAACTTTCCCAATAATGCTAAAATCGATGATGTTAGAAGAGTCTATATGCTGGCTTACAAATTAGGATGTAAAGGCGTTACTGTTTATAGAGATGCTAGTAGAGAAAAACAAGTTTTGGAAACTAAGAGAACTGAGATGGAAAGAAAATTCCAGAAGGAGAAAAAGCAAACTCCATATAAGGCTTATGGAGTGCGTTTAAGAAAGAAGACAGGATGTGGTAATATTTACACTAAGGTCTTTAGCAATGAGCATAACGAACCTATTGAAGTATTCATAACCTTAGGAAAAGCTGGAGGTTGTGCTGCTGCTTTCACTGAAGGATTAGCAAGAGCTTGTTCATTAGCTTTAAAGTATGGTGCAAGTCTAAAGGAGCTAGAGGATGAGCTCATGGGAATAAGTTGCCATAAGCAAGAGGGTATTGGTCAAAATAAAGTCCTCTCGTGTATAGATGCTGTAGCCAAATCGATACAAGAAATGTTCGAGCAAAAAACTGATCAAAGAATTACTGATAAAAGATCTAATGGCTTAGGTGCATGTCCAATGTGTGGAAGTCAAGTGATATACATTGAAGGCTGTCTAAGATGTGTGTCTTGTAACTTCTCCCAATGTGAATGAATCTAGAGTAAAGCGTAAGGATCGGGATTAAAAATAGATGCCAATAAAGCTCCTCTTATAACCTTCCCATAGTATATTTGAAGGAAATATTTTGCATTCGGCATTTTATCGACTTCAGGCTTTATCTCTCCTACTCTTGGAAAAGGATGCATCACTATGCAATCTTCTTTTCCGCTTTTTAATAAATCAGCATCTATTAAATAAGAGCCTTTAACTTTCTCATACTCGTGAGGGTCTGGAAATCTCTCTCTTTGAATTCTAGTCACATAAATTACATCTAAATTCTCTATTATTTCTCTTAAATCTTCATGCTCTGAAAACTTGATTTTATCACTAATGTTGAATAAAGCTTCATCCCTAACCTTTAGTTGTGGTGGTGATACTAAGAATATTCTAGGGCTATAATTCGATAACGCATAGATGAGAGAGTAAACAGTTCTACCATACTTTAAATCTCCAACTATAGCTATATTTAGCCCATTTATCCTTCCTTTAACCTTCATTATTGTATAAAGATCTAGTATAGCTTGAGTTGGGTGTTCTTCAGTACCACTACCTGCATTTATTACTGGTTTTGAAGCAATTTCTGCAGCAAAACGGTTAGCTCCTTCCATGGGATGCCTTAGCACTATAGCATCTACATAACTCTCGACAGTCCTTATAGTATCTGCAAGATTCTCACCTTTCTCTACAGAAGACATGCTAGGATGTGCGAACCCTAGAACATTTCCACCTATAGATAGCATTGCAGCCTCAAAGCTTAATCTAGTTCGAGTACTAGGTTCAAAGAATAAAAGTCCGAGAATTCTACCTTTCGCTAGTTCTTTCCTTCTTTCATAATCTAATTTTTCAATCTTATCAGCTATTGAAAAAAGATATTCAAGTTCGGAGCGAGTAAATTCCTTTATTGAGATTATATCTCGATTGTAAAAAGGATTCTTCATAAATATTTCTACCCTTTATAGAAAATAATAAATTTATTTAAGTATTCATAAATTAAGTTGAATAATGGCATCTTATGTAAAAATTTACAGATATATTTGTCAACTTTGTGGTTTGGTGATAGAGGATCCTCATCCTATTGTTTTCGTACATAAGATAAAATTACATGAGAAGGAGCATAAGAAAAGACCAGCTGGCGTCGCTTGAATCAAATCGTTCAGAAAGTTTTTTAAAGACTGTTTTGAAATGGGCTTTGTGGTTAAAGTGTTGCGATCTCTTCCTATGACGAGTTTTTATCTTGCTATACCGAGACCTTATGAAGATGAAGTTGTTGAAGAGCTTGGAAGGCTCGGAATAGTCCAGCTTACTAAAGAAAGAGTTGAGATTGGTGAAGAGGTTAGCGAGCTTTCAACCTATGATAAGTTCCTAAGAGTTAGTGATAGAGTCTCAACCCTTCTAACATCTATAGAAGGTTTCCTAGGCTCTAAAGAAGATTATGGTAAAGTAGAGAAAAATTTGAAGATGAATCTCGAGGAGATGGAGAAATTTAGTGAAGAATATGGAAAGATTATAGATGAAATAGCTAAAGAATTTGATAGTATTCAGAGAGAGCAAGAAGAGCTAAAGAACATAATTAACAATCTTGAGTTCTTAAAGACTTATAAGATAAGACTTGACGAAATCGGAGAGTTTAAGCATGTTTTTGTAAAGGTAGGTTTTATCCAAAATGTATTTCTTACTAAGCTTGAAGAGTATCTAAAGGATTTAGAGACAGTATTTGAAGCAAAGCCTGGAAGACCGAAAGAATCCTTAGTAATAATCGTAGGAAACTTAGAGTATAAATCTAATGTAGAGAAAGCTTTAACTCTTTTAAATTTTGAAGAATTAAAGTTTCCAAAATGGATCAATCCTGATCCTGAATTGGCATTACAAGACATAAAGAAAAAAATGGATTCAAATATTGAGAAAATTCGAGATCAATATAAAAAACTAATAAAAATAAATGAAAAAATCTTGGAGAGAAAGCCTTATGTTAGCTTTATGAGAGATGTAAAATCTTCACTCTTTAGAACAAAAAGCCTTAGCCTTCTTCGTGGATGGATACCTGTTGAAAAGAGTAGTATTTTGAAGGAAAAAGTTGAGGCTCTGACTGGAAAAATCATGTATTTAAAATTTGAAGAGCCAAAGCATGAAGAAACCGTCCCAGTAAAACTTAGAGATAAAGGAATATTGGCTAAATTCGAGTTATTAACAATATTAAGAGGCATACCTAGCTATTTTGAAATAAATCCAACACCAATATTCATGATACTATTCATACTTATGTATGGAATGATGTTTGGAGATTTTGGAGAGGGGATAGTAATATCGTTATTGGGAGCATTTTTTGCAACTAGAAAGAAAGCAGTTTTAGGTATAGGTCGTAATGCTATAAACAAACTTGGTTGGATAATGATATTTTCGGGAGCAGTTGCAACATTCTTCGGACTACTTTATGGAGAGGCATTCTTATACCATTCTCATCTTCTTGAAGAAGTAAGGCTTTCTCTAGGCTTACCAGCATTAGGTCCTCTTTCTGAGATGGAGAAAATCACACAAATGATAGTAATAGCATTGATCTTTGGAGTAGTGCAATTAATCATATCTCTAAGCTTGGGCTTTATAAACAGATTTAGAAAGGAAGGTGCAATAGAAGCTATATTTAACGGTAAAGGACTTTTAGGACTAATATATTATATTAGTGGCGTATTTCTTACTGTTAACATTGTGCAGAGTGGAATGAGGCTTGATGCATTTCTCTATCCTCAAAACATACCTCTAACAGCAATTTGTCTTATTTCTCTCCTATTGATTGGAGGTTCACCATTCTTTGTCTCAATTCTTAAAAAGCATGAATTCCATCTTGCAGAGAAAGTTTTTGAGGGTTTCGGTGAAGCTATAGAAATATTCATAGGTTTTCTTGCAAACTCCTTCTCATATCTTCGTGTTGCTGCTTTTGCTGTAGCTCATGCAGCATTAGGACTTTCAGCAGAAATGTTATCAGAAATGGCTGGACCAATAGTAGGATACCTTTTGATGAACTTTATTGGGATACTTATAGAAGGGTTTGTTGTAGGTATTCAGACGATAAGGCTTCTATACTATGAGTTCTCAACGAAATTCTATAGTGGCGGCGGTATAGTTTACAGACCTATAACGCTACCTATAACCTTCGAAAAAGATATAAAGACGTCCTAAATAGGATTTGTGAGTGGTAATGAGAATGAACTACAAAAAAATCATTGAATTTCTCTATAATCCAAAAAGGCTTTTCACTCTTCTTATCTTCTTCAACGTTGCAGTACTTATAATTTCCCTTCTCGCATTCCAACCATCTATAGCAAAGGCTCAGGAAGGCTTAACACCTGAAATAGGGTTAGGATTGATAGCTGCGGGTCTTGCGGTATCGGGATCAGGTATAGGAGCAGGTATAGCTGTATACGGAGCAGCTTCAGCTGGTGCAGCAGCTATAGCTGAGAGACCTGGCATAGCTACATGGATTATTATACTTGCAGGACTAGGAGAAGGAATAGCAATTTATGGTCTTATCATCGCTATAATGATCCTTGGGACGCTCTAAGAAGCCTCTATTTTTTTATTTATAAAAATAAGATACTTTTTAACTTCTCTTCCGAAAGACCGAGTTGTTTCCCTGTCACTATTGTTGTCAAGTTCTTTGCTTCATTCTCACAAAAGTAGAGGTATGCTAGAACAAAAGCAAGTTTAAGTGGCTTTTCATGCATGATTTTCAAATATTCATGAAAGAGAAAGCTGAGTATCGAATATTCAACATCACTTACCATGTTCTTTTCAATACTATCCCTTAAGTCATGAAAATATTTTGCATAAGGTGTTCCCATTAAGATATCATAAGTCAATTCAGGTCGTTCTTGAGCTAGATGGATAATCGTTGCTTTACGTAACTTGTAATATAATGTGATAAGTGATGCTTCTATAAGTTCAGCTGGTAAATTCTTTGCTTTTAATCCTAAGACTAAAATTAGATTCTTGAGGTCCATCTCCTTCCCAATAATATCTTTTATATCATCTTTTTCAGGAAGTTCTTCTATGTCACTCCATAATGCTTTAAAGTATATACTCTCTAATATTCCCTCAAAGATAAGAGTGGTATTATATCTTTTGTAAAGATCCATCTTATCTATTAGGGGTGCATACATAGTCTCTTTTAGAAGTCCTACACTCTCATCTAAATCCTTTGCTTCTACCATGGCTGGAAAGTTTACAGTTGTATACTCTCTTGGTATAGGTATGAGTAATTCTTCTGTGATAATTTCTTTACCATGCTTTGCCCTCAATATCCTTTTTATATTATCAACTTCAAGCCTTTTGGCATAATCTTCGAAAAACTTTCTTAAAGAACCACTAGTTATTTTAGCAATAAAATAAAACCTATCGACTAACTTTTTATAAAATACTTCTGTTAAACTTACAGCGTTTATCCTTTCAGAAGGTATAGCGCTTACATCTTGAGCATAGTCTCCCTTTAAAAGGGTCTCAACTATGGCTGAAAGGCCAGGAGCTTTACTAAGACTCAAGATATCCTCAAGCTTAAGTAGGTGGGTCCTTAGACCATGAGCTCTAGTTATAAGATAAATTAAATCCGGTGATTTTAGCATAAATAGCTTCATGCCCTTCTCCTTCTTATCGCTTCTCTAACATGCTTCGTCCTTATAAACTCCTCTAACATTTCCTCGTAAAGCCTTCCTTCGATATATCTTATTGTATTAGCAATAGAAGGTATTACTATTTGCTCTAACGCATTTACCTTTCTATTTGTTGACATGAATTCATCTACAAGCCTTTCTATCTTTGCTTCACTCTCAGCGAGCTTTATGATCTTTATAATTAAAGGTGAGAGTTTTTCTGCAGCCTCATAAGCTACTCCTGAAGGAATATTGCTTATATCAGCTTCTTTTTCAATTCTTAACTCTGGGACCAAAACTCCCATTACGCTATAAATTAAACCACTTACATCTATTTGACTAACTGTTAAAGCCATGGATTGAAGATTTTGATAACCAAGCATAGAATGAGCCTTTTTTAAATATTCATAGGCTTCCATTATTTCTTTTTCTAACTCTCCTCTTACTCTAACTTCAGTTAAAAGACGATTTATCTCTCCTGCTAGTTGCTCTCTTTTCATCTTTAGAATTTCTTTTCCTTTTTGAATGAATCCGAGTTGTTCTCTAAGCCTTAAAAGCACTCCTTTTGTAGCTGCTGCTCTTACCGCAAAGCTCATTATAATTTCCTCCTAAATTACGCTTTTCTGTATTTAGGATGGTATGTTTTGATATGTTCTTCCTTTATTCTAACGAGTTCTTCTTCAGGTAGAATTGAGAGAACATCCCATGCTATATCAAGGGTTTCCTCTATGCTTCTATTCTCAAACTCACCTTGACTTACAAACTTCTTCTCAAACTCATCTGCAAATAGTAAGAATCTTCTTTCACGATCGCTTAGACCCATTTCTCCTACAATTCTTGCAAGATCTCTAGCTCTCATACCTCTTGAGTAAGCATCGTAAAGCTGATCTGAGACTCCTCCATGATCTTCCCTTGTCTTTCCCTTTCCTATTCCTTTTCTCATTAATCTGCTCAAGGATGGAAGGATGTTTATTGGAGGATAAATATCACGAGCATTAAGAGTCTTATCAAGAATTATTTGACCTTCTGTTATATAACCAGATAAGTCTGGAATGGGATGGCGAAGATCTCCACCTGGCATTGTGAGAATGGGCATTTGAGTTAATGAACCTTTTTTACCAGTTATTATACCAGCTCTTTCGTATATTGATGCAAGATCGCTGTAAAGATAACCTGGATAACCTCCTTTTCCTGGGACTTCTTCTCTAGCAGCGCTCATCTCTCTTAAACTTTCTGCATAGTTTGTCATATCGCTAAGAATGGCAAGAACATGCATATTTAGATCGAAGGCAAGATACTCTGCAACTGTAAGGGCAATTCTTGGTGTAAGAAGTCTCTCTATAGCTGGATCATCAGCCAAATTCATTACTACAACTGATCTTTCTGTAACTCCAAACCTTTTGAATTGATCGATAAAGTAATGGGCCTCTTCATGCTTTAATCCCATGGCTGAAAACACAAGTGCAAATTCTTCAGCTTCTCCTCTAACTGTTGCCTGCCTAGCAATTTGAGCTAAAATCCTATTATGTGGTAAACCACTTTCAGAGAAAATAGGTAGCTTTTGCCCTCTAACAAGTGATAAGCAACCATCTATTGTTGATATTCCTGTCTGAATGAAGTTATTTGGATAGACTCTTGCTTTAGGATTTATCGGCGATCCGTTTATGTCCCTTAAATCGTCTGAAGAAATAGGAGGCATGCCATCTATAGGTCGGAACATTCCATCAAACATCCTTCCTAAGACTTCATCAGAGAGAGGTATTCTCATGGCTGAACCTGAAAACTTTATTACACTCTCAGCCTGAAGTCCTATCTCTCCACCAAAAACTTGTATGACTGCTACGTTCTTGGTTATATCCAAGACTCTTCCCATTCTATCTATCCCATCTGGAGACCTTATCTTTACTATTTCATCATAAGCTACGTTCTTTACGCCTTCTACAAAAAGAAGTGACCCTCTTACTTCTTTTACTCCTTTATAAGCAAGACCATGAATATCTTTAATTACAGTAGACATATTATCACCATACCTTATATTCTAATGCTATTTTATTCAATTCTTCCATGATTTCATCCATTAGTTTCTCTATTGCGATCAACTCTTTTGCTTCCTCTTTTATCCTTATCATCTTTGAAATCTGTGGAAGTGACCTTATCCTATCTATAGGGACTCTGCTCAAGATTAGATTTTTTGCCTTTTTATGAAAGTCGATTATCATTCTTAAGAGTAAAGCTTGTTTTTCTGGCTCACAGAAAGCATCAATTTC
>JAVZMU010000017.1:0-17850 GCA_038883135.1 Nitrososphaerales archaeon
AGTGTAAATATTCTCTTTCTATTATAGCCATATCTTTAGCCTTAATGCTAACTGTTTTTCCCTCTAAAATCCTACCTCTTATGCTCAACGATCCATGAAAGGGACAGAGCTCATCATTACAAGATTTTGCAGGTGGTTTAACATCTATACCTATGTTTCTCATACCATCACCTAAACCTTTCCAATCGATCCTCGGGTCTTCCTACAAGTAAAGAACCATGAATTCTTACCTTGGTACCATCTGGCAAATTAAAGATAAAGACGGAGTGAGCTTTTGGTATCGTTTTTACATTATCTTTTATATAAAGCTTTAATGTATTTTTAGTTTCATCAACAACTCTACCAAAAATATTCTTTAAACTAGGATCACTACTCTTTATGATACGGACCTCTAACCCTATCAATTCATGGAACTGAATCGTTGCAGGCGTAATCTTCACCGCTGACACCCAAACTTCAAACTTTGATATAAATAGTATTTTAAATGCTTTCCTTATTAACACTTTGATGATGTTAAGATAAATAGAGCAAACCAAGCATTTTCAAGATAAAGTGAAGAACTAAAAATCAATTGATAAAAACCAGAAAAAGGACATGATATCCTTAGGTCTTTAGAATCCTAACTCTCTTAATAAATCTAAGATTTGCTTGTTTACAACATTAGGAGGATTTTCTCCATTTATTATAAATGTTTTACCAAATGGATAATAATCTTGTAAGTTAAGGAAGATTTTCCTAACTTTTTCCATAAAGGTCACATCCTCATAAAGGTCCCTTCTACTCTCGATTTTATCTACTCTCTTTATCGCTACATCTGCAGGTAAGTCTATTACAAATGTGTAATCCTGCTTTATTATGTTCTTTTCTAAATCCAGTATTCTTTTTACATCTATATCGTTAGCCTTTTGATAAGCGATATTACTTTCTGACCATCTTCTTGATAGAATAACATTCTTTGGATCAGCTTTTAACCAATCTATTATAGTATCATTATGCTGAGCCCGATCTAAAGACCATAGAATCCATGCGTAATCTTTTGATAATTCACCTCTTATAATAATATTCGATTCCCTCTTTAAATATGATGCTACCAATGCTCCAAGGTTAGTATCATAAGATGGTAGAGAGAATTTTTTTACTTTATAAGATAGTTGTGTTAAATAATCATATATTGACAATACTCCTTCAATACTTTTTGGGTTAAAGCATTGGGTTTCTTTACCAGATTTATCTATTCCAGTCACAACTAAAAACTTTCCTAACACAGGCTCTAAAGGAGCAACTAAATTCTTTGCTGCCTTTACTATATCGTTAAGGATTTCAACAGGGATATTTTTGCCCTTAATTCTTATCTTCCTTTCAAACCAAATAACAGAAAATTTTTCTGACTTAATTTCCTCCTCTATTAGTTTTAATACTTGCTGTAGATCTTCTGCTGATACTTCTATGGGTGTTTTTATCATCCTATTAGTTAATAAGAGGGTATTGTTAAAATAAATTTATCTGTTAATCTTCCCTTCTATGAAATTCATAAAGGCTATCTTCGCTTCATCAAAAGGCATTTGAACTGGAGGATGCTTAAAGCAGTAAGCCGATAAGCTTATCAAAGGTCCACTAATACTTCTTTTTAGGGCTATCTTTGTACCTCTAATAGCATCTATCATAACTCCTGCGCTATTAGGTGCATCTATAACACTTAGTTTAACGTCCATGGTTATAGGAGAATTGCCAAAATATCTTCCTTTTATCCAGATATAGCATATTTTCTCATTATTTAAGAATTTAACGTAATCACTAGGTCCGATTCTTGTTGGTACGTGATAAGGAATCATGGCTCTAACTGCGCTTGTCTTACTCTCCCTCTTATCTATTAATCTCTCCTCTTCTAGCATGTTGAGAAAGTCCATGTCACCCCCAATATTAAGCTGATAAGTTTCATCCACCTTAACGCCTCTATCCACTAAAAGTTTTATTAGAGTTTTGTGGAGAATGGTAGCTCCTATCTGACTCATAACATCATCCCCTGCTACTGGTAATCCATAATCAGAGAATCTCGATTGCCAATCAGGATTTGATGCTATAAAGACTGGCATAGCGTTTATGAAGGCTGCCCCTGCTTTTAGAGCTTGCTCTGCGTAGAAATTTGCAGCCTTTACACTTCCTACAGGGACGTAATTAACAACTATTTCTGCACCACTATTCTTTATTACAGACGCAACATCTACAGAATCTTTATTAGAAATTTTTATTACGTTTTTTACATATTTTCCTATTCCATCCATTACTACTCCTTTTTCAACTTTTACTCCTAATTTGGGAACATCACATATTCTTATAGTATTGTTTGGATATTCATATATGGCTTCTCCTAAATCCTTCCCTACTTTATTCTCATCAACATCAAAAGCAGCTACAAACTCTATATCATAAGGCTTTAATCCTCCTAGATCATACTTTGCTAATCCTATAGCCTCATCTGGTTTAGAATTCTTATAGTAATGAACTCCTTGCACTAATGCTGAAGCACAATTCCCTACTCCAATTATGGCAACTTTAGCCTTCATATCAAAGGCTTATGTTCATCTATAGATTATAATAACCTTTGCTTATAATTATTAAAGATAATGTTATAATGAATAATTAGGCTTTACCATTAATTAAGATTCTTACATTATGCTTTTTTAAGTTTATCAATAAGATTCATTAATGTAACTTTGCTCTTTAATGGTTTATCTTGATAAAAATCTAAATTCCAAATCAATTTAATTAAATGTTAAAATAATATTGTGGTTACCTTGATCGCTATCAATAAACCCTTGATAGGGAATGAAGAAAAGGAAGAAGTAATGAAAGTTCTAAGCAGTGGGAAACTTACAGATTCTAGTTTCGATGGAAGCTTAATGGTTAGAGAATTCGAAAAGAATCTTGCCAAATTCGTAGGAGTTAAACATGCTATAGCTGTGAATTCTGGTACATCAGCTTTATTAGCTTCTCTTATTGCGTTAGATATTGGTTATGGTGATGAAGTTTTAATGCCTTCTTTCACTTTTATTGCTACAGCCAATACGGTCCTTGCTAGAGGTGCAAAGCCAATCTTTGTTGATATAAATTTAGATGATTACACTATGGATATAGATGATCTTGAAAGAAAAATTACTAATAGATCAAAAGCAATAATCCCTGTTCATCTCTATGGTCACCCTTCAGATATGGATAGTATCATCAAATTGGCAAAAAAGTATGATTTGTTTGTAATAGAGGATGCTGCCCAATCTTTAGGCTCTTCATATAGAGGTAATAAAACAGGTTCTATTGGTAATTTAGGTTGCTTCAGCTTTTACTCAACAAAGGTCATTACATGTGGAGAAGGTGGTGCTATAACTACTAACGACGATGAGTTGTATATTAAATTGAAGAAGATAAGAAATCACGGCATAACTATTTCTCATGATTCAGATGTACTAGGTCTAAACTTAAGGATGCCTGAAATAGAGGCAGCTTTGATAAACGTTCAGATGAAAAAGATAAATTCATTTTTGGAAAAGAGAAGAAAAAATTCAAAGATTTTATCTGAGTGCCTTGAGGGTTTAAAAGGAATAATTTTGCCAAAAGAAAAAAAAGATTGTGTATACAATTGGTATCTTTACACAATATCTTTAGAGAAGAATCGTGATGTAATACTAAAAATCCTTAATAACAAAGGCATTGGAGCGACTGTCTACTATAAAATTCCTATACATAAAACTCAACTTTATAAAAAACTTGGCTATAATGATAAACTTCCTAAAACTATTTGGGCGTCTGAACATGTTATATCACTACCAGTCCACCCTGACCTCAAAGAGCAAGATATTTTTAACATAGCATCTTCAGTTAAGGATGCCATTAAAGCCACCTATTGAGATAATTGATGGTAGCAATGGCGAGAATAGCTATACTTATACCAACCTATAATGAGCGTGATAATATACCTCTTCTCATAGAAGAAGCTTTTAAAAATCTCTCCCATAACCATCATGATTTACACATAATAATCATCGATGATAGTAGTCCAGATGGGACAGGAGATTTGGTCATGAAAATTGCTGAAGTTAACAAAAATGTTCATTTATTATCGAGGGCAGGAAAGTATGGATTAGGTTCAGCTTATATCGATGGCTTTAGATGGTCTTTATCTAATCTATCTCCAGATGTATTTATACAGATGGATGCTGATCTCTCTCACCCTCCTTATTATTTATCGAATTTTGTAGAAGAGATTCTTAAGGGATATGATGTAATTATAGGTTCAAGATATGTTAAGGGTGGAGGCTCAACATCATGGTCTTGGTATCGTAAAATAATAAGCAAAGGTGCTAACTTGTTTGTGCATTTAATATTTAGAATAAAAGAAAAGGATGCAACAAGTGGCTTTAGAGCTTTGAGTAGAAAGGCAGTTAATTATTTGCTTAACTTCACTTTAAGCAGTAAAGGCTACTCTTATCAAATAGAAAGTCTACTTCTTTGCTCTAAGCTAGGATTATTGATAAAAGAAGTTCCAATAATATTCTTTGGAAGGAAAAAAGGAAGGGCGAAGCTCTCCATCTTAGAGATCTTAAGATTTGCCTTTTCACTTATACGTTTAAGGGCTGTTAGATTTAATAAATCAAAGTAATTTTCAAATATTAGTATTTCTAAATTAATTTGGATTGAGCAGTTCTGAAAAAAAAGAGGTTTTTGGAGGAGTTGTTTACGAATGTGTTAGATGTGGTACTCAAGTTACTGCTGAGAAATTAGCCCAACTACCAGAGATAAAGTGTATTTGTGGCTATAAGATACTCAGGAAGTCTAGACCACCTATAGTTAAGCAGTTAAAAGCCATCTAAAAGCTAAAGGAGCTTACCTACTAGATAATTACTTCTCACATCAACTATCTCAACGTCAACAAATCTTCCTAATAAATTTTGATCACTTTTCAAAACTATAGGTTTATAAGCAAAATTTCTAGCTATCCATGAGAAATCTTTTTTGCCTTTTTCACTTACTAAACATCTACCAGCCCAATTAATCCACTTTAAGTTCTTCTGATAAGATACTTCTTTAATAATTTGAGTCAGTTCTTTACATCTCTTTTCGATTATATCATGAGATAATTGTTTTAATTTTGATGCTTCTGTCTTAGGGCGAATACCAAACTTCGAAACGTTAACTATATCTGGCTTTATCTTTTGAATAAATTTAATCGTATCTTCAAAATCCTCATCACTCTCTGTAGGAAAACCCACTATCACATCTGTTGATAAAGTTAAAGAAGGTAAAGATGATAAAAATGAATCTATTATCTCAATAACATCCTTTGGTGAATATCCTCTTCTCATTAGCTCTAAAATTCTCACGCTTGCAGACTGTAATGGTAAATGTAAGAATTTGTATACCTTATCGTCAAAGTAGGATTCTATCAAATCTTTCAAAATTGTTTTTGTGTGGATAGGATTCATCATACCTACTCTTAAAAAGAACTCTCCTTCAATCTTACAAATCTTCTTTATAAGTTCTGGAAGCTTTACTCCTTTAAAGTTATATACACTATTATCTTGAGAAGTTATCCATATCTCTTTACAACCTTTTCTTATTAAACGATTAGCCTCGCTCACTATGTTATCATCGGGGTAGCAATATGTAGAACCTCTTGCAAACCTTGTACAGCAATAAGTGCATGCCATAGGGCAACCTTCGGCTATTTGGATGATACCTATAACTGGATTGAGAAGGTGCTTAGGCAAGGAAGGTTTTATAGCTGGTTCATCTGAGAAGATTAATAATTTATCATGTCCTTCCTCAATTTTTTTAACGACTTTGACTATTAAATGAATCGATCTTGGATCTAGTATTGCAGAAAAATTTGGAATTGTCTTTACAATTCTCTCAAAATTTATTTTGGGTAAACAACCTGCTATTATCAACTTCTTATTTAAAGATGAGATTTGTTTCAAAGTAAAAATAACCCTATCTTCAGTTGGTTGCTTTACACCACAAGTGTTTACTAATACGTAATCAGCTTTCTCTAAATCGGTTAGAAGATAACCAGCATCTTCGAGAAGCCCTATCATAATTTCAGTATCCGATCTATTAGCAGAGCAACCAAAGGACTTTACAAAGAAGTACTTTTTCAATAAATATCACCCATGAAGCGAGTTCTACAGCAGTGTTTTCACTAATAATAATCCTACCTTAATTAATAAATGGTTATTTTTAACTTAACCTAAATAATAAATTAATGAAAAGTAAAGAATCCATTCTAAAGGTAAAAGATTACTTGAGAAATAAGGGTCAATCCCTTTTAACGAATGGTTTAACATTTTAATCATACAAAGATTAATTTGGAGGATTATAAGGTAACGTCGCTAATTAAATTGAAGCTTAATCGTTCTTTATCATTATTAAAAGAAGTCAGGACTCGTTCTCCTGGAGCAGGAATAATTGCTTTTGGCGTTGGAAGCGCTGGTTGTCGTATTCTTTCTTATCTTCATCGCTCCAGCATCCCAATTGAAAAGTTCTTATATGTAAGCTATGATGAGCAGGATCTTAGCTACTCCCCTATAGGTGAGAAGATACTTATAAATCCAGATTCATACTCATCAAAATCACCCTCAAATATAAGGGGCATGGCTAAAGACTATATAGAGCAGATCAGAAAGATTTTAGTTGATTCTAAATATGTCTTTATAGTATCAGGTTTAGGAGGTAATACTGGTTCAGGACTATCACCACTCTTGGCAAAAATAGCCAAAGAGAGCAAAGTAATTGTTATTAGCATAGTGGCTATGCCCTTTAAGTTTGAGAAGAATAAGCACTTTTTTGCAGGCGTAGCACTGAGACAGATAAGAAAGTTATCTGACGCTGTAATAATTATAGATAACGATTCATTACTAGAAAAAGCTCCAAAAGAGTCCATGCTAGATGTATATGCTCTTATGAATGAAAAGATTTCAACTGCTCTCAACAAATTAATGGAATCTCCTCAGGGAAAAGACGTTGGAATTGGTTTAAGAAAGTTTATTGAAGCAATAAACCAAAGGGGTTACGCCATCTTGAGTGTTTGTGAATCTCTTGGAGCAACAGAACAAGCACTTATAGAAGTTTCTCGATCCGTGCATCAAATTGCCGAGTTGAGTCAAGCCAGTAGTGCTATTCTATGTATTACAAGCCATGGAAGTGTATCTGCAGAGGATGTTGCTGCATCAGTGAGTAGAATAGGCTCATTATTTGGTAATGGTTCTATAAAGATACAATACGGGATAAGTATAAGTGATAAGCAAGGCTTAACAGCAATCCTGTTAACATCAGGCTATAAAGATACAAAGTTCAGTGATTACGACCCTATAGCAAAAGCTCTGCATAATATCGAGGTAGATGAAGATTTAGATATGAGCTTAAGCGTTGAATTACCAAAAATCTATAATTTAGAAGAATCCTAAAACCTGCCTTTGATTATACGTAATAAGTTTAACTTAATTCTATCTACCATTGAGATAGGCTTTCCGAATACCTTGCCACGACCATTGAATATAGATTTTATAGCATTTAAGAATTCTATTTCTTCAACCTCTACAAATGCATCTCCAACTGTTGACGGAATATGTGAATCACTCCCAGCAACCTCTGTTAGGTTTAGCGCTCTAGCATAAGCCTTTGATAAGCTAGAGTTGAAGTTAAATAATATGGAAGATGAGTTTATAACTTCTATGGCATCAATACCTCCTAATTTTCCAATCTTTCTATTACCTCTTGAATCAAAAGGATGAGCAAGAACACAAAAGCCTCCTGTTTTATGTATAGCTTCAATAGGTTTTTCCTTTAATAATTTAATGTTGAGTTCGTCCTGAAGATTTATTCCTAAAACATGTCCATAGGAAGTCTTTACTTCTATGCCAGGAATAAACCATATTGAGTTTATCTTCTTAGGCTTTTGAATGGTAACTTTATCATGATCAGTGACAACTACAACATCTATTCCTTTTAATCTCGCCCATTTACTAATTTCAGATAAATCTCCAAAAGCATCATATGACCATTTTGTGTGAACATGGAAATCTATTCGCATTTTTCATCATTTAATCCTTTATTCTATAAAGTTAAATATTGCTCCTTAGAAATTCTAACCAACTCGTCAAATCTTTTCCTAACAGAATCGTATATGGCATTCCTTAACTCCTCTCCATGATAACCTTTAGTAATAATATCTTCTAACTCTTTAGCAAGTTCGTCATCATGAAGTGCATCTCTTATCCATTTTGAGAAGTCTCCTCGATAAGCATGGAATTCTATAGAACTTATATCAACATTCTTAATCTTATCAACAAATTCTGCAAAGCTCATAGCATAATGTCCAGTATATTCTCCATTACTTTTATTGAACCAAAAAGCATTCCAAGATGGTAGCTTTCTTAGTATATAGCGAGCCTTATCAGAGATTCTCGCAAATTCTTCAGTTGGTATCGCTCTAGGCTTGATGATTAATCTTTGATATTTCAATAATTCTTCGTAACGATTAACTATAATTTCATAAAGATTTTTCTTCAATTCGTTTCCTGATAAATATCTTAATTCTTCTAGCTTTTTTGCCAAATCGTAGTCTTGAAGAGAATCTTCAATCCATTCTTTAAGTTCTCCTTGCTTCATATAAGATTCTATTGATTTTATGTCTGAATGTTCAATTGCTTTTATGAGACCTTTAAGACTCCAAACTTTTCTGCTAAAATCTTTGCTATGAAATTCAAATGGGAAGATTGCTGCAATTATTCTCTCTCTAACTCTTGCTTTAAAATCAATAACAACACTTAAAGAGTTAATGAAGGCATTATAAGGGCTTCCATGTGGACTAAAGTAGCTATGAACCTCACCAGGTCCTCCTCCAGCTGTAAACATGTAGTATAGATGATCACTCATCTGTAAGTATCTCCATATTCTTAACAATTCTTCATCTTCTGACTCTTTTACCAAAGGTGCGAGTTCAACAACAGATCTATAAAAGGCCCACTGCATAGTATTTCCTAACCAACAACTTGTATTACGTTCAATATCTGCCCAAGATATGCTACTTGATTCGTTCACATCTATCTCACCTACAGGCTCATGTTTCTCAACTATCTCTGTTGGTGTTGCTAAACTCAAATCCTCTTTGCTTAATATTTCTTGAGGAAGATACCTGAGAAATTCATGGATCCCAGTTTCAGGCCAGTGATGCTCACCAAAAGTTTCGTAATCTGCAAATAAGTTTATGCATTGTCCAGGGGTTGCTTGCAACCATAAGGAATATTTGTCAGCAGTTAGAGGATATTCTTCCCACCATCTCGCAGAAAAACGAAAGCCGAAATCGTCTGTAAGTTTGTAGTTTCTCATTAAAAGGCGAAGTTTTTCACAGCCTTTAGGTCTATAAACATAATTTGGAGAACGCCAACCTAATACTTTTTCTATACCCTCAGTAAATATGCCTTTATAGCCCAATTCTTCTACATACTTGGCTATTGTATTATTGTAAAGAAACTCCGTATTCTCAAAAAATGTAGGCTCAACTCCTATTAAATCCTTCATCGCTTGTTTATGCATCTTAATTTGCTCAATCCACTCGCTTTTATCAGACCATAAGCTAGATAAAGAATGATAATAAGTCTGATCTAAGAATTCAACGCAACGAGTATCAGCAAGCTGTTTAAAGGAGTCTAATACATCTTTGTTCCACATCTCACACTGCTCAAGGAATATTCCTGAGAGGCTAAAGGCAACCTTCACTTTTTTGTTATTTCTTTTATAAGATTCTATCTGATCAAGCAATATTTGATTTGATGGTAAGTAACATTTTTTAGCAACTCTGTTAAAAATCTCTTTATCTAGAGATTGATCAAAATAATGTCTCATCAGCTCTCCTTTTGGTACCGATTGAAACTCTAAATGGTCCCAAAAAAAGTTAGATTTTATCCTAAAGGGTTGATGAACCTCAAAGCCTAGGCAAATATCCTTCATGCCATAATCTACCAAATTATATGCTATAAGTCTATTTTAGCTCACGCTTTGAGTTTAAAAGCTTCTTTATCGTTTTCCATGATTTTCTAGCAAAAGGGGGAATATCTCCATATTTTTTGAGCCATTGCTCTAAGAATTTTACAGTCTTAATATCAGCTGGATAACCACTTCCAATATCTCCAAATTTTTGAGATAGATCAAATATTTCTTTATCTCTATTCACTTTAGCGATTATGGATGCTGCAGATACTATAGGATAAATTCTATCAGCATGATGAACCGAAATGATCTCAACTTTTCTTTGCAAAGTTTCTAAAATATCCTGTTTAAACCTATTAACATTTACATCCGATGCATCTACATAAACAATCTCAGCATCTAAAGATTCTATTGCCTTTGCCATTGATAAGGCTTCAAGATAATTCAACCTTTTATACTTCTTTCCCTTTAAAACGTAATCATCTATTTGCTCAGGCTTAAGTTTTATTACAGCTACATTATCAGCTATTTTCATGATTTGATGGTAAAGATTAACTCTTCTTTTTGGCGATAATAGTTTAGAATCCTTTACACCTATTCTAATTAATTGATCTAGTTTATCTTCCTTCACACTTATTCCTGCGATTACCAAAGAACCTAATATTGCACCTCTTCCTGCATCATCAACACCAGCTATTTTTCTATCTTCAAATTCCATGATCTTTACCCTTTGATCTTTGAAAGAATTTCTTCAGCTAATTTTGTAGGAAGTTTCTCTCTATTTTCAAGTGTGACCTCTATGATTTCAACAAAAGGTTTCGACTTTAATTCTTGAATGAGAGGATCTTTAAGACGCTTATGAACAACACCTAGTACTGGTTTTCCACTTTCCACTATAACTTTTACAGCATGTCTAAAATCAGGACTGAAGAGCTCCATCGGTCCTATCTCATCACATATTATTACGTCACAAAAATTAATAGCATCCATTAAGCTTTTTGCTCCTATTTCAGCCAAGTCTACAAGATTCACTCGATATTTCCCAAGTCTAGGGCCTGTATTAAGTTTTGTAGATGCTAAAACTCCTTTTCGACCTGATGCTATATCCATTAATTCAAAGCCAGTCCTTTCACCTTTAACTCTAATCTCTTTACATAACATACCTCCTAAAGCATAACCATTATTTCTAATGATATTCATAATTTTCATTAAAACTGTTGTTTTACCTATTCCTGGATCACCTGTTATAAGCCAGACTTTAACTAATTCTTTCAAGTTTTACACATAGTTTTAATTTATGACGATATAATTTAATCTTGCTAGATAAGGTTGAGGATTATTGTCTTTTAATGAACAAGCCATAAAAATAGTGGAAGGTAGAACAACTCTATTAGTTCCAAAACTCTCCATTGAATCTGATATCCCCCCAAAGATGCCTGCATTCTATAATCCTCAAGCTAAGTTAAACAGGGATTTATCAATATCCATCTACAAAGCTATGGCAAAAAGGCTATCTGGATGCATTAGAATGGCAGACTCTTTAGCAGGAGTAGGAGCTAGAGGCGTTAGAGTTGCTGTTGAAGTTCCTGAGATAAATGAAGTGTTTATGAACGATCTTAATCCTATTGCCATTGATTATGCAAAAGCATCAGCAAAGATAAATGGAGTTTATGATAAATGCTCATTCTTCATTATGGATGCTTGCCATTTTCTCATAGAACATTCTTCTCCTAGAGATAGATTCGAGATAGTGGATATCGATCCCTTCGGCTCCCCTGTTCCTTATTTGGATTGTGCAATAAGGGCGGTGAGAGATAAAGGACTAATATCTATAACTGCTACTGATACAGCAGTATTATGTGGAATTTATCCTGAGGTTTCTGCAAGAAAGTATTTTGGTTACTCTCTTAATACTGAGTACTGTCATGAGATAGGAATTAGGCTTTTGTTAGGAGCTTTAGCATATTCAGCCATGAAGTTAGATATAGGGATTCACCCTTTATTCTCCCACAGTAAGAGACATTACATCCGCCTTTATGCTACTATAGCATTAGGAGCAAAATATGCTGATGAGACGAGAAATAGCTTGGGATATATCCTTCACTGCTTTAACTGCTTTAATAGAAAGGTAAGCTTACTCATAGAAAAAAATTGTGATAAATGTTCAGCAACCTTCAGATTTGCTGGTCCTCTTTGGACAAAATATATTCATGATAAAGATTTTTTATCTTATTTATTGAATAATATAGATTTAACCAAAGAATGTGAAAAGATAATAATAAATTCGCTAAACGAGGCTGATATGCCCCCTACTTATTACATTCCTGATAAGATTGCTGATAAATTACAATTGAACGTACCAAGATTGAATGATATTATTGATGCTATAAAGGATAAAGGATATAGAGCGATTAGAAGTGCAATAAATGCTAAGGGAATAAAGACAGATGCACCGTCATCAATAATAATAGAAATAATAAAAGAATTGAATAGATAGTTAGGATGTAAAAATAACTAAAAAATTAGAGCTTATAACCAATCTTTCTAAGGAGATCTTTTCTCCATTTAATATCGTCATCTCCTTCTATTCCTTTAGATTTTAACCCATCTATAACTCCTAATATCCCTCTGCCTTGATCTGTTTCAGCAACAATCACTTCAACTGGATTCGCTGTTGCACAATAAATGTTACACACTTCGGGCACTTCTTTGATTCTATTCAATACGTTAATAGGGTATGCATTTCTTATGAAGATTATGAATGTATGTCCTGAACTTAATTTGAAGGCTATTTCTGAAGCAATTTTTCTCAAATCATCATCATTGCCATCATGTCTAACAAGGCACTTGCCAGAAGACTCACAAAAAGCTAAACCAAACTTTATGTTTGGTACTGAATTTACTAAAGCCTCATAAATATCTTCTACAGTCTTTATGAAATGACTTTGCCCAATAATCATGTTTACGCCCTCAGGTGGCTCTATCTTAACTATTTTTAATTCCAATTCGGCTCTAAGGATAAAAAGTAAAATTGGATTTTAATTTTTTCTCTGAGCTTTATAGAAAAAGATTATCTAATTTTTATTACAAACCATAATTATGAGTGGAATATCCGAGAAAATAAACATAAAACCTAATTTGGCAACTAGATTGTTGTATCCAAGACCCATAGTACTGATTACTAGCATCAATAATTCAGGTAAGCCAAATATAATCCCAGTTGCATGGACAATGCCAACATCTTTTGACCCCCCTTTGATAGCCATAAGCATAGCTTTAACAAGGTATTCTCATAAACTCATAAAAGAAACTCATGAGTTCGTGATAAACATACCTACTAAAAAACTCGTGAATATTATTGATTATTTAGGAAGCGTATCTGGTAAAGATGTGGATAAGTTTAAGGAATCTAACTTGACAGCCTTACCAGCAAAGAAGGTGAAGCCGCCTTTGATAGGAGAATGCGTAGCACATATTGAGTGTAAGGTGGAGTCAATACTCAATACTGGTGATCATACAATATTTGTTGGGAGAGTTGTTGCAGCTCAAACAGACAAAGATATTTTTAAAACGGATTATGATTTAAAAAAGGTTAAGATCATCTTAAGGCATGAAAAAAGATATTTAACTACAGGCGAGTATATAACTTAGCTTTTCTTCAGCTTAGAAATAGCTTTTATGATTTGATCTAAGTTTCCAGATGCCTCTCCAGCTTCTATTATACAGGCTGATGCAGCAGGTACATCCATACCAAGAACCGAGCCAATCTGAACTTTACTTGGCACAAATATATATGGCACCTTTTTTTCTTCACAAAGAATAGGTAGATGAGCCACTATCTCAGGAGGTTCTACATCTTCAGCTATTATTACGAGTTTTGCTAAACCCCTCTCAACAGCTTTAGTAACTTCATTAGTTCCCTTTTTTACCTTTCCGCTCTGCTTAACTTGGCGTAAAATATCATAGGCTGCATCAGATAACTCTTTAGGAACGTCGAACTTTACGAAGTAGGGCTTAGGATCTTTACTATTTTTTATTTCTTTTTCCGCATCCATTTTGCTTATCATCTGCGGCTTGCGCACCTTTGATTTTTACGGACTTACTTATAAGGTAAACGCTAAAAATTTTAAATTTAATTAATGATCAAGGCTTTATATTTTTGCAAATGAGAGGTACAAGCATCTCGTCTTCAGATAGTCCACCATGGGAACCTCTCATTATAAAATCCTTCTCTGATCCTCTATGGCGATAAGCAAAAGAATAGTTTTCGTAAGGAAGGACTATTAGATTTCCTACTCTATCATTTATTCTTTTTTTTGATCCAATACCAAAGAGACCTTCTTCAATAGCTTCATTAGATTTTAAAACAAACAATTTATCTTTGAGTCTTCTATTAATGTAATCTTTAACCTCATCTATCTTGCCAGGTTTTACGTATAGGAAAGCTGCTCTTGAATCACCGGTGGGTGGAACCCATAGTTTGTCCATGAGTTCAGGATGGTCTGAAGGAAAGATGGTATTTTTTTCAGATAATTCTAATTGACCGTGATCTGCTGTTATAATCAATAAAGTCTTTTTTGCTGCTTCGTTTCCCAATTTATCTATAAACTCGTTCTTATAAGAATAAAGAAAGCTACCAAGCTCAGCTAGAGCTTCTTGAGAAGAAGGACCATAAATATGAGAAATAGCATCTAATAAATCCCAATAAGCAAAAACATAAATTTGTTCATTAGCCTCGCTTTCTAATAGTTTTCTTAGATTTACGAAAAGGTCTGAGGAGTTTATATAGCTAAAGATTTTAGCACCAGAATGATACATTTTAGATAATCCGCTGTCTTTATGTCTTGTGATAACATAAGTTTTTACTCCTTTTTTACTAAGAATCTCATAAATGGTTTCAAGTCCAAGAAATCCTTTTGGATCAAGTCCCATTTCCAATAGCATACCCCACCTATAATCGTAAGCTGGAGTAAAGTCTATCATATTAGCAATTAGCCCATATTCTCTTATATACATGGTATAGCCGATGATGCCATGTTCTTGAGGAGTTACTCCGGTATTAATAGTAGTAAGAGCAGTGGTTGTAGTAGATGGAAAAGTTGAAGTAATAGGAATCATAATACCATTATTTGATAGAATTTTTATGATAGATTTCTCCATAGGGGGATTTAAAAAATTTTTGAAACCCATAGAATCAATCACTAAAAGAATTATTTTGTTTACATCATCAAGATAATCTTCAACTATTCTCTTTGGTATTGTTTTACGTTGTGATCTACTCGCTTTGAAGATTGATAGAATAGTTGTAGGTATATTATATATGGAATATTTCTCATAAAAAGGCGTAATAAAACCTTTCAGTTTACTCTTATTTTTTATCTCCTCCCTAACTTCTTCAGCTAGAGACAATTTATTCACTAATAATTCTTAAGAATTTAATTTGGTACTTTTTAACTTTATTACTATTTTGATGTGAAGTAGATAACTATTTTGTCATCAAACTTTGAATCTATGCGCCCAAATCCTATTCTTTCTAACTGCACTAAAGAATTTAAAGGTTCATCAGCAAGGTTCTTCTCTGCTAAACCTTCGATTCTCTTTCCCGTAGGCATTACTAAAACTATTTTAACAATTCCATGAGTAGGAAGCCAGTGGATAATGGGTGCATTAGCAGCCTTCGCTTCATTAATAGATAATCCCTTAAAATTTGCCTTAAGATAATTATCCTCATACCTCACGTCACTAATGTTCATAAGCCCCATGAGTCTTATAATAGGTTTTGATAGTAATATTTCTATATCGGACTTTGAAACTAAGACTTTTGCAATATCGTTTTCTTGATAGACTTTTATCTCTCTATTACCTTTTGATTTGTCATCAGGATGCTTCGGTAAGATTGCTCTTAAATTCTCTTTCACTCCATGAATTTGGAGTTCGATTCCATCTATTATGGCAAAGTACCTTGATGCAATTCTATCGATTATTTGTCTGTTATAAGAGTAAAGATTTTGCCAGCTTAAGGTTACATCCACTGGTTTGATCCCAACATCATATATCAATTTGCGAATAGCATCTGGCTGGAAGCCTCTCCGCCTTAAAGCCAAAAAAGTTGCAAGTCTAGGATCATCAAAACCTTCATACAATCCATCTTTTATGCCTTGGATAATCTTAGATTTACTTAATACTGCTCCTTCTATCTTTAGCCTCCCATAATGGATGGCAACTGGATAATTCCAATTTAAATGCTTATACATATACATCTGCCTTACAGTGTTTGTTAAGTGCTCCTTCCCTCTTATTATGTGAGTTATGCCCATTAAGTGATCATCAACGCCTGCTGCAAAGTTGTATAATGGCCAAATATGATACTTTGATCCAACTCTTGGATGTGGATGCTTTATTGTATCAACAATGCGAAGGGCGGGCCAATCTCTTACAGCAGGATTGGGGTGATTAAGATCAGTTTTAACCCTAACGATAGCTTGCCCCTCTTTGTACTTCCCAACCAGCATATCTTCCCATCTCCCCATCTGGTCCTCTAAGGTTAAATTCCTGCACGGGCAAGCTTTGCTTGAGGCTATATAATCACGAAAAGTTGTTGGTTGACAAGTACAAACATAAGCTCCATTTACATTGATTAAATCTTCTACAATTTCGTAATATATGTTGAGCCTATCACTCTGAATAAATTCTTCATCCCATTTACATTCTAACCACTTAAGATCCTCTCTGATTAAATCATAAAATATCAAAGATGCTTTTTTTAGTCTTGGATCCGTGTCCTCAAACCTAAGAATAAACTTTCCTTTATATTGTCTTGCATAATCATGAGAAAGAATAATTGCACGGGCTGAGCCTAAATGAAGAGCGCAATCTGGATTTGGAGAAAATCTAGTAACTATTTTAGCATATTTATCAGCATCGGGGAGAGGCGGAAGTTTCTTTTCCTCAACTTTAGCCTTAGGAACTTCCATAATAGCATCTGGAAAATTCGTTTTAAGGATAGATAGCTGCTCATCCAAGCTAAGTTGATTAACTTCATCCACTATTTGCTTCAATATGGTATATAATTCCTTTGCAAGATTTTTTAGATCTGGTCTTTCACCTAGAACTTTCCCTAAGACTGCGTTTAGTTCACATTTCCCATTATGCTTATAAGCATTCAATAAAGCATGCTTACGAATTATTAGCAAAACATCAGGCTGAATCTCTACCAATTGTACTCAATTATTTAGTTGGTGTTTCTTATGTTAAAGATTTCTTTTTATAAATTTCTAGCTACTATAAAATTGGTTAATTCTGATAAACTCTTCTTTGCAGGAGAATCAGGATATCTTTTAAGGATCGAGAGGGCTTTATTGGCATAAAATCTAGCTTCGTCTCTCACTTTATCAGCTACTTTTGTTTCAGAAATAATTTTCAATGCTTCTTCCATTTCTTCTTGCGTAACCTTTTTCTTCCCAAAGACCCTTTGTATCTTAATTCTATCTTCATCGCTTGCAAGCTTTAAGGCTAAAGATAAGGCTAGAGTCTTCTTTCCTTCCCTCAAGTCGCTTCCAACAGGCTTTCCTGTTAGTCTAGAGTCACCTACGATACCGAGTAAATCATCCACTAGTTGAAAGGCTATGCCAATGTATCTTCCAAAGCTAGCCATAAATCTCTCATCCTTCTCTCCAGCATCACCAACTATGCTACCAGCCTTGCATGCAGCCTCAAAGAGAGTTGCAGTTTTACTTTGAATCATATTGAAGTAAGTTTCTTTTGAGTAAAAGCGCTTACTTGAAGACATTCTCAAATCTTTAGCTTGTCCTTCACAAACCCTTATGGAAGATTTAATAGCTAACTCTAAAACTCTGATTATTATATTTT
>JAVZMU010000018.1:0-17641 GCA_038883135.1 Nitrososphaerales archaeon
TATAATTTACCACTATATTATGTGCAAATGCCATCAATTATTGCAAGTATTTTAGGATCGATTCTAACAGAATTTTATCGAAGAGGTCATGCTTTTTACGTTACAGATCAGAGAATAATATCTGAACTGAGATTTTTATCGTATAAAAGACGTGAGTTGACTTATGATAAGATTAACGATCTCGCTCTCACAAAAGGTATTCTCGGTCGCATATTTAACTATGGTACCATATTCCCTATAACTGCATCAGGTTTTGGATTAGGAGAAGATTTAGCAGTTGCTACTGCTGGTATGGGTGCTACTTCAAAGAAAGGATTTAGTGGAGGAATAGCAGTAAGTGGTGGAAGAACGATATCTGTTCCAAGAGGAAGGAGTTCTTACGTTTTATTTGGAGTTCGTAATCCAAACGAAGTTTATGAGATAATATCAAAAAATATTCATGGATATGAGGAAGCACCTTACTTGAAGAAGATTTTAGAAGAGTTAAAGTCACAAAAAGAAAAGGGTTAAGAGATTAAAGGATATATCTCATTTTTTACATAATTTATGAAGTCATCATTTTCTACTTTACTAAATATAGTTACTACTCCATCTCTTGTTATTCCTACTATGAAACCATACCTTTTTGGCTTTATTACAATATACCATACATTACCATGACTGCAATAATCAGTGTATAATGTTGTATCGGCTAGGCTTGAGCCATAAAGAGATAATTTTTTAACATTAGGAATATCAACATCATTAAAGAATACTACCTTTGTATCCTCAAAGTTCTGCTCATGAAAATTTCTCATTGTTTCTGGAGCTATTCTTGCCTCTACTATATGCCCTGTAGTCAAGAACAATATTTTACTCATTTGATTTGCAATACTATTTGCTTGCATCTTTTTCTCCAATATAGTTAAAAATATTCTACCCTTATAATTGGAAAAGACGAAAGGAGCTTCTACAGTTCTAACTGTCGGTACTTTTTCTCCTCTATGATATATCGTAATGACTTGATCTTGCGAATATTTTCCTTGAAGAGCATTTATAACCATCTTCATATCACTTATCTCAGTTATCAACCTTAACTCACGATCATCGAGCTTTTGAATTTCTTCAGTCCTAAAATCCTTAAGTTTTGATGCTATTGTATCTATATCAATCTCTTCTTTAACAACAAAGACCTTCCCTGCAGTTACCATAATTTCCCATTTGATAAATTAGTTTAAATGCCTTAAATTTTTAGAATATAATTAAAGTGTTTCTAAATGATATTTGTTCAGATGCTTATTGGTGAGATGAAGAATTTCACATATTTGATAGGAGATGAAGATTCTTGTCTCGCTGCTGTTATAGATCCAGCTAACGATACTGATAGAATATTAAGAGAAGCTGAAAAACGTAATCTAAAAATAGCATACATAATAAATACTCATGCTCACTTTGATCATATAATGGCGAATGAAGACTTAGCATTAAAGACAAAGGCTAAGATAATAATGCATGAGAAATCAAAAGCCAAGAAGGATTTATCTGTAAAAGATGGTGATGTGATAGAGATAGGAAAATTAAAGATCAGAGTTATTCATACGCCTGGTCATGCTCCTGAGAGTATATGCCTTTTAATAGATAAAAAGCTGTTAACTGGTGATACTCTTTTCGTAGGAAGTTGTGGTAGGACTGATTTACCGGGAGGTAATCCTGAAGAATTGTACTATAGTCTATTAAAGTTAATGAATTTAGACGATGATGTTGAGATTTATCCTGGGCATGATTATGGAGAGAAGCCTTACTCAACGATAGGTTATGAGAAAATTTATAATTACGCTTTAAATTTTAAGACAAAAAAGGATTTTATTAGATTTATGGGAGGTTCTTTTTAGAATAAGTTCAACTAATTATGGTGGAATTTATGAGCATGTTATCAGGAAATAAACCAAAAGTATCAGTAAATATAAACGAGATAATATTAGAAAATTTCATGTCCTATGAACATGCAAGAATTCCATTAAAGCCTGGACTAAATATAATCTGTGGTCCGAATGGAGCAGGAAAATCTTCAATACTTATTGCAATATCCGTGGTTTTAGGTCAGACATATACTGAGAGGAGTAGAAAGTTAAGCGATTTGATAAGGCATGGAAAAGAAATAGCAAGAGCAACTTTAATCTTTGATAATAAACCAAAGGATGGTAAGAGACCGATACCATTCATTAAATCAGATACATTTATGCTATCTCGCTACTTAAGAAAGGATGGTTCATATTGGTATGAAGCAGATTATCATGAAATAGATAAGAGTCAAGTTATAAGGCTATTTAGAGAATTTGGTATAAACCCTGATAACATGCTCATAATAATGCATCAGAATATGGTAGAAGAGTTTAGTATCATCTCACCACAAGAGAAGCTGAAGATGGTAGAAGAGGCTGTTGGTTTTCAAGAATACAGAAGAAAAATACTAGAAGCTGAGGATAAACTTTCAGGTTTAATAAGTGAAGAAGAGTCAACGTTAAAAGCTCTTGAAAGTGCTGAGCAAACTCTAAATTATTGGAAAGAAGTTTATGAGAAGAGCCTTATCAGAAAAGAACTCATCAAAAAGAAAGGATTTTTAGAAAGAGAAGCTATATGGGCTCAGATAATAAGGTATGAGAGGATATTATCCTCCCTAAAAGATAGGCTTAAGAATAAAATGAGTATTTTGAAGGATCTTGAATTAAGAATAGAGCAGACGAAGGAATTTATTAAAAAATCTTATGAAAAAATTACTTTTCAACAGATGGAGCAAAGGAAGCTTTACTATTCTTTACTTGAGCTTGAAAAGGCTATAACTGAAATTCAAGTAACTGAGAATTTATTAACTCAATTAAATGTAGAGCCTATGGGAAAACTAGCTGAGAAAGTTAAGAGCTTTGATATTAACAAAAGACAGATTGAAGATAAAATTTCTAAGATTCAAATAGAGTTAAGCAATTTAGATAAAGATATTAATTCAAGTTTAGAGAAGTATGTTAACTATAGGATTAACGATGCCATACTGAACTTTAGAAAGAAGAGCTTAGAGGATGAGATAGGCGATATAAAAAGGGAGATAAAAGATGAAGAGAAGAAATTTAATGAATTAGCTCCTTTGATGGAAAAGGCTGGTGAAAGAATAGAGACTGAAAGAAATTTGATAGATATAGATGCTGAAATTAAGATATTAGATGCTCAAATTCAGTCTCTTGGAGCTATACCTGAGGAAGCAGAAGAAATGTATAACGCTTATTTAAAGACTTTTAATGAATTAAAGGAAAGAGCAAGCATATTATCTGAAAATAGGAAAAGAGCTTCCTTAGAGTTAGATAAGAGGAAAGAAGTTTGGAGAAAAGTTTTACAAAAGCTTATAGATGAAGTTAATCCTTCATATCAGAGCATACTATCAAAGATTAATGCTTCAGGTATTGTGAGACTTATTGACTTAGAGGATTTAGAGACAGCAGGTTTAGAGCTTTTAGTTGGTTTCAGAGGAGGAATACCATCTGTTTTAGATGCTTATACTCAGAGTGGTGGTGAGAGAACGGTTGCCGTAATGGCTTTTCTTCTATCTTTACAGCAGCATATAATGTCTCCTTTTAGAGCTGTAGATGAGTTTGATGTTCATATGGATCCAAGAAATCGTGAAGTCATATTCAAAGTTATAGTCTCAACTATTAAAGAGAGTAAAGATGTACAATATCTAATGATTACGCCTAGCCAGATTGCTATTAGTGAGCATGATGCGCATGTAATAATAGTTCAAAATGTTCAAGGAAAATCTGAAGTAAAGGTAGTGAAGAAGTTTGCAAAGGATAAAGGCTAGTATAGAAGATTTAATAAGAATCGTTGAGATGTGTAGAACTGTAGAAAAGGAAGGAATCGATCCATTTGAAGTTAATGTTAAAAGCTATCTTGAAAAGCTGAAAAAGTATCTTCCTCATTGGAAGCTATTGGATGAGTTGCTCTTGGATGCAGAGGCTATTAATGCTATATCATCTATAATAAAGCTACAGAGTGATTGGATAAAAAGTCGTTCATCATCTCTTTACATAGATCCTATATTCGTTGAGCTGAAGATAAGAATGTTAGACTCAAGGATTATAGCTGAAGTCTTTCTTAATGCTTGGCACCCTATAGTTACAATAGATCAAATCTTTTCTCAAAAGCTAAAAGAAGCTATAGATTATTGGAATAATCTTTTACCATTGAGTGAAAGATGGAGAGAAGATTTCAGTCCAAGCATTCCTATTGGAACTTTTGATATGGATGATCTAATCAAGCTTAAATTTATCTCCCTAAAAGATTTTGATGAAAAAATGAAGAGATTATTAAAAGAATTAATGAGTAAATTAAAAGATAATGATAAAATAGACTATTGGGATTTTGTTTATGCAGATACTTTTGAAGAGACTTTAGAAAGAGCATACATTACAAGCTTTATATTGACAGAAGGCTATGCAACTCTTTTAATAGACCCATTGGAAGAGAGAATATTCATAACTCTTCTAAAAAAATCAAGGAAAAGTATAGCTCGCTCTCTACCTATAGCAATAGACTATGAGAGTTGGAAGAATATTAAGAGGAGAGAAAATGAGTGAAAAAGATGTAGAGATGAGCATAAAGCTGAAGAGAGCATCTCAGTTACTATTCTTTCAAAGACATAGAAAGCCTGGATTAAGGGGATGGGAATTAAAGAAAATATTAGGTAAAGATTTCATGAGCATAATAGATCTATTAAACTCAGAGCTTGATAAATTGAACCTTCAAGTAAAGGTTGTTTTTGAGGATTTTGAAGCAATTGATAAGCCTTCTGAAGAGCAAATTGATAGAGCAAGATTTTTCATAACAATAAAAAATCCTTTAGTAGTTAGCGATGTAACAACATCTGGATGGAGAATAGACGATATAGCTGCTTTAGCAGCAACTATAGCTTTGATAATATCAAGACAAGGTAAAGCTCCAAAGAGAGATGTTGAACAGATCTTGAGAGAGAAATTCCCAAAGTGGAGAGTTGATATGAACTTAGATAGATTTATTAAAAATGGCTATCTCTCAAAGGATGATAAAGATATACTATACATAGGATGGAGAACAAGAGCTGAGATAGATCAAAAGATGCTCATGGATTTATTACTGGCAAAATAATTAAATTAAGTGTATAATCTCCAAGTATAATTACATTTCTCATTAGTGCATCTATAAAATTGGGTTGGAGGTTCATCTCCACCTCTAGTCTGTAATAACCACCAATAAGCTGTTGTATTACCACATTTTGGGCATTCTATAGTAGTAACAGGTAGCGTCTTTATCTCTTTTGATTCATCCCCAAGAATTTTTATATAGTTTGAGGACGATCTCTCAAACTTACCTGTAATCTTCTCTATTCTTATGTAAAAACCACAATTATCACATGCTAAACCTTGAAAAGATCTACCTTCTGTCTTTATCTGCTTAAACTTCAGTCTTGTTCCACATTTTTCACAGAACTCCATTTTATTCTCCCTCTTTAGTAAGAACATCCTTTACTTTTGAAAGTAAGTTAGATGTATTCTCAATAGCTTTTGAGCAACTAGAGATTAAAGCGTTTAAAGGCTCTACATCTTTTGTCTGAATTCTCATGTTAATCTTCTTTAATAATGGATGCTGTTCCCTAAAACCAGCAAATAATACATGCTCATCTTTGAGGAGTTCATGATGAATTATCTCTGGTATAGATAAGTCCTCATTCTCTATTTCTATTATTAAATTCTTTTCAGCGTTAGAGATCACTTTAATTTCCATTATTAACTTCTTAAAAAAAAGGCAATTAATAAGAATTTTGATCACTTTAATTTTGCTTTTCCAAAATCAAAGGCAAGCTTTCTCTCTTCAACTAAACCACAATCAACACATCTCACTCTACCATTGATTCTTATTACATTTCCTCCACAAGAACTACATCTTGTATATATAACTCCATTCTCATTATCGTTTATAGAAAGATGAATCGTAGCATTATTATAGCTTGTAACTTTTGCTCTAATTATATCGCCAAGCTTACAAACAATTGTTTTTTCTTTTCCTCTCTTTATTTTTATTCCAGGCTTTAAAATAAGCATTCCAGTAAAATTATTTGAGATTCTTTCATTATTTATATAATGAATTCTTACGTTGGCAATATTACTCTGTATAGATTCTACCTGTCCTATAATGCTATCTCCAACCTTAGGTATCTTAATCTTTTTCAAAGGCTCTATTTTTATTTCCTTTTTCTTTTGGTTATACCTTACCACTCCTAATTTTAATGCTCTAATCAAACTCTCATTTACATAAGTCCCTTCACTAGGACTAAACTCCTCTATTACAGCAAGCTTATCCCCTGGAGCTACTATTTTTAATTTTTTTGAGATTAAGAAACGATTCGACAAGATTGTAAGAATATTTAATGCCAGTTAATAAAAGTATTTTTAAACCCAAATACCTCTTTGGAATACATCATTAATATCTTTTCCATCCAATAACCTAATAAGAGCTTCAGCTTGAAGAGTCGATAAAACTGGCTTATCGAAGCTTTCACCGTTCATAGAGATTCTTGGGCAAGCTGTTTGTATAAAAGCATCTATTTTCTGAAGTTGAATCAACCTTTCATTCTTAACTTCATGTAAAGCTACTAGTAGAACATTTTTACCACGCTTCTCCAACTCGTCCTTAATCTTTAAAGCCCTATCTAACCTTTTTTGTCCTTCCTTTAAACCTATTATTACTCCAATTACATTGGCATCTAAGGCTTTATACACTGATAGTATAGCTTTTTTTAATAGATTTGAAGCCATTTCTGTAACATCTAAAACCTCTTTATAGTATGGATCAAGCATGAAAGTTGGCTTATCTGTAGCTAAAGCTATACCTACAGCATGGAAAATACTCTGACCTAGAAAAGCGAAAGCTTTCACATAATCTCTAATTTCAAAGGCTGTATGAAAATCACAACCAAATACTTGACCGTTCCTCACGAGCCAATTACCTTTACCTATCATTACTTCAATTCCCTCTTCTTTTAAGAAGGATTGAACTTTTTCGATTTTGTGAATATATGGAGCTATTGTGCAAAGCCCTATTGTCCCATATTTTTTAAGGGTTGGTATAGAAGCTCTTAAGACTTCATCAAATTCTACATCATCTATTGCATCTATTAAAACTGTATTTTTTCCTATTCTTTTTAAAGCAACGTTATGACCTATATGGAATACTATATCAGCTTCTAACCTTTCAGCTTCTTCATCAACAGTATCACATATACCATAGCAAGGATCAGCAATAATTATTGTCTTCACATTGAATAAATTCTGAATCTTAAAAGCAAGTTCTTGCACCTTCATCATAAGACCTTCAGGTGCATTTAAAACAATAGTCTTTAGATTTCTTTTTCTAATTTCTGAGAATACCTTCTCCTCATCTATCCAAATCATTATTAATCACAAAAGATTCTAATAAGATATTATTTCTCTTTAATCTCTATTACATTTTGCTTTAAAGGAATCTCTTTCACATATGTAGGAATAGGTAGCTTGCTTGCTGCTATTTTTAAAGCTTCTTTTGCTATTTGTAAATTCTCCCTTTTTATACTTAATTCAAGAATTGTATCGTCAATTTCTACTCTTGCTGCAAGACCTATAGGCTTCCCAAAAGCCCTTCTCATACCCTCTTGAAGCCTATCAGCACCTGCTGTAGCTATCATCTTATTTTCTCTAAGCACTATATGAGGATAAATCTTAACCAAAAGATGATAATTACCTTCTCCTACATCTGCTAGTTTTTTATTCAAGGCAACTCTTGCAGCTTCAAGAGCATTATGCCTTATCTGAGCTCTTTCTTTAGCCTTTAATTCAAGTTTAAGATCATAGTCTTGGCTAGGATTTCCAGTAGAAAATTTTGCAATTTTAGGCCTTGGAGCACCAGGTATGAACTCTCTTCTTGTGTAAGGCATACCTTTTATCTCTCTGTAGTTTCTTCCCTTCATTTCCCTCGCCGTATAATATCTTAAGGTTATAATTAAGTTTAGTTATTTGTCCTCAATATTCTATCTTTAATAACCTTTCAGTTAATGCTTCTTTTCACTAACTAGCTTCTAGTCAGCTTTAGGATGGCATCTAACTGCTATTAGAAAGCCTTCAAAATACTCTTTTCTACTATGCTAAGAACTGAAAGTTTTTGGTATTGCTAAATTCCTTAAAGCTTTCATAGCAATAAAATAGATTAAATAGTCCTTTTCTTTTGAATGATGAGCATGGATATGAATTTAAATTCAAATTAGCTAATAAGATGCTTAAAATAAGTTAATTTCAGGAATTTTTATCACTAAAAGGGAAGTTAAGGGATACTTTGATAGAATTGCTTGCATTAAAAGAATCCCTTCACTTATAAACTCAAAACCTTTTTAAGATTAGAATCTTCACACTAACTATAAAGTTGAGTTAAATCATCCAATGAGACAAACCTTTTTGTTGAAGAAAGGGATATCATTAACTTTAGGACTTTTCTTAAATAGCTGAGATACGACATAGAAATGTTTGCCTTAAGATTTGAATTAATCCGTCATAAACTTATTAATTAAACTTAACCTAGACTTTAAGGAGGAAAGTATTGGTCCAGTTGAGGATTATATTTCTTGGTACATCATCCTCAGTACCAACAATTGATAGGAACTTGCCATCTATTGCTATAATGAGGGGAGATGAATTACTATTGTTCGATGCAGGAGAAGGTACTCAAAGACAGATGGTAAAGGCTGGTCTTGGCTTCAATAGAAAGACGAAGATATTCATAACTCACTTTCATGGAGACCATATAGTAGGCTTGCTTGGAATTTTACAAACAATGTCCATGCTCAATAGGAATAGAGCTTTAGATATATATGGACCGAGAGGAATAATAGGCTTTCTTAAGCATAATATAAAATATCTTAAGTTTGGTCTTACATTTGAGATTAATGTAAATGAAGTGAGAGAAGGAGTAGTTGTTAAAGAGAAAGATTATATCATTAAAGCTTGCTTAGCTGAGCACTCTATAAGAACTTATTCATACTTGCTTGAAGAGTCTGATAGACCAGGAGTATTCTATCCTGAGAAGGCGTTAAAACTTGGAGTACCAAAAGGAGAGTTATGGTCGAGGTTGCAGAGTGGTGAGAGTATAAAATTAAACGATAAAATAATAACTCCTGATCAAGTATTAGGACCTAAAAGACCAGGAAGAAAGATAGGAATATCTGGAGATACTAGACCAAATTCTAAGTTAATAAAGTTCTTCTCTAATGCTGATGTTATAATATTTGATTCAACTTATGGTGATGAATATAGTGATAAAGCTAAAGAAAATATGCACTCAACATGTGTGGAAGCAGCACAATTAGCAAAAGATGCTGGAGCTAATTTGCTAATTTTAACTCATTTTAGTGCAAGATATGAAGATGTTAGCAATTTAGTATCTCAAGCATCAAAAATACATCCTAATGTGATAGCAGCATCAGATCAATTAGTAATAGAAGTACCTTATAGAGATTAAAAATAGAAAGAGCCTAACATTTCTTTCAATCTTGCTACAGATTCATAAGGCTTTTCAATAGACTCAACTATGTAAATCCCATTGAAATCAAGCTCAATAAGCCTCTTTATGAAAGCATTCCAATTAATAGAACCATCTCCTATTCCAAGATGCTCATCCTTTATACCATTGTTATCGTGAGCATGAATTATGAAGAATTTATCTGAAAGCTTTGATACGAATTCATCTATTAAATTTCCTATATAAGCATGTCCTATATCAAAAGTTATCTTCAATTTAATCCTATTTCTTTCCAAGAAATCTTCAAATTCTATAGGCTTTGTCATAAAGTTCTTTGAATTAGGGATCATATTCTCAAGGGCAACTCTTAATCCAAAGGATTCAGCGTAATCATAAAGAGTCAATATCGATTCCTCATTTAACATTTGGGCTATTTTTGATTCTTTTTCATTTGAACCAGGATGTAAAACTAAAGCTTTAGCTTCAATTCTAGCTGCTGAATCTATCGATCTTTTCACCTTTAATAAGGATTCTTTACGTCTAGAGGCATCTAAATCTGCTATGTTAATCCCACTGTAAGGAGAGTGAACAGTAAAGTAGTATCCTTGTGAAGATAAATCCTGAATAGATTTAAGATTTTTATGAGTTAAAGAGTGATTAGCATCATCAACTATCTCCCAAACATCAGGATTCTTTTCCTTTTCTCTTTCAGATGTTATATCTTTTATTGAGTTTTCGAATGGTTCTCCTCTCAATATTATGTAAAGTGTTGATAAGCCTACTAATACCATGATTATCACTCTGGAGCTAACCAATTTATGAACTCTTCGATATAAGGGCTTTGTATTATGAGTTTTATTGGACCTAATGGAGATTCATTCTCATCTTCACATACATTCAACCTTCCCATAAAAGCTGCTTGTTTATTCAATAAAATGTAGGTTTCGTTTTGAGAAATATTCGTTAATAGCAATCTTCTCACTACTGCTAATATTTGCTTGTCTCTTATCTGTTCATAAATTAAATATAGGCTTTTCTCATCATTTGTTGAGGCTATTATCTTATTTTGTGAAATATTTGGCTCTATAAATTTAATTATGTTCTGAATAGCAATTTTCACTTTCTCAGTATCTTCTGATGGATTCACTTGAGCTTCAATAGTAATCTTTAAAGGAAGGTTAAATGGTTTTATTTTCAATTCAATTATAATAGTTTAAAAGTTTTTAATAGATTTTTATGCAAAATAATGATCGATGATATGAGGGCTTTCCTTGCTTTAGATGTTAAAGATGATAAAACCATCAAACTTATTGAAGATTTTCAAAAAAAGCTTATACAAACAGGAGCAGATTTGAAATTAGTTGAAAAAAATAATCTTCACTTCACTTTAAAGTTCTTTGGTGAGATAAACGATGTATTAGCCATAAAGATAAAAAATTCATTGGATAGTTTGAGATTCAAGCCTTTGCATATTATCTATAAAGGGATTGGAGTCTTTCCAGACCCACAAAGAATATCTGTTATTTGGGTTGGTGTTGATAAAAATAGTGCTGATAATTTACTCAACATAGCAAATAAAATTGAAGAGAGATTAAAAGGCATTACAAGCATAAATAAGAAAGAGTTTCAACCTCATTTAACAATATCTAGAGTGAAGAGTAGTAGAAACAAGGATAAATTATTAGCCTTAATTAAAGAGTATCAAAATCAAGATTTTGGAGAAGAAATTATAACATCTATGAAATTAAAGAAAAGTGATCTCACACCAAAAGGTCCTATTTATAGTGATGTTTACACATTTCCCTTTGAGATGGAATAAAATGAATGAGTGGGAAAGAGTAATAGAAGAAGTGTTAAAATTAGTAGAACCATCAAAGGAAGAGATGGATTATGTTAAAGCTTTAGCATCTATAGCTCTTGAGAAGGTTTCAAAAGTAGCATTTGATAATAAGTTTAAACCAAAGGTTGTTCTAGGTGGTTCATATGCAAAAGGAACTTGGCTAAAAGGAGAGGCTGATATTGATATATTTGTAAAATTCCCAAAAGAATTGGAAAGAGAAGAACTTGAGAAGCATGGTCTCAATATAGCTTTAGAAGCTATGAAGGATTATAATCCTTTTCTTAGATACTCTGAACACCCTTATGTGGAAGCTTGCATTGATGATGTTAAAATTAACGTTGTTCCTTGCTATGATGTGAAGAAGGGTGATTGGAAAAGTGCAGCAGATAGATCGCCATATCATACTGAATTTATGATAAAAGCTTTGAACGATGATCTTCGAAGAGAAGTTAGAATTTTAAAAAAATTCATGAAAGGAATTGGTGTTTATGGAGCAGAAATTGCTATACAAGGCTTTAGTGGATATGTTTGTGAAGTTTTAATTATAAAATATGGATCGTTCTTATCAACATTAAAATCTGCTTCAAAATGGATGGAAAGAGAATTGATAAGCATTTATAATGTAGATGAAGAATTTAAGAAAATTTTCCCTCAAGCTGGAATAATAATCCTTGATCCTGTAGATCATAAGAGAAATCTAGGGACTGCAATATCACAAAAAAAGCTCGCAGAATTCATTCTAGCATCAAGATTATTTCTAGAAAAACCAAGCATAAAATATTTTATAAGAGAAGATGATTATTCATTGAAAAAAATTGAGAAGAGTGATTTATTGGATAATATTGTGACATTGAAGTTTAAGCATGGTAAAAGAAGTGTTGATATACTTTGGGGTCAGTTGAAGAGAAGCCTTAACCATATATTAAAACAACTTACAATAAATAATTTTAAAGTGATAAGAGCTAGTTGCGCTACTGATGAAGTAGAGAATAGCGCATTTATATTCTTAATGGAAAGAATAGATCAAGCAAGCATAGATATAAAGATGGGTCCAAAAGTATTCAGGTATGATGATTCTAAAAAATTCATAGATAAGAATATTAAATCATCGAAAATTATTTGGATAGGAGATGATGCAAGACTTTATTCTATTATAGAAAGAAAGGTTAAGAACATAAATGATTTCTTTTATAATTTAATACATGCTTCTAAAGGAGGATCAGGAATAGCACCTGGGCTTATCGATGATTTAGCTAAAACTTATGAAATATATATAGGAGAGGAGAATATTAAAATTGCTTCACTCATGCCATGGTTATCAAAAGAAATAATTAAAATAGTGAGTACGAATAAAATATTAACTGAGTAAAATTAAATTATGTAAATAGAAAATTTCTATGGGGTCGTCGTCTAGCTTGGTCCAGGATTCCAAAGATTATATCTGAAGAACCCTGGGGCGGTGGCGATCGTGGGTTCAAATCCCACCGACCCCACTGCTAAAACTTATGAGAAGTTACTTTAACCATACTAACAGAGTTTTCTCTTCTTGTCTCATGATAATCGTTTATACGAAGTATTCAAAAATAAGTTTGGAATTTTAAAAACTCACGCTTAGGATAAATAAGGGATGAGTAGAAAAGCCTTACTCACTCCGAAAAGCGTGACATATAGCATAAAGGTAGGTTTATTGTACAAAGAAGACTTAACGAGAATCTGTAATTAGAGTTATACATTAAAAAGAGAGATATCATAAGGTGATGTTCTATCCAGCTAGGAGTATGAAGGTTAAGTATGATAGAGAAGAGGACATACTTATGTATGAAATTAACGATGAAAAGATTGATTACGCTGAATAAATGGGTCCTGCTAAAGATTCTTGATGAAAGCAATTTCTGACACAAGTTATGAGAGTTACTATTTAATTAAAAGGTATAAAAGATCATGGTTTAAATCTCAAGGATTCCATTACATAAAAGCCTTCATAATAAGCATAGATAAAATAAAGCTAATAGTTGCGATAGCTATCCAGCTAACAATTACCTCATATAGCATAACTCTATTAAAAATTACATACTTTTTTACAAGACTTGCACCAAAAATTCCTCCAAAGATCGCTTGAGTTATTGATATAGGTATGCTAAATTGAGTGAAGATCCATGTGATTAAAGCACTACTAAACATGCTTGTAAGAAAGCTAATAGGGCTAAGAATTATCAAATCTTCTCCTACTGCTTTAGTAATCCTTTTTCCAAATGCTACAATCCCAAAAACTACAGATAAAGCCATAAAAATTATCATCGATTCTTGTAAGATTGGATCCTTAATTAAAGGTATACACAACCCATGCACTAAACCTATATTATTGGCTCCTAACGCATAAGTGATGTAAAACACAACAATTATTACTGCTAATCTATTAAAAGCATCGAGAGTTAGAAGGCTAAATTGCTGAACTATCAAAGATATTAACTTGTAAATTAATATAGCAATTAATGCACTGAGAACTGGAACAAATATCCAAGATAATACTATTATCTCTAAATTGATAGTATTAAAGGATAAACCTATCATAAAGTTAGCACCAACGTAAGCTCCAACACTTATATGAGATAAACTAACAGGTATGTGAATAATTGTGAAAATTAGCATCAATAAGATTGTTGTTATGAGTACTATAGACAAAGCTATATTTGTTGTACTTTCTGTTATAGATCCAATTAAAGCCTTTCTCATTTTAACACCTTCTAAAAATGCACCTAATACTAAACCAAGGCTTGTTAAGATTGCACTCTTCCTATAAGATAGTAAACCTGAAGTTGTTAAGCCTCCTTTAAATAAGCTAGAGTTATTCCAACCGAATACGAATGATATTAATAAAGCTAAAAGAATTATGTTTAGCATTTTAGCTATACCCTTTTGCTATTAATATAAGTACTATATCACTAGCATCCTCTGCATTGTCTGCTATATTATCAACAATGTTTATAAAGTCTTTAAACTGTATTACACTCAATATATTAAAATTTTCAGCCTTATCAAATAAGCGATTTAATACTCTTCCTTTCAATTCATCAGCCTTTTCTTCATAATCTTCTACAGTACTAATAAGCTCAAAAACAAATTTCTTACCTTTCTCCAACCTTTTTACGACTTCTTTTAATTCCTTCACAGCCATAAGACAATTTAAGAAGAAATCCATTAGTTCGCTATCCTCAAATACATATTTTACGATTTCATCCTCAGGTCTCCTTAAAATTAAAATTTTTAATGAATCCTTAGCACTATCAGCAATGTTATCTATTTTTTCAAGTAAATTTAAAAGATCATCTCTTATTCCACCAAAGAAAGCACCCTTACAAATTTCTTCAACAATTTTTCTATGAATATCATCAACATTTTTCTCTAGATGATCTACCTCAGAATAATTTCTCTTAAAAGATTCAAAGTCAAGCATTTTTAAGCATTTTAATGATGTGCCTAAATGATCAACGATCTCTATAGTTAAGCTCAATTGTTTATCTATAAGATTAAATACTTCTTCCTCTTTTCTCCTAAGGCTGAAGAATCTTCTAACATCCATTTGGGATACATTAATGATAGCCTAACTTTAAAAACAGTAAGATTTTAATGGAATAAAATTGGACAAAGTATAATAAAAAACAATTCTAAAAACAGAAGGGGTCGTCGTCTAGCTTGGTTTAGGATTCCAAAGATTATATCTGAATAAGCCTTGGGAGCTGGCGATCGTGGGTTCAAATCCCACCGACCCCACCATTTTCTCGTAATCGAAGCTTAACGACTTTTTAGAATAGGGAATATCGAGAATAATGTTTTTAAATTACGAGGATCTAGACTGAAAATGAAATATCAAAAGGTGTTTTTAGCCTCTTCATCTTTGGCTTAATACTCATTATATAAGCCTCTTATCTTGATATTGGCTATGGAGTTTAGCTATTTTGGCATTCTCTTTATGATAGGGAGCTGTTGGAGGAGCTTTTTACTTTGGGATAATAAGGTCTGGGGAGGTCTTTAGAGAATTGGTCTACCATGATTGAGAATGGAAAAGGAAATGAAATTTTAGATAGCAGTTTAAGATCTTGAAAGAGATCGAGGTTCAGAATATATCAGTTGGAAGGAGGATGATGGCTCAGCATCATAAAGGGGATCATTAGAGAAGAAAGTTTCTTATTGTAAAGCCTGCAGGAATAAAGCTAGTATCTTATTAGATATTCTTGCATGAAGAGACTATGAAAAGAACCTGATATCTCTTGGTATTTAACCTATAGGATTGGGATTTTAATGGCTATTTTGAGCTTAATCCTCTCATCACAAATCCAATTATAGAATTCAACTCCTTCTCAAATATTCCAATATTATTCTCCATGTTTATAAGAATAAGGATTAACAGTTTCTAAAGCAGGGTAGTCTTGCCAATAATGTACATACGATAACCCTATCTGTTTTAATTCCAAAGATTATAATGATTCAAATGGTAAGCAAAAAGCTAAAAAGGAAAAACCTTATATAAACAATAGTTAAGGCGCATGGTATTGTTAGAATTGTTACAAGCTGGACTTGGAGATCAGACTTGGACGATTTTGCTATGGTGGATACCGTTTATCATTTTGATTTTTTATGGACAGCGCATACAGATGTGGATAACTTTAAGTGATGTTTCCCGCTCTTTGAACAAGCTCAAGCTAATGAAGGAGAAGTCAAGAAAAGAAGTCATAGATTTTATATCCTCTCTTAGCAAATCTAAAGAAAACATAAGTGAAAAAATTGATCAATTTTTGGAGTACTTTACATTATTGCCTGTAGATCTAGACCCTGCGGGTATCGTAAAGAAAATAGAGCATATAATAAATGTGAGGGACGATAGGGTAAGAGCAGAGATTAAGTATATCGTTCCATCTGCTACAGATACTCAAGTTAGCAATATGGAGAACTTATTAGAAGTAGCTACATCTTTAAATTACATCTACAAAGTAGTTAGGCATTATTACCTTTTAGGTAAGAAGACTATGAGCTACATTTGGGTAGTACAGCTTCAAATGGTTCTACCAACAGTACTTGAAGAGGCTCAAGCTCTCGTAAGTGCAATAGATGCATTCAAACAATCTCAACCTATAGGAGATGGTATAGGAGCAATGGTCGTTGGTAAGATGATGGTTAATAAAGAGAAGAGATCGATTGCAAAGGATACAGTAATGAGTGAAACAGAGTACAATGGGAGATTACTTTACCTCATTAAAGCTGAGGGACCTGGAGGAAATGTAGGACAACCAGGAAATGCTTTAACTCGCTTAATAGAAGAGATGGGAGTAAAGATAGATGCAATAGTAATGATAGATGCAGCATTGAAGCTTGAAGGAGAGAAGACTGGAGAGATAGCAGAAGGAGTTGGTGCAATAATAGGAGGTATAGGTGTTGATAGATTCAAGATAGAAGAAGTTGCATCAAAGCACAATATACCCCTTTACGCAATAGCAGTAAAGCAATCTATAATCGAAGCTATATCTGTAATGAAAAAGGAAATTGCAGAGACAATAGATAAAGTAATAGCGATTATAAACAGGATAATAGAGGAAAAAACGAAAGAAGGAGATAGAATAGCTATCATAGGCGTTGGAAATACAATCGGTATTTCACAATAATCTCATAAATTAACAAAGAATTTTTAAGGAAGAAGAAAACGATTAATGAGTACTATGAATGTTCTTGAAAAACGAACAAAATCTTTAGTCTTTACCATAGAAGAATGTGATTCATGTCATTTGAAGATGAAAAGAGATTTTCGATTAGGAGATTACATATACAAAGAAGGAGGAGAATGTAGTAAGTGTAAAGGAAAGACGAAGATAATAATGATCTACAGTGAAAAAGTAGAGTAATGGGTAGGATGCGGTGGCCGGGATTTGAATTCCCGGATCGAATCGATCTCCCGGGTTGCCAGCGCTCTGCCCAATGTTGGCAGGCTGATGTCCTAGACCAGGCTAGACGACCACCGCATATTTATTAACTAAAAAACTAAGAATTAAAATTTACTAAACCAAGAATCCAAGTTCATACTCAAGCGTAAGAATTATTATGGCAATTAAAATTGTTAATATCGTAACTATAATGCCAGTTTTTGTAAACTCTTTAAAGCTGATCTTCACTCCTTTCTTATCTGCTTCCTCAATAACGATTAAATTTGCAACTGCACCTATTAAGGTAGCATTTCCTCCTAAAGTTGAACCTGCTGCCAAGCTT
>JAVZMU010000019.1:0-17169 GCA_038883135.1 Nitrososphaerales archaeon
CAGTTTTAAGCAAACTTCAGATTGAGAAGATAGAAAAGGTGAGAAGTATCTTAGAACGCACTACATGGTCTTATCTTTTTAATGAAGAACTTCTTCCTTATGCTGAGCAAATTTATAGATTGATATCAGACGAATACTTTCCTGAATCTCTTTTTAAATACTCTTCTTACGAGACAATCCTAGACAATATTGTGATAGAAAAAAACAAAAATAAAGATTTAGACTTTGAAGGTAAAGCCTCAGATAAATTAAGTGAAAAAATCTTAAAGTTATATGAAGAAAAAGTTATAAGTGAATTCGCTAATGAATTTAATATTCAGCTAGATCCTTCTGAAGTTGAGAAAAAACTGGTAAAAGATCTTTTTGGAGTTGATATACAGGATCAGCACGTAAATTTAAAAGAAAAAAGAGATCAAAAGATAAAGCAATACTTTTCTAAAAAGCCCTTAGAAGTTCATACTTCAAATGAAGATTGGAACTTTTTCTATAAATGCAGATTAGAAGTTTTATCACAAATACAGAAGCTGTCTTCAAGCTTTCTTTTTATTAAACAAGCACAAGATTGGGATGAAAATTATAGAAGAGGGTCTAGCTTATCTAACGATTTTGTGCAACGTATATTGAATAAGGACGAACATCTTTTTAAGAGATATATTGACAAAGAGGTTGACACAAAATGGCTTATCTTAACTGATGTGAGTAGTAGCGTATTTGCATCAGAGGTAACAGAACTTACGATAATTCTATCAGAGGTAGCACATATCGCTTTAGGCGACAGTAATTTCTGTATATGTGCATTCAGTAATAATTTCTACATAGTCAAAGATTTCAATGAAGGTTATGATAGAATTGTTAAGGGCCGCATAGGTGGAATGTATACAGGAGGTACAACCAACATCTGTGATAGTATAGAGTTTTGCATGACTCGATTAAGCAAGTTTCCTTCAGAGAGGAAAGTACTTATAGTTATAACTGATGGTGAGCCCAACACATGTAAGAATGAAAATCCTTGTGAGCATACAAAAGCAATTGTCAGAAAAACGTTTTCTCATGACATTTTTACCATAGGCGTAGGCACACAAAGTAACATTAATGTACGTAAATATTTTCCAATCCACTTTACAGTAAAATCTTTAGGCGATTTTCCAAAACTCTTCCAACGTATTTATTTAAAGATAGCATTCGAATTCGATAAGCCTATAGCAGTTACGGAGTAAAATTTATTAATTGACATCAGTGCTAATATTCACAGTAAAGAAAAAGGGCACAAATATGAGCTTACCGGAACTTGAGAGACTAAAAGAATATTCTTTTGAAATTTCAGAGTCTTGGATTAGACCGACTTCTGAGATTCTAAGCCACTCTTTACTATTGAGATTAATGCGTAATTGCCCTTGGAATATGTGCAAATTTTGTGAATGTTATAAAGGAAAAAGGTTCGAGTATAAAACCGTGAAGGAAATCAAGAGAGATATAGACACAATAAAAGCTATCAGCGATGAAATAAATATTCTTTCAAAAAAACTCGGAGGCATGAATTGGGTAGCTAAAGTAATCAATAGTTATTTCTTATATGATAAGAGTCCTAATGAGCTAGAAAAAAATGAGTTACAAAATTTATATAGCGTAGCCATTGTGTTCAATTGGCTCTATTTTGGAGCAAGTACAGTATTCTTTCAAGACTCAGATAGCTTAATTATGCGTACTCAGGATTTGGTTGAAGTGATAAATTACTTAAGGCAAAAATTTCCAAGTGTAAGAAGAATAACAAGCTATACTAGGGCTAAGACTATTATTGAGAAAAATTTAGAGGAGTTAAAAGATATATGCAATGCTGGTCTCTCAAGGTTACATATTGGATTGGAAAGTGGTGATGACGAGGTATTGAGATATATAAACAAAGGTGTTACCAGTAAAGATTGTATTTTAGCAGGTAAGAAAGCTATAAAGGCTGGTTTTGAAATTTCAGAGTATGTAATGCCCGGAATAGGTGGGAAAGATAAATCAGAGCAGCATGCAAAGAATACTGCTATGGTTTTAAACGAGATAAATCCGCATTTTATAATGATGAGACCTTTCGTACCTCGTAAAGGTACGCCATTATTTGAAGAGTATGAAAAAGGAATTTTTCAATTAACATCTCCCCATGAGCGTTTGAGAGAGCTCAAAATTCTTATTAAGGAATTAAACGTTACGAGTAGGGTTTGCTTTGATCAACCTGTTATGAATTCATGGTATAGAGATTTTAGTCATCGTTATCCCCTCTTTAGACCAGATAGTAACGGATATAAATTCCCAGAGGAGAAAGAAGAAGTTTTAAAGACAATAGAATTAGGTTTAGCTATAGATGAATCCGCGCATATACATGCAAAAGATTTGATTAATCGACATTTTTAAAAAATAAAATTGTGTAGGGGAAATTGGAGATTTTCCCCTTTTACCAGATACCTGATAGTGGTAGACCACAAGCTTCGAGAGTCTTCATTGCCTCTTCGTAAGCCTTAAGATTCTCTTCAGTTGGTAATATCTTGACTGGATCGTAGCACTCGTGGTACTTCTTGCCTTTTGGAGCTACCTTATAATCCTTCACATGGGTTTCGAGGACTGCATTAAGTACTTCATTCGCCTTTGGTACGTTGAGCTTGCATGCTGCCATAGCTATTTCTCCATTCGCTCTTGCTTCCATACCAGTAGTATAGTCCTCAGCTACTCCTTTTGCTGAGGCAACTCCTGAAATTAACTCTCTTCCACTAGCTGTATCAGTTATAGATTGGCAAGCAGTTTCTAAGAAGACCATCTTAGTAGCAGGTCCAGCTAGAGTGTAGTACTGGTTAGCTAACAAACACCAAGTATTCCTGTCAAGAGCAAGTCCTGCATGTCCAGCACATTGGCATGTCTCCTTAGCAGTAGTTGTACCCCATCTTACATGGATAGGCCCATCTAAGTGATAGCTAGCTCCAAAGAGTGCAAAAGCCGCTAGATGAGTTGCTACATTGGATACAGCAGCTGCTTCTACGCTGGGTAGGAAACCACCCACAATAGGCATCTGCTCAGTCATGGCAATGGCACCGTAATCTCTAATATGCTGACACTCTCTTATGAAGTCTATATCTATCTTGCACTCGTTCAGCTGGGAGTATTCATGGCTATCATAAGGTCTTAGACCGCATAGTCCAAACTCTGGCCAGAAGATATCAGCATCGTTTCTAACAATGCCTAAGGCGGACTCAGGACCCTAAATGGCCATTCCTGGTCTGCCGGCATTGCTACAAGCAAGCCTTATAAGTTGTTGCTCAACCTTTACTGCTTTTAATTCTTGCACACTACCAGGAGTTACTTCCCATCCTTGCCATGTGCTTAATACTCCATTGACAAGAGTGTCAACAACACCTTCTTGTGCATAGCTTGTCATAATCTGTAGGAACCATTGCTCCGATAACGGAGCTCCTGTTGGTCCTCCTTGTACTACAGGTTTGCGCTCATAGCTCTCAGTACCAACCTTTCTTGCATACATGGGAGCAGCATCCCTACCAGCACCCAACCTGAGTTCTCTTGGAGCATGCTTTAGCCCGTCAGTTATTTCGTCATCAGTGCATTTTATAACACGCCCTGTGTCGATGACAAAGAAACCGTTTTCAGCGAGTAGTTCTCTTCCAGCCCAATAAATGCGGTCAGCCATATCTGCATCAGGAATCCATGTCTTTGGATCGATCTTTATACCATACTTCTTAACCTTTTCTGTAGTTTTTTCTGGTATTATCTTAAAGTCCCAAGTCTTCTCATCTATCTTTGGTCCTGTTATTGCACGATTATAAACATCTATAGGTTGTAATCTTCTTGCTCTTACCATTTTATATTCACCTCCTTTCTTTCACCCTCCTTTTCCAACTAAAGCTCTTGCCACTTTTATAGCTTCTGCAGCATTGGCACCATAATTGGCTCCAATTTTCTCAGCCCATTCTGGAGTTGTACACGCTCCTCCAACTAGAACCTTTACCTTTGGATATAATCCTTCCTCTTTTCCTGCTTCTACAACATTTCTTTGGAATAAAGTTGTTGTTGACATGAGTGCTGACACAGCAACTATATCAGCATTCGTCGCTTTAGCAGTCTCCCAGTAAAGAGGAATCTTTACATCTCTACCTAGATCGTGGACCTCGAATCCAGCTCCTCTCAACATAATAGCAACTAATGTTTTTCCTATGTCGTGAATGTCACCTTGTACAGTTCCTATAACAACAGTTCCTAATTTGGCTGTTGCACCACGCTTAGATAGTTCAGGCTCAAGTATCTTTATACCTTCGACCATAGCATCTGCAGCCACCATAACTTGAGGAAGAAATATCTCTGCGTCTTCAAACTTTTTTGCTATTACGTTCATCCCTGCTACAAGAGCATCTAATGCTTCTGAAGCAGAAATACCGGCTTTTAGTGCCTTTTTTGTTTCATCTCTAGCAGTTTCAGAGTCACCATTTATGACAGCATTCTTTAGTTTTTCTAAAATTTCTTGACTCATGGATAATCTATCATAATGGCAGATTAAGATGTATAAAAAGTTATCGTTGATAATGCTCTATATTGTGAATATATCATTGTTAAAGAATATTTTTGTAAATTCAATCTAAAGGTGAAAACTTATCTTAACATCATCCGAATAAGAATAAGATTGATTGGTCATGAATAAGACGTATGGCAACATGATAAAATAAAGATCGACCTTTGACTGCTGGCCTATTGCCCTTAAGATTGACGATTTTAGGATCTTGGATTTGGACCTTCCTTCTGCGCTTCAGACAGTAAGCTATGAAGTTAATACTCATGCTTGACTTTCGGAGCCTAATAGCCTTCCAAGCCCTTAATTCGACCCAGCCGTCTTTGACCCTCATGCTGTAGTTAATATGGCCTTCTTTGAAAAGATCGACCATAGTGCTTAAAGAGTCCTCGATGGTCTTAGACCGATACTTTACGATGGCAACCATGCCAATAGGAATATTGAATGGTCATTATTAAGTCTTAAAAGAATTAAATAAAAGGGGTACAGGCCGATAGGCCTTTGTGATCATTTGATCTTTGGCTTTCGAAGATAGATAAAGTCCTTGGTGGATCCTATCCACTCCCAGCCTTGCTTAAGGTATTTGATGATGTTATCCTTCTCATGGCTTGGTATGGTTACAGCCTCATACCCCTTATCAGTCAAGGCCAAATGCACATATCGAAGGGTAGCCTGGATCGCCCTATGCCCCATCCTTCTTTGAGTTAAGACCAAATCTCTTGTGGGACTATAAAGCCTTGTAGCATAAAGATGGCGAAGGTTCTTAGGGTGCATAGGGTAGGCATCGTCAAGGCCTACAGATCTTCTGGCCTTTAACAGTGCTGTCCAGATCGTCACTTCACCAATCTTAAAGACCCGCCCAGCGGGCATGAACCTTGAACTTGTTCGATTTCAATAAATCTTATTAATTTATTAATTTACTAAAATATAACAAAAATATAACATTCAGGTAGGGAAAGTTTGAAGTGAATGTACCTTGTATTATCTTTGCTTATAATCTTTTTAATCCCAAGTGTAGTCATATACAATTCCTTCATTATTAAGCAAGAAGGAAATGCTGAAATAAGCGCTCAAAACAAAAGGTAATTTTGTACCCAAAAACGACAATGATGGTTCCTGTAGCTACTTAAGGGAGTGAGGAGATAATGATCGAGATAAGAGTAGAGATTGTAAAGAGGAAAAATCAGACTCTGATCGATGCAAAGCCAATGATAAGATCTACCTTTCAAAAGTCAGCTACGATTGTAGTTCAAGTTGCTACAATACTGTTAAATGCAGATCTATCTGAGGCTGATGTCATCTTTAACATTGATGCAGATGTATCTAATCTTGATGGTTCAAGTTCAGGCGCTGTCATGACTACTTTAGTCTGTTTAGCCATTACTGGAATGACCATAAACCAAAGCGTAATGGTGGCATAATGGAGAAGATTAAGGCAACTTCAAAGACAGATGCTAAGGTCTTATTAATCCTTGAAGATCAATCAATACAGACGATCTTGGTAAAAAAAGAAGTGAAGATAAATCTTTGGATATTCGAAATAAAAAGTTTTTTTACAAATATGAAACCATCGACATGGTAAAATATGCTCAAGAGAATTTTGGCATAACACTCATAGAAGTAAAAGATATAGAACAGGTATTGAGTATGGTTCTAATCCAAAAATAAGCTCACCTCACAGATTACCTTTTATTAACCACAGTCTTATACCAAGGAAGTTAAAGTTCTACTATTCCTCTGTATATGTCCCAATGTAGCTGTAGAAAATTATCCAATGTAGTCTATAGTGTACACTCTAGCTCAAAAAGTATCCTAACTAAGATAGCATTACTGCTAAAAAGAGAAGATGTATAGCGATTACTCGTGGATAAAGATCATTGGGCATTAAACAGACTAGGTTAGAGTATTAGTATGTTTGGTATGAGAGATAAAGTAAAGAGATTCTTTAAACATTCAAAAGAAAGGATGGTAGTATTTCATAACTAAGTGAGAGATCATGATTGTTCAACATTAAGATGTTCTTAGGATTGTTTAGCTTATACTGACATCATCAACCATTTATTGTAGAAAAGTTTTTAAATGAACTCTTCTATAGAGTTGAGGTGTCGTACCAATGCCTAATATCAAGCTGGTAGAGCCTCGACGAAGGATGTTAATGGCTGGGACGACATTTATAGTAACGGTTGTAACACTTCTCGCATCGATCAAAGCTTTCGTGACTCCTGCATATACGAATGGGACGTATCTTCACAAACTGGTTGGCATGGCTCAAGAAATGGAAATACTTGAGACTGTCAATTCACTATGGATAATGCTTTGTGGGCTAGTAACACTATTCATGTTAATACTCGTAGCCTTCTTTATAGGATGGTTAAGAAACTACGAGTGGTCAACGTTTGTGGTGACTTTTCTCGCTGCTGCCATCTGTATACCATTGTATGCATTCATCTACGAATTCTTCCTTGGGACTATAATGGAGCCAACAGTATTCTACCTTGCAATAGTTTGTGCTATAACTGCTATAATTGCTTGGGCAGTACCCTTGGGCAGAGGATCACTACTACAGGCTTCTATCTTCTATGTTATCTTCACGCTCTTCTACATAATGAACGAGTACTCACTATACATTGGTTGGGGAGCAGCTGATCCAGGAGGATCACTCTTAGTGCATGTTTTTGCTGCATACTTTGGTATGGGCTATATACTAAAAGGACTACATACAAAAGCTGAAGATTATAAGGTTAGTTGGGAGATGACAAAGTGGAGTATGACTATGTGTCTTATGGGTGCTGGATTATTGTGGCCTTTGTGGTCCTTCTTCGTTGCTGCATTAATGGGCCCTTATGTCTTCCCAATAGGAGCTTGGAATGTAACATTTGCCATATGTGGTTCAGTTCTCAGTTGTACAGCTTTGAGTAGAATTTATAGAGGAAAACCAAGCATTGTTGACATATGCTGGAGTATGTTAGCAGGTGGTGTTGCTATTGGAGCTACTGCTAATATAGCAACTATATGGGAGGCTTTCTTAATAGGTCTAATTGCAGGCGGTATAACTTGTACAGGATTTGCAAAGGTCTGGGAACCAATATTTAACAAGAAAGTAGGAATTGATGTCTGTGGTGTACAATTCTTACATGGATGGTCAGGAATTTTTGGGGGCATAGTAGCAGCTTCAATCCTAATCGGAATAAAAGCTCCAGAGCAATGGACAGTCGGAATATGGGCAACTGGAGTAATGAGTCAAATAATGGGAGGCATCTCAACAATAATCATCGCTCTAATAGGAGGAGTAGTAGCGGGTGCTATCTGCTTAGCATTTAAGAGACCTGAACCAATCTACTCTGACAAACCCATCCTCGTAGAGGCTGAAACGATTAGCGAGTAAACGAAGAGCTTACTCACACCTTATTTTTTTATAGTAGCATTTCTCGAGTTAAAATTGGAAAAGGGATTATCAAGATAACGTTCTTAAACCCATTACGTACTACTTATGATATCATTAAGGTATACAAAATGGAGAGTTATCATATTAATGATAGGCTTATATTGACAATCTTATTATGATAATCTATTAAAAACTACAAGAATTATACGAGTAGATTAAACCTTATCATGACAACATCTACTTTCGACCATAAATTTTAAATTTGTAATGGTTAACCATTATTTTGGTTGCTAAGACATGGGCGAAGAAACTTTACTTACAAACCCTGAAGTGAGAATCCTTTACGTTCTTATGAAGCATAATGGAAAATCTTCTTTCGACCATATGATGACTGAAAGTGGCATGTGTTTTGGAATGTTTTGGAATAATGCAAATAAGCTAATTGAGAAAGGTTTTATCGAGAAGGGCGAGACATTTAAGGATTTTGTTATAACACAGAAAGGCAGACGTAAAATCGAGGAGTTAACAGGAGGAGTATTACCTCATAAAATGTTGTAATGCATGGTGCATAATTATGAGTATTCCAGAAAAGAAGAAAAGTCTCTCAACGCTGATCAATGAGTTAGGCTTCTTTGTATCCAGGTCGGGAAGGCTACACAAAATATCCTCAATAATAGGATATGGCGATTACCTCAAGCTATCTATGAAATGTGGACAATGTATGATTGTTAGGAATTCCCGCCGAAGTAAAGCTGCAAGATGGCTTAAGAACAAATGGATGAAAAAACCTTGCAAGAGTTGTAAGATTAATGCTGGCGATTTATTAAGATTTACGATAAAGTACTGATTTTTAATTAAGTCCTAAGCGGGGCCCTCGGGAGTTGAACCCGACTGAGCAGGGCTAGGGCCTGCTTGACCACCAGCGGCCAGAGCCCCGTTCCGCTTTAAACCTTTCTTCTAGTGTGCCTCGGGGCCATTACTTACCTATCATCCTAATCTTGTGATCCGTCTAGGAGCGGTTTTCCCGAGGCAGGCGAAAAAATCGCCCGTTAAAAATATTTAAAAGATTCTTTTAAATATTTTTAACGGGAATTATGTTATCAAGAATTTCAGGACTGAATCATCATGAAAATATGTGTTATTGGAGGAAGACTTCAAGGAATTGAAGCAGTTTACTTAGCAAAGAAGGCTGGTTATGAAGTTGTTTTAATTGATAAGGATTCAAATGCACCAGCTGCATCACTCGCTGATGAATTCTACGCTTTAGACATATTAAAAGATAACAATACTTTAAGTAAAATCTTAAGTTTGACTGATGCCATTCTTCCAGCTACTGAGAACAAAAGAGCCTTAAGTTTCTTAGAAGAAATATCTTTACAAATAGGTGTTCCTTATATGCAAGATAATTCTGCTTTCAGAATATCATCTGACAAGATCGAGTCCATAAAGTTCTTTAAGTCTTTAAATATTCCTTATCCGAAACTATGGCCAGAGGCTGATTTTCCGTTAATAGTTAAGCCAGCAAGTAAGAGTGGAAGTACAGGTATATATAGAGTGGAAAGTGCAGATCAGTTGGAACAGGCTTTAAAAGAAATATCCTTAATAGATGAGAAGGTCGTCGTTCAGAAATTCATAAATGGTCCAGCATTATCTCTTGAAGTTATTGCTCTTGACGGTAACCCGTTACCACTACAAATAACCCAATTAGAATTCGATAAAACTTATGGATGCAAACGTGTTTTTGCGCCAGACTTAGTAAATATTAATGTAAAAGAGAGTCTTTATAAAATTAGTGAGAAGATAGCAAGAGGATTAAAATTAAAAGGTTTGATGGATGTCCAAGCTATAGTCGATAATGATGTTCCCCTAATCATAGAGATCAATGCGAGGTTACCAAGCCAAACGCCTACTGTAGTTTATCATTCATCTGGAATAAATATGGTCGGTCTTCTTGTAGAAATGTTCACTTACAATAAATTACCTCATGTAATAATAGAGCCAAAGAATTCTGTTATATATCAACACATTAAAGTTAATGGCGATAGCATTACCATTATGGGAGAACATATAATGAGTGAGGCTAAGAATCTTAGAATCGAAAAAAATTTCTTTGGGGTCGATGAGGCCATAACAAATCTTGATACTCGCAAATCCGAAGGCGTGGCAACTCTTATTGTAAGGGGTTGTTCTCTTCAAGAAGCGAAAATAAAATTAATGCAAGCTTTAGAAAAATTAATGAGTGAGTTTCATTTAACTAAATTCTTGGATTCATCGCCAGAGGCGTTTAAATGACTAGACTAACTTCTGATGATGTTCGTTTAATACCATATACTTTAAAGGATTATGATAGAGAGTTTAAAGCTAAAATAGGAAAGTCGTTAATAGAGTTTGCAAAGTATATTGCAAATGATCAAGAAATAGATCAAATAATGATAAAAAGCAAAGTTGCAGTAGTTCCTATAACTGCTGGATTGGGCATTATAGAAGGATTTACAGATGCTGTTGCTTCCATACTAAATTATATAGGTATGAGTGCATTCATTACCCAAAAGACAGATGTTGCAGGCTTTGCTGAAGCATTCTCAAAAAATGTTGACTTATTATTCGCAGGAGATGATTCTGTTTTTATAGCATTCAATCTTAATAAAAAGAAAATTATTGAAAATTCTTTTGCTACTGGTAAAGCTTACGCTGCAGCATTAGAATTAGCTGCAGGAGGAATAGAGGGCGAGACAATAATAGTCATAGGTGCTGGGCGAGTAGGCTTATCGGCTATTGATTACTTTATAAAGAAAGATGCCAAAGTTATTTTGATAGAAATAAATACAGAAAAGGTAGCTGAGCTGAAAAAAACCTACAATAATCGTCTTATCATTATGGATAGTTTAAATGAAGCTATAAAATACACAAAGCTTATCCTGATTGCAGCCCCTGTTCATGGGATTTTAGATGAAAGTATGGTTAACTCGAGGACCATAGTCTCATCGCCAGCGATACCTATAGGATTAACAGATTCTGCTTTGAAAAAACTACCTAAAAAGAATCTCATCCACGATCCTTTACAAATTGGTGTTATATCCATGGCTACGCTTGCTCTTAAGTAAGTTCAGCAAAAAATTAAAATTTAAATGTTTCTTATATCGATTAAATACTTACATTTGTGTTTTGTTGATTGTGATGGTGTAGAGATTGATAAAGTTTACAATTACCCAAAAGCGTCGGCTTAGGGAGTTGGGTGCATCCTTTGAGCTTTTAGAAAGAGATTTTGATAACGTTAAAGAACGCGATGAATTTTTTGATAATTATGTTTCAGAGCTCGTGTATAAAAATAAAACTCAACTAAAAAATTTGATTCATAAAGGATTTTGTCCATTGTTAAGAATAATTGAGAGAAAAATTCAAGAAGTATTTATATCACAAGGGTTTATTGAAGTTAACACACCAATACTCGTGCCAAGCTCTCACATCCGTAAAATGGGAATAGATGAATCGAATAAACTCTGGAAGCAGATAATTTGGATAAATAATAACTTATGCTTAAGACCTATGCTGGCGCCAAACTTATACTTTGTTATGAGAAGACTTAGACGATCTTTTCATCCTGTTCGAATATTCGAGATAGGAGCTTGCTTCAGGAAAGAGGAGGAAGGCATATTACACTCAACGGAGTTTACTATGGCCAACATAGTAGAGTTAGCTCCTAATAGAGAGCCTTCCGTTGTTTTAAGCGATATAATTAACAAAGTTATGACGTCCATCGATTTGGTGAGTTATGACATTAAAGAATCTTCCTGTGCAATCTATGGGAAAACTTTTGATGTAGTAGTGAATGGTATTGAAGTAGCTTCAGGTGTTATTGGTCCTATTCATATCGATATAAATTGGGGTATAACTGAATCGTGGGCAGGTGTAGGATTTGGGTTAGAGAGGTTAGCCATGTTGAAAAAGGGTCTAAATCGTCTCAAACCTGTTGCAAGAAGTTTGACTTACTTAGATGGAATTATCCTTAATATATAAGGTGAGCATAGATTGTTCGATTTTAATCCAAAAAATAGAAAAACTGAAGAAATACTAATAAAGGCCCTTAATGGTAAAGAGCTATCAAAGAGTGATGCTCTTCATTTAGCAAATATAAAAGATACTCGTGATTTATATGCCATGTTTTCTGTAGCTCAGGAACTCCGTGAAAGATTCTTTAAGAATGTCGTTTTTACTTATGGCTTCATTTACTTCACTACTTATTGCAAGAATTATTGCACATTCTGTGCATATAGAAAACCCAACGAGAAAGTAATAAGATACAGAAAGAGTTTAGATGAAATCGTTGATTATTCTAAAAAGGTAAAAGAGTCAGGAATAAATCTTATCGATCTGACCATGGGTGAAGATCCGTTAGTTTATGAGAAAGATAGCGGATGGAGGCTAGTTGAGAATGTTATTAAAGCTGTAAAGGATGCTACAGGAATGCCTATAATGATCTCACCTGGGGCTATTTGTAGAGATGGGATTAAAGCATTTAAGAAAGCTGGAGCGGATTGGTTTGCTGTTTATCAAGAAACTTATAATCCTGAGTTATATAGAAAGCTTAGAGTTGGTCAATCCTTTGATTATAGGATTAAAGTAAAGCTATGGGCAAAAGATGAAGGTATGCTAATAGAGGATGGAATGCTTCTAGGAGTTGGAGAAAATGAGAAAGATTGGGTGGAATCGATCTTCTCTATGAAGAGCCTTGGTGCGCATCAAATTCGAGAGATGGGATTTATCCCTCAACCTAACACACCTATGGAAAACATTCTCCCGCCACCCTTATTAGATGAGATGAAGGTCATAGCTTTAATGAGATTAACGAATCCTAATAAACTAATTCCTTCCTCGTTCGATGTTGATGGTATTAAAGGACTTCAGTTACGCCTCATGGCTGGTGCAAATGTAGTAACCTCTTTGATTCCCCCAAAGACAGGACTTGTTGGTGTTGCCCAAGCAGAACTTGGAGTGGAGAGTGGCATTAGAACAAGGGATGGTATAGAGCCATTTATAAAACAATTAAATTTACGTCTTGCTTCCCAAAATGAATATGTAATGTGGGTTCAAGAGCAACAAGAAAAATTAAAGACAAATACGGATAGTATGGTCTTTTAAGATTTTTGTTTGCTTCTTTCTTCTACTATTAGTCTGGAATAGTCAAACACATCAATAGGGCATGCTTCTTCACATTTTTTACAGGAAATACCATCACAAAGTTCAGTTTTAATAACTATTTTGAAACCCCTTTCTGTCTCAATAACTTTAAGTGCTTGTTCTATACAAGCATTTTGACATGATGCACATCCAGTACAACCCTCAAACTCCCCTACTAATATTGTGCCTATGTCTCTAACCACGTGTAAACCCTTCTCCCCTAGTATTGGTATATCTCTCATCACTATCCTATGAATTTCTGGTGCGAACTCCCTATCAGGATATTCAGGTAGTTTATATCTCTTAAGAAAATCGCGGAACATATTCATAGGCATTCCGCTCCAGAAACCAAGCTCAACTATATACGCATTCTTGAAATCTTGTTCTAGAGGAAACATTATGTGAGTTCTTCTTATTCTATCACTCATTTCTTGAGCTAAATCTAAAACATTAGGGTCTTTAGCTATGTCACATGCGAAAGCAAGAGATGTATTCCCTACTTGATAAATATGCTTTACAGTTGGAGGGAGTAGTCCAAGAGCTTGAGCTTTAAGTGCGTCTACATATGTGCCCCCTGCTCCTGCCATATATGCTATTTCGATATCCTTAACTTTTAATCCTAGATGGTTTACAAGCGTTAAATGCCCTGCTCTAAAAGCTCCGAAGGCTTTTCCAGCCTCTATTAAATCTTTTTCTGTAAAATATATATCATTACTGTATAAGTGGATTTTCCTATCAGGCGTCATTATACGTGGCAAACGGATCAGTCCATTTCGCATTCCTGTGTAAACTAAAGCTATAGTTCCAGTTCCTGTTATTCCTTTTGGATGGATATAAGTATCAAATTTTTTGGTTATTGAACCGTTAGTACCATCAACAGAGTAAGATTGGTGACCTATCATTGCATCATCTAAAACTGTAATCTGTAGTTCACCATTAGATGAGTTTATGTCTGAAATCGCCCCAGGAGATGCAAGCATACCCATCTCAATCTCTTGCCCTTCTATTGCAGGACCCGCTGCGCATGAACCAGTATAAATCTCATCGCCAACCTTCAAGCCTATCTCGGCGTTAGTCCCGTAGTCTGTGACTAAGGCTATCTCTTTTTTATCTAACATTCCAGATTTTACTATCATTGCTATAGCATCTGCTCCAATCATATGGATAGCAGCAGGAGGAATGCAAACATCGACCTTAGGATTCAAAACCTCCAAACCTATTTTATCTGCGCTTGTAACTGTCGCTTTCCTTTCGATTCTAGAGATACCTAAAGCTTCAAGTGCAGCATCTCCTGCATAAGCTAAATCGCGTATCTCGATCCCTTGAAATATTGATAATTGTATCGGATTTCCACAAACAGCTATTCTCTCAACTTTTCTAAGATCTACATCAAGGTTAAGAAGTAAGTTCTCAATAGCTTGGATAACAATTCTATGTCCAATTTCTACACCGTTGTTTATACAGAAATCCAAATGATCCATAACATTGCTACCTGGTAATGGGTGACGCAAAGTTATCGCAGTTGATAGAACTTTCTTACTTTCTAACTCTATAGCTTGAGCTCTTATCCCACTTGTTCCTATATCAATACCTATAACAATACTCATACTTTTCACCAAAATTTATTTAAATTAATCGACTTTACTCAGTATCCAAATAAGATAACAAATTTGAGAATCGGAAGAGATGATACTCATTTTACTCAGGAAGCCATACAGGCGATTGCACCCATTTACGCTTTTTGTCCCATATTCTCTTTTCTCTCTCTTTAAGCCTCTCCTCCAACCCTTCTTCTTTCTCCTCCATAGTTTTAGCACAAACAGCTTCATCTATCCTTAAGATCATGCAAGCTGCTTCAACGGCAGATTTTATCATCTGTTGCTTAACTCTAAGTGGTTCTAAAACATTAAGCCTTCTCATGTCCTCTATCTTACCTGAGAAAACATTTACTCCATACCATGGATTATCGCTTTTTTCATGCTTAGCCCTAAGCTCAGTTAATATATCTATGGGATCGAGCCCAGCGTTTTCAGCTAAAGTTATTGGTATAACTTCAAGAGCATCTGCAAAAGCCTCTACAGCCAATTGCTCTTTTCCTAATATCTTCGTTGCAAAACTTCTAATTCGACTTGATAATTCAGCTTCAACAGAGCCTCCTCCAGCCACTACTTTACCATCCTCTAATACATTTCTTACAGCACAAAGAGCATCACGCATAGACCTTTTAGCTTCATCTACAATATGCTCTGCACCTCCTCTCAATACTATTGTAAGAGCGAGAGGATCTTTACAACCACGAATATAGATTAGCTTACTACCTCCTAACTTTATCTCCTCAACAATTTTTGCTTCTCCTAGAACATCAGGTTCAAGGTCTTCGATATGAGATACTATACGAGCACCTGTAGCCTTAGCGATTCTTTCCATATCCTTTTCCTTTACTCGTTTCATAGCCATTATGCCCTTTCTCACTAGATAATGAATAGCTATATCATCAAGAGCTTTCTCACAGAAAAGAACATTGGCACCTGAACTGGCTATTTTTTCTACCATATTCTTAAGGATTTTTCTCTCTCCATCTATGAATAATTTCATTTGCTCTGGCTTCTCAATCTTCATCTCACGAGCAAACACTACAGCGCCTCTGTCAAGATCTAAAGCACTCCTTATCAGGGCTATCTTAGCATTTTCAATCCTGTTAGGCATATAAGAAGACTGTGACTCTATCTCTTGATAATATTCACGTTCTACTACAACTCCTTCGACCAGTTCACTTTCTTTCAAGCTTTGACCCGGCTTCTTTAAAATTTTGATATTATCTATGTCCGCCTTTATCCTTCCATTATTTTCCTCTGCTATTAGCTTCACAGCTTTAACTGCTATATCTGCTAGATGTTCCATTGCTATGGATAAATTTTTGCTTCCTAGAGAAGTAATGGCTATCTTTTTTAACATTTCATCATCATTCACATCAACCTCAATACTTATATGATCCAATATCTCTTTGGCCTTCTCAAATGCTTTCTTATACCCTTCAATTATAATGTTAGGATGAACCTTTTTCTTTATAAGCTTCTCTGCCATATTTAAGAGTTCTCCTGCTAGAACTACAGCACTTGTAGTTCCATCTCCAACTTCACTATCTTGAGTTTTTGCAACTTCGACAAGTATCTTCGCTACAGGGTGCTTAACATCTATCCTCTTCAGTATTTCAGCACCATCGTTTGTTATAATTACAGTTGTGATTTTGGTTAGAGATTCATCATCTGATGTAGTTATCAGCATTTTATCCATGCTATATGGACCTAATGTTGAACGAATGAATCCCGATATTATTCTGGCTGCATTGATGTTATTCATCTGAGTATCTTTTGTTCTACTCGTGCCTTCTTTTAGAATTGAAGTAGTAACCAATGACATTATGACTACCTTTTTAGGTATATCACAAATTTTGAATATAAAAACATTGCACTTTATGCTTTATTAGGTGGTCGAAAAAACTTAGATAAACTTTGATACTTTATAATCTGAGTTAGGGAAGGTTTTTGGCTCCATGAATACGGTCGAAGTGGTCATATGGTTTCAGAGAGACTACCTGTATTCTAGCTCCTCAACCGTTTTAACCCTTAATTTCTCATCTCTTTATGGATACTATGATTGAAGGCATAGTAAAGAACATAGCAATTACAACCCTTCGATTAGAAACTAAACTCATTAATGCTTATTATCAAGGCTACATAAAGCATAGCTATAAGAGAAATTCTTTCGACTGTGCTACGTTTTTCATAATGTGGTAATAATTGATATTGTCTGTTTAGCGTTTAAGAGAGCTAAACCAATTTATTAGATGCGTTTTACTCAATTCAAACTATATTTATACTTATTTATGTGTTAAAAGTTATCTTATATATGAAGATGGTAGATATATCAAAAAAGCCAGAGCAATATAGAGAAGCTATAGCCTATGGAGAGATAAAACTAAAGCCTGAAACTATAATGTTGATAAAAGAAGGAAAAGTAGAGAAAGGAGATCCTATCCAAATTGCAAAATTAA
>JAVZMU010000020.1:0-15839 GCA_038883135.1 Nitrososphaerales archaeon
AAGGTACATTGAGCGATATAGTCGAGAAAGTTAAGGAAGCAGGAATAAAGGAAACAGCTTTAATAATAATTGGAGAAGTTTTAGAGCCTAAATCTTATGATTACTCAAAGCTTTATGATCCATCATTTACTCATGGTTATCGTAAAGGTAGTGAGTAATGTTCAATAAAGGTATAGCTATTCTTTCTCTTACAAAGCAAGGAATTGAAACTGCAATTAAGATTAGGAATGTATTAAATAAGGCGATAATGGAATGTACTATATTTGCACCTAGAAAATATGCTCAGAAAGGAATAGTTCCTTTAGACGAAAGGTTAAGTGAGTTTATTGGAAAGATATTCGATAAAGTAGATGCTATAATAGCAGTTATGGCAACTGGTATTACTGTCAGATCTATAGCTCCTTACCTGAAGAGTAAGATAAGCGATCCTGCTATAGTGAGTGTTGATGATTTAGGAAAATTTGCTATTAGCCTAGTATCAGGTCACTATAGAGGAGCTAATGAGCTAACAAGGTTAATAGCTTATGGGATAGGAGCGATACCTGTTATTACTACAGCCTCTGATGTATTAGGAAAGAAGAGCGTTGAAGAATTAGCTAGAATCTTACATTGTGAGATAAAGAATCCTAAAAGCCTTGTTGCTGTAAACTCTGCATTAGTGAATGGTGAGAAGTTAGTTGTGGTTTTGACAGAAGGTGTTAAGACTTCATTAAATAAAATTTGGGAATATGAGATAAAGACGGCAAAAAGAATTGATCAAGCAATAGAGATTATAAATGATTATGATGCAGGTATAATAATTACAAAAGAGGAAGTATTGCCACAAGATAAATTAAAAAAACCAGCTACAATTCTAAAGCCTAAGAAAATAATTATTGGTATAGGTTCAAGAAAAGATGTAAATGAGAATGAAGTAATAGAAGCAGTGAATTTTGCTTTAGCTCAAACAAACATTCCATTGGAAAGAGTAGATCGTTTGGCTACAATCAATATTAAGAAGGATTCAAATATAGTAAAAGCAGCCAAAATATTAGGGTTAAGCATTGATTTTATCGATATTAATGCCCTTCGCTCTTTTAAACATAAAGATCTTTCTCCGGACTCAAAAATTGTTGAGCAGAATATTGGGATCGGAGGGGTATGTGAACGAGTAGCATTAATTGTTGCGGGAGAAAAAGCAAGGCTAATCCTAAAGAAAACCAAGGTAAAAGGTGTAACAGTAGCTATAGCAGAGGGCGAATAGCTGTAGTCGGTATCGGACCTGGTGCCCTCGAGCATATAACGCTTAAAGCCAAGCAAGAGATAGAGAGTGCAGAAGTTATTATAGGATATAAAAAATATGTAGATCTTATACAGCCCTTAATTCCACATAATGTTGAAATTATTACAAGCGGAATGGGACAGGAAATTGAAAGAGCGGAGATAGCAATAATGAAGGCCTTAGAGAATAAGAGAGTTGCTTTTGTAAGCGGAGGCGATCCTGGTGTTTACGGTGCAGCTGGCTTAGTTTTAGAGGTTGCTGAAAATAAAAAAGCAGATATTGATATAGAAATTATTCCGGGTGTAACATCAGCTACTGCAGCAGCAGCATCACTTGGAGCACCTTTAATGGTAGACTTTGCTGTTATAAGCCTTAGTGATATATTAACTCCATGGGAATTAATAGAAAAAAGGTTAAGAGCAGCTGTAGAGGCTGATTTTGTGATAGTTTTATACAACCCTCAAAGTAAAGAACGAAAAGAACCATTAATTAAAGCTCATAAAATATTACTCGAATACCGCAATCCAAAGACTCTTGTAGGCATAGTAAAAAGAGCTAAGAGGTATGGAGAAGAAGCTATAATTACAACGCTTATGGAAATGTTAAACTATGAAGTAGATATGACAACTACGATCATCGTAGGGAATGCAAAAACTTATGTTACTAATAATAGATTGGTTACACCAAGAGGTTATATTTTTAAGTAAATTTAGTTTAGAAATGTAATATGTAATCTTCTCAAGACGAACATGTTATTATTTTAATAGCAAATATAAGAATAACAAACTTTTGATCTTTATTATTTAAAATATTATTTCGTCTTCTTTATCCTCTCTATTATATCCATGTAGAGAAGGATTAAGTTTGCTATTCTTGCCTGCTTATCTAAATCTTCCTCTTTACTTAAAGCATCATATAGTCTCTGAATCTTGATTAATGCTAATTCTTCTAAATTTGTAGTCAGTTCGCTTATATTGGAAATTTCTATGGAGCTTATGTGTGATAAATCATTACAATTTATACATAAAATTCTGTTTTTATATTTAATTTGAAGCCCTCCACAATTTGGACATGCTTCCTTTAATAGAGTTGCTCCTCTTCTTATGAGTTCTGTAGCATCGCTAATCTTCCCTTTTTTAGATTCAGTCAAACCTATTTATAATTAAAAGTAATAATATGTAAACTTTAGCTCTTTATATATCCATAATTCTTATTTATCTAAACTAATATTATCATAAGAACTTGGGGAGGGTTATGAGCTCTAAAAGGCAAAAAGAAAATGAGGAGAAACTTGCAAAAGCCATAAGTACTTTACAAACAGTAGCAGATAGTACTATTACTCCAAGAAACATAAGAAAAGTAGTTAAAGATGCTATACTCATGCTTAACGATACAAAGCTAAGCCTAGGTGTTAGAGTCGCTAATGCTATAAGCGTACTTGATGAAATCTCTCAAGACCCTAACATGCCATCTTTTTCTCGCGTAACTATTTGGTCAGCTCTAAGTACTTTAGAGAGCATAAGAGATTGATTCGTGATTCAAAGAAATGTTCTAAAAATCAACTAGATATTAAATAGTGATTATTTAATGAAGATTAGATTCATACATGTAAAGGTTTTCAAACTCTTCTCAAGAAGGGTAAACGATAATGCAATGTGAGATATGTGGCAATTCTATAACTGGTAAAATTTTCCTCATTCAAGTAGAAGGTGCAGTTCTCAGAGTGTGTAGTTCATGCTCAAAGCTTGGATCACCAGTTCGTGAGAAAAAAGATTTAAAAACAGCTATACAAAAGCCTAAACCTTCTAATCAACTATTGAGGGAACCTTTACTAGAATTAAGATCTGATTACAATAAATCGATAAAACAGGCTAGAGAAAAACTTGGCTTATCACAAGAGCAACTTGGACATAAGATAAATGAAAAACCTTCTGTAATAAAACTTCTAGAGAGTGGAAAACTAAAACCTGACAATTTATTGGCAAAGAAGATAGAGCATGCCTTAAAAATAAAGCTCCTTATTCCTCCTGAAAGTGAATAATTACATGAATAAACCTTGGATCCAAAAGAAAAATTCTTGATGATTATTGATTATCTATTTGGTAAGGGTATAAGCCAAATTATTCCAAAAGATAAATTGAATTTTACATTTTCTAAAAGGACTGGTAAGGTAAAGAGTGTATTATTAAATGATAAATTAATAGCAACTTTTCGCTCTAATGGAAGCATTGCTTTAACGATCCATGGGGCAGAAATATTAGTGAAGCACCCTAAATTTGTAGATAATTGTATAATAGTGAGCGATGAGGCAAAAGATTCCATAGCTATGGGAAAATCAGTATTTGTAAAGCACGTGATGAATTGTGGAAATAGAATAAAGCCTAAATCCGAGGCTGTTATTCTTGATACCAAAGGAAACGTAATAGCTGTTGGTAAGGCTTTACTATCTGCAAGAATGATGAAGTATTTTAAATCAGGAGTAGCAGTAAAGGTTAGAAAAGGAATAAAAACTTATAGTCCATAGTCTAATTTAGTGATGAGATGAGGATCAGCGATAGGCAAGCTAGAAGAATGTTGGAGAGAATGGGTGTTGATATAGAATCTATGCCAGATGTGAAAGAAGTAATCATAAGAACTAATAGTAAAGACATTATTATAAAAAATCCTAATGTATCTGAGATGAAAGCTAAAGGAGTAAGAATCTTTCAAATTATAGGAGAATTTATTGAAGAAAGGGTTTTAGAAGCTCCTAAATTTACTGAAGAGGATATTCTTTTGGTTGCTCAACAAGCTAATGTATCAAAAGAAGCTGCGAAAAAGGCTTTAGAGGAATCGGATGGAGATCTAGCAAAGGCCATCTTGAAGTTAACATCTTGAATTAGGTGCATTAAACTCCAATATTAATACTTTTAATATCGTGATTTTAGAGCATTGTACCTTATGGTTTTATGCTCTTGCTCCTAGGGTCGTGTCTCTTATTGATTCCTGCATTTCAAACAATAAAAGGGAATATATGGATTTAATAGAATCTCCTGCATTAAAAGATTATACCCCCCTTCATATATAAAGTCAAAATACATCTTATTAATTTTGTTAATAAAAGAGAAAAGCACTTATTCACTTCTCTCATAGAATTCGAGGATTTCACTATTAATGCTTTGAGAACAACGCTTTAATATTTGTTAAAAGAGTTTTGCTATAGGCCTCGGTAGCTCAGCCTGGTAGAGCCGAATCAATGGCCTTGAGAGCGTTGCCTTGGTATTTTTAACAAAAAGGCAGAGGTCGCGGGTCCGAATCCCGCCCGAGGCTTCATCAAAATCTTTTAGAGCTTTCAAATTTTGTCAATCAAAAAGCGATAATTAAAAAACTTTAATCATCACAAAAATTATAAGTTAAAATTTATCCTACTAAAAATTCTGAATGATATCTCATGAAAGCTATGTTGCTTAATAAACAAGCCCCTATAGAGTCAGAGCCATTGGTTTACTCTGAAGTCGATAGGAATGAACCAAATAAAGGGGAGATTTTACTTAAGGTTATTTGTTGTGGTATTTGCAGAACAGATCTTCATATCATAGAAAGTGAACTGCCTTTATTAAAGATCCCTATTATACTAGGTCATCAAGTAGTAGCTATTGTAGATGAATTAGGTGAAGGAATTAATGATATCAATAAAGGTGATAGAGTTGGAGTGCCTTGGCTCTACTGGAGTTGTGGTAAATGTAGGTATTGTATTAAAGATTTAGAAAACCTTTGTGATAATGCTCTTTTCACAGGATATAGTGTAGATGGAGGTTATGCAGAATATATGATTGCTAAAAGAAACTTCGTTTATAAAATTCCAAGGATTTTTGATGATTTACATGCTGCTCCTTTGCTATGTGGAGGATCTATAGGCTATAGAGCCTTAAAGCTTACAGGACTTTTGGAAAGAAGAGAAGGAAAGCTAGGACTCTTTGGCTTCGGATCTTCAGCACATATGATTGCTAAAGTTGCTTTGAATAAAGGTTTAGAAATTTATGTCTTCACAAGAGGAAAGGAAAGGCAAGAGTATGCTCTTTCTCTAGGTGCTAGATGGGCTGGAGCACCAACAGATGAAGCTCCAGTTAAGTTAGATGCAGCTATAGTCTTTGCTCCAGCAGGTTGGGTTATGATTGAAGCTCTTAAAAGATTGGATAAAGGAGGCAGGGTTGTATTGGCTGACATATATATGACTCCTATTGAGAGACTAGAGTATAGGCACATATGGCTTGAAAAAGAAATTAAGAGCGTAGCTAACGTAACTCCAACAGATGTGAAAGAATTTCTAGAAGAAGCTTCAAAAGCTCATGTTAAGCCAGATGTGACAACGTATATGCTGAAAGATGCTAACAAAGCATTAAACGATTTAAAGCATGGAAAGATAATTGGATCAGGTGTGTTAAAAATAGCTTAACGATTAAGTTTTATCAGCTTCGTCTTGTTTTTTGATGCTTTAACTTCTATAATATCTTCTTCTCTTATTTTTATACCCCTTTGACTTCGAGTTATTCCATAAAGTCGAGCATCACCCTTTCTTACAAGCTTTATTCTAATATCACTACCATACGGAACGGTATATCTTAAAGGATGTTCATTAGTTCCCTCTCTTATGGTATAGGTTGGAAGAATATGATATATACCTACTTGATCTTCTTTGATTAAAGTATAAGAATTAATATCAAGGCTTTGTCCATGTTTAATTCTATCAAGACTTGAAAAATAGCCTGTTGAACCTGCAGAAGTAGTTATAACAACTCCATTACTTATAGCAAAGTCTGTGAAGCTAAAGTCTTTTCCTTTAACTTCCAATTTGTACCTTAAGCAATTACTGTTTAAGCCTCTCTCAAGATAAACGTCAGTAAAAACTTCTCCTAATTTCTTACCATTTAAGAATACTGCAAGCCTATTGTATTCAAAAATTTTATAATTCCCATTCTTTATGTATTTTAGCTTATTTTCTAATTCATCAAAATACACTTCAGCCAAATAAGCTTTACTTTCTATTGGTTTTGATCCTCCTATACCAACGAAAAGAAGAGGAATCTTTCTAACTCTACCATAATAACTGAATATGCCATCACCACCTATAACTATCCCAAAGTCAGGTCTTTTTTGGTCATGAATAAATCCTGCATTCTTAATAATTTTCATGGTATCTTCTAGGCTAACTTTTGGTTTTACTGGATCGAGTAAGATTACTGCTCTCATCAAATTATAAACCATTCATAGAGCTTGAATTTAACTTTAACTTTATTCCAATAGGAATAATTTTGCCAAAAAACTATTTATAAAATGCCAATTAGGTTAGCGTTATGTCAGAAGAACGCGGAATAGAAAAACTAAGAACTTATGAAGAGATAAACAAGAAGATAAAGAGTGGTGATGCTATAGTATTAACTGCTGATGAATTCATAAAAACTGTTGAAGAATTAGGATTAGAAAAAGCTGCAAAAGAAGTCGATGTAGTAACTACAGGAACCTTTGGTGCTATGTGTAGCTCTGGTGCTTTTATAAATTTTGGTCATACTGACCCTCCAATAAAGATGTTCAAGTGTTGGCTTAACGATGTTCCTGCCTATAAGGGATTAGCAGCAGTAGATTGCTATATAGGCGCTACTTCAATGAGTGAAAGTAAAGGCTTTGAGTATGGAGGTGGTCATGTTATTGAAGATTTAGTCTCTGGAAAAGAGATCGAGTTAAGAGCTGAGGCTTATGGAACTGACTGCTATCCTAGAAGATCGATAGAGACAACGATAAATATAAACGATCTTAATCAAGCGATACTACTTAACCCAAGAAATGCATATCAAAGATACAATGCAGCAACTAATAGTACAGATAAAATCCTCTACACTTATATGGGCACTCTTCTTCCTCATTATGGAAACATAACTTATTGTGGAGCAGGTCAGTTAAGCCCATTATACAAGGATAAAGACTTTGAAACTATTGGTATAGGAACTCGTATATTCTTAGGAGGAGGAATTGGTTACATAATCGGTGAGGGAACTCAACATAACCCTCAGAATCAATTTGGTACTATAATGGTAAAAGGCAATCTTAAGCAAATGAATTCTCGCTATCTAAAAGGTGCAACTTATCACAAATATGGTACTACTCTCTATGTAGGCATTGGAATTCCAATCCCTATCATAAATGAGAGAGTAGCTGCATCAGCAGCATTAAAAGACGATGAAATCTTTACCAATATACTTGATTATGGCGTACCATCAAGAAATAGACCTATTGTAAAAAAAGTATCATATGCTGAGTTAAAATCGGGTAAAGTACAAATTAACCAGAAGGAAATACCATCCTCATCTCTATCGAGCAATAAAGTAGCAAAGGAGATTGCTTCGACTCTTAAAAATTGGATAGAAAATGGAACTTTCTTTCTCAATAGACCTGCAGAATTGATACCAAATTATAGTGAGTTTAAGCCTTTGGAAGTAAAGAGAAGAGAACCAAAAGTAAGAGATGTAATGACAAGAGAAATAATAGTTGGTAAGCCAACTGATGATATAAAGGATGTAGCAAAAATATTAATAACAAATGGTATAGATCATTTACCTATAGTCGATAATGAAGGTAAGCTCGTAGGGATAATTACATCTTGGGACTTGGCTAAGGCAGTAGCTCAGGATAAAAGACAACTTCATGAAATAATGACCTTAAAGGTCATTACTGCAAAGGAGGATGAAGCCATAGATTCAGTAATAAGAAGGATGGAACAACATAACATATCAGGAGTACCTATTGTAGATCAGTCTAACCATATAATCGGTATATTGACGACGGATGACATATCAAGAAAGTTGGTTAGGAGGATTATTACATGAAACTGAAACTCATATACTCCCGTGAAAATCTTAGAAAGCCTATTCTTTCAGAGGTAATAACTAAAACCAATTTACTAATAAACATTCTAGAGGCAAAGATAACCTTGGATACTGGAGAGATGCTCATCGATGTTCCAGCAAAAGGAGAAAAACTAAAAGAAGTCTTGCATCTTTTCCAAAAAGCAGGATTAATAGTAAAGGAGATAACTCGAATAATAGAGATAGATCGAGAAAGATGCATATCTTGTGGAGCTTGTGTCTCGCCATGTCCTGTTAAAGCCATAACTCAAGACTCAAATTGGGATATAAATTTCTACGAAGAGAATTGTATTGGATGTGGCATCTGTGTAGATGCTTGCCCAGTTAGAGCTATTAGAATGCTTTAATTGAAATTAAAGTGGAAGCATCATGAGCTCAAGAACGCTATTTTTAAGAGGGTTATATAGAGAGAGAATAGTAATAAATCAATCCAATTTGCTATTTATCAGTGATACTCCTCAAACCATATCTATAGCATTAAAATCCATAATTCTTCACAGAAAATATTTAGAAAGATACATTAAAGATCATCCTGAATTCAGATTTTCTTTAGAGCCTATAAATGTTGAAGATGATGCTCCTAAAGTTGTTAAATTGGCTGCTTTTTCAGCAGAATTAGCTAACGTTGGACCTATGGCAGCTATTCCAGGAGCTTTAGCTGAGATAGCAGTTGAAGATATGGCTCATCAAGGCTCTTCAGTTAACTTAGTAGAAAATGGTGGAGAGATAGCATCTATATCTAAAAAACCAATTAATGTAGGAATTTATGCAGGCTTATCTCCTATTACTGGTAAAATAGGATTTCAGATATTACCAGATGATTCTCCAATAGGTATTGCAACAAGTTCTTCTACGGTTAGCCATGCTTTAAGCTTTGGAAATGCAGATGCAGCAATAATAATAGCAAAGTCAGCAGCTCTAGCTGATGCAGCAGCTACAGCTGTTTGCAATGTTGTGAAAGGTTCGGATATTGAAGCTTCTATTCAATTTGGGTTAGAAGTAGCTGAGACAATACCTCAAATAAGAGGTGCTATTATTATTCGTGGAAAATACATAGGAAAAGTTGGTAAACTACCAAGGCTTATTAAGCTGAATGGTAAAATCGATGATCTATTCAAAGTAAGTTTATATGAAATATTCCCTTACAATATGAAATTTATTTAATTCAATAGAATTAAGAATTTAATCAAATAGGGCAAAATTTATCCATATAATTCTACTTAATAATAGTGAGGTTAGTATTTTAATGGAGGATTTCATTATCGGGGTTTTGAGGGTTTCACTTGCATTATTCATTATCGTTGATCCTCTTGGAAATGTACCAATATTTATTAGTTTAACAGAAAGTATGAATCCTGAGCAACGTAAGAAAGCCTTTCAAACTGCTACAATTGTATCATTAATATTACTTTTAGTCTTTGCTTTAATAGGGCAACAGATACTAGAAGTCTTCAGAATCTCACCACAAAGTTTCATGATAGCTGGTGGAGCTTTACTACTCGTAATAGCAGTAAAGATACTTGTTTTTGGAGGATGGGAAGAAAAGAAGACTTTACCTGAAAGTATTGGTGCAGTCCCTATTGCTACACCTTTACTTGTAGGTCCAGGAGCTATTACTACAACTATAGTTATGTTAAGAAACTATGGATTACCAGCTACTTTAGTATCTGTTCTAATCATTTTCTTTACGATATGGCTAGTCTTTCGCTTTATAGAGAGAATTAATAATTTCTTAGGTACTACTGGTGCTATTGTTATTGCAAGAATAATGGCAATATTCATAGCTGCAATAGCTGTGGGGTTCATGATAGACGGTATAAGATACTACTTTTTACAATAGTGTAATTTATCTTAATCAAAAACAATACTTAAACACAAGTTTTAGTTATAAAGAATTTAATCGGAAGTTCTAATTAGAGAACATGGGGTCGTGGCCTAGCTTGGTTTATGGCACTGGCTTCGGGCGCCAGAGTCCTAAAAAGGCTGAATGTCGTGGGTTCAAATCCCACCGACCCCATCTTCAGTTAGACTTAAATAATGAATTTGCAATAAATATTCTTTGATAAGAATTGCATTTTATAACTTTGGTAAAACTTAGACGTAAACCTACTAAAGAAGAAATTGCAAAAATGGAAGAAGCGATTAAGCATCCAAAAGAAGGAACTAAAATTCGATTCGTCTTTTGGACTCTTGGGCGTTATGATTTGGTTTTTTATAGTGAAGGACCAGATGCAGTTACGGCTTTGAGTACGGTCTTACCATTTTTTGACTTTGCGTCAACAGAAACCTTGGTAGCTGTATCGAGAGAAGAAGCAATGAAAATCTTAGGCATCTAAATCCTCCCACTTATTTTTTTATATAAAATCAAGCCAATCTAAGTACTTTTTGTTCTCTCCTCTAACAGTTTTAAAAAATTCATTTTGAAGCTTCTCAGTTATAGGACCTCTTGAGCCATTCCCTATAACTCGCTCATCTATCTCTCTTATGGGTGTAATTTCTGCAGCAGTACCTGTAAAGAAAGCTTCATCCGCTAAGAATAATTGTTCTCTTGAAAGCTCCATCTCTATCGTTAAGATACCATGATCTTTAGCTATTGTGATTACAGAGTCTCTTGTTATTCCTGGAAGAGCTCCTGCACTTAAAGGTGGAGTGATCAGCTTTCCATCCTTTACTATGAAGATATTTTCCCCTGGTCCCTCAGCAACTCTACCATTTGAATTGAGTAATATAGCTTCATCATAACCACATTTTAATGCCTCAAGCTTTGCCAGAACTGAATTTGCGTAATTTGCAGTTAACTTAACTAAGGGTGGAAGCATACAAGAGTCTATCCTTCGCCAGGAAGAGACTTTACATCGAACTCCTTTCTTTAAGCCTTCCTCACCCAAATATGTTCCCCAAGGATAGCATGCTATTGCAACATCAACGGGATTATTAAGTGGATTAAGACCCATCTCTTTATAACCATAAAATGCAATCGGTCTAATGTAACATTCTTTTAACTTATTTACTCTAATAGTCTCCTTTACTGCTTCAAAGATCTCTTTCATAGTAAAAGGAATTTCCATCATGAAAACCTTTGCACTATCAAAAAGTCTTTTAATGTGATCCTTTAGCCTAAATACTGCTGGACCGTTTTTCGTTTCATAGCATCTTATTCCTTCGAATACTCCTGTCCCATAATGAAGACCATGAGTAAGGATATGTATTTTTGCATCATCCCAGTTTACAAACTTACCATTCATCCAAATCAAATCAGTCTTAATCAAAGTACTCTCTTAAGTCAACCCTATGTTTTTCTCTTGCTATAATTCTTTTGGTGCCTATTGAGAAATTTTTATATTTTTTAGTATTTAATAAACCTTAATAATCATCAAAAAATCTTTTCATTAAAAGTCAATGAGTGGAAAATTTGGTTCGTTTAAATGTTCTTTTATCTAAAAATGCTGGTGAGAAACATTTACTCTTAGGTAATGAAGCTATTGCTCGAGGAGCTATAGAGGCAGGGGTAAAGGTAGTTACAACTTATCCAGGAACTCCCTCCTCCGAAATAGCTGATAGTATCTCATACGTTGCAAAAGATGCTGGGATATATATGGAATATTCTACAAACGAGATTGTTGCTGTTGAAGTAGCTGCTGGAGCTTCTTTATGTGGAGTTAGAGCTTTATCTTGTATGAAGCATGTAGGTCTAAATGTTGCTTCTGATGCTCTTATTACTTTAGCTTACACAGGAGTTAGAGGAGGATTAATAGTAGTCACAGCCGATGATCCTGGCTGTTGGAGCTCACAGAACGAGCAAGATAATAGATACTATGCTCTTTTAGCTAATCTGCCTTGTTTTGAACCATCCAATTCTCAGGAGGCAAAGGATTGGACAGTTTACGCTTTTGATCTTTCTGAAAAATTTGAACTACCAATTCTATTACGTACTACAACAAGAGTTAGCCATACATTAGCTCCAGTAGAGTTAGGATCAATTCGTGAAAGCCAAGATTATGGTAAGTTCATTCCTGAAGTAAAGCGCTTCGTTATGGTACCAGAGTTTGCAAGAGTTAGGCATATCGAGTTAATTAATAAGATGGAATCTATAAAAGAATTTAGCGAAAAATCATCTTTTAATAAAATCATAAAAGAGGAAGGAGAGATAGGTTTCATAACTTCTGGAGCATCCTTTAACTACACGATGGAAGCTATAGATATTTTGGGTATTGAAGCCTCAGTCCTTAAGATAGGAATGATTCATCCTTTCCCAGAGCAACTTGTTAAAGATTTTATTAAAAGATTTAAAGAGGTTTTTGTAGTCGAAGAGCTTGAACCTTACATTGAGAATGCTGTTAAAGCTTCTGCAGTTAATCTAAATGTAAAAATAAACGGGAAATCGAATAATTTCCTACCAAGGAATGGAGAACTATCCACAAGTATTGTAGCTAAAGCTTTAGCAAAGATTTTAGAAAAGCCTTTACCAAGAAAATTCATTAGTGAGATTCCTTTCGAAGAGATTCAAAAGAGTCTTCCACCTAGACCTCCAATACTTTGTCCTGGTTGTCCTCATAGAGCTTCTTTCTATGCGATGAAGAAGACTATGAAAGGTATACAAATAAATTGTACAGATATAGGTTGCTATGCTCTTGGTATTCAAGAACCTTTTAAAATTGGCGATCTTTTGATATGTATGGGAGCGAGTGTTGGTACTGCTTGTGGCATAAGTAAAACTCAAGAAAAACCTGTAGTAGCTATAGTAGGAGATTCAACTTTCTTTCATGCATCTATTCCAGGGTTAATAAATGCAGTTTATAATAATCACAAGATAATTTTGATTGTTCTAGATAATTATGCTACTGCTATGACAGGCTTCCAACCCCATCCTGGAACAGGAATTACTGGTATAGGTACACAAGGTAAAAGAGTAATTATAGAAGAAGTTGTAAAGGGATGTGGTATTGAACATATTGAAGTAGTAGACCCTTATAATGTTAAACAAACATGTGATGCCTTTAAAAGGGCTATAGAATACTCAGGTCCATCGGTAATAGTAGCAAGACAAAAATGTAGCCTTTTAGCTACCCAAGAAAAGAGGAGACAGGGCTTAAGAATAATTCCATATAAGATCGTTGAAGATAAGTGTAAAAAATGCTTTGCATGCATAAAGGTTCTAGGTTGCCCAGCGATAAATACACTCAACGGAACAATATTTATTGATGCTAATTTATGTAGTGGATGTAGTGTTTGTGCACAAATTTGTCCTTATAAAGCGATAGAAATCTTAAGTGATGAAGAAATATGAAAAAATGTGATATAGTGATTACTGGTGTTGGAGGACAAGGAGTCCTTTTAGCTGCAGAAATTCTTGGTAATAGTGCTTTAATAGAAGGTTATGATGTTAGAGTTAGTGAGATTCATGGTATGGCTCAAAGAGGAGGAAGCGTTATTTGTGATGTTAGAATAGGAGAAAGAGTTTATGCACCTACTACACCAGATGGTATGGCTGACATAATGCTTGGTTTAGAACCAATCGAAACCCTTAGATATCTAAGATTCACTTCACCAGAAACTTTAATCGTTATGAATAAAAGATTAGTAAAACCTATATCAGTTTTAATGGGTGTAGCAAAGGATTTATCATTAGAGAATATTATTCAAATTATTAATCGTTATTACGATAAAGCTATACTGATTGATGCTATGGACATTGCTATGAAGGCTGGAAGTTCGATGGTACAGAATGTAGTTATGCTAGGAGTTTTAGCATCTACTGGTTATCTTCCAATAAACGCTAATGCTATTAAAGAGAGCTTAAAGCAACTTGTCTCTTCAAAGTATTTAGAATTAAACATGAAGGCTTTTGAATTAGGATTAAAAGCTGGGAAAACATATTCATCTTTTAGACGTTAAGAATTTACGAAGCCAAGGAGCAATACCTTTTGGCATTGATATTATAACTACAACTAAGATGATACCAAAGATAAGAACTTGCATCTTTGGATATATGGTTATCATTCCAGGACCAATATTTCGAACCCAAGGTTCTATGATTCTTAAAAATTCAATAATAAGGAATCTTATGATAGATCCTATTACTGGTCCTTCTATAGTTGCAAGCCCTCCTATAACATTTATGATAATAGGCCAAAATGAATTCTCTGGGCTATAGATTTGATGGTTTATGAAACCTATAAAATGAGCATAAAAAGCTCCTGTTAAACCTGTGAAAAAGGCACTTATAGTAAAGGCTAGAAGTCTATACCTTATTACATTAATCCCTGTAGCTTTGGCTTCTGACTCATTTTCACGAATTGCAGCAAAGGCCAAACCAACTTTAGACTTTATGATAAATTGAGAAATTAAAACTAAAAATACAGCAAGAGTAAGCATAATATAGTAGTAATAAAAGTAGTATTGGTATTGATTTATCGATGGGAATAATTTAGGAACTGCTAACCCTAAAGTTCCTCCTGTGAACTCATCTAACTCTATAGTCAAGGCTATCATGATTATACTGAAACCAAATGTTACTAAAGCTAAAAACCATTCTCTCAACCTAACACAAGTTAAGCCTATAAGTAATCCTACGAAAGCAGATACAGTCGCACCTATTAAAACTCCAATAAAAGGTAGAGAAGTTTGAATGGTAAACAAAGTAGTAATATATGCACTTATTCCAAGAAAGGCTGCATGACCAAAGGATACTTGACCAGAGTAAGCTAAAATATTCCAACTAGAAGAGTAGCCTATATAAAAGAACATTAAAATTAGAACATGCATCAAATAAAGTGAAATTTGGAAGAAGGGAATAATGAGAGCTATTGTTATCAATAAAAATGAGAGGTAGAATGTTATATTCTTTAAGTTGAAGTGAAGATAGCTAATTGTTTTCATATTTCCTTCTCTCCAAATAATCCTGTTGGTCTAATTATCAGTACTAAAATAAGAATAATGAAACCCACAGCATCTCTCCAAGTACCTCCTAGAATGGTTACTGCACTACTTTCAATTAATCCATATCCTAAACCTCCAATAACTGCTCCTATAGGACTTCCAAGCCCACCTAAAATGATTATAGTAAAGGCTTTCAGAGCAGGTATCTCACCAGAATAAGGAGTTATAGAGGTAGTGATGGCTAAGAGAGTTCCTGCGGTTGCTGCTAAAGCAGTACCTAAGCCAAAGCTAATCATGTTTATATGTTCAACGTTTATACCCATTAACATTGCTGCTACTCTGTTTTGGCTCGTTGCTCTCATAGCCATCCCAATCTTTGTTCTTCTTATTAATATGTAAAAGCTAGTCATAATCGATATGGTAATTCCAATTATAATTAACCAATCAAGACCCATACTTATTATTCCGAAGGATACTATCAGATTCTTGAAAGGACTATTAATAAGTACTGGGTAATCAGTCCATAAGATAGACATGGTATTTTGTAGTACATATATCAAACCTAAACTAAGAATCAACTCGTTGAGCTTCGATGTACCTAGGATCTGATGAAAGCATACCCTTTCAATAATTACTCCTAATACTCCAACAACAATCATTGAAACAAAAATAGAAAGATAAGGGTTAAGACCTACAAAGATCGAAAGCGAGTAGCTTATGTATCCACCTAATATCATAAACTCTCCATGAGCAAAGTTCACTACTTTCATCACTCCAAAGATGAGATTAAGTCCAGAGGC
>JAVZMU010000021.1:0-15290 GCA_038883135.1 Nitrososphaerales archaeon
GATTAATAGAGGTGAAAATTTTGTCCGATTGGATCGATGAAATTTTTGAAGAATTTGAAGCATTAATGCGCCCTTCATGGGATGCTACTGAAAAATGCTTAGTACCACTTGTCAATATAGAAGATAGGGACAACGAGATAGTAGTTATGGTGGATCTTCCTTGTGTTGAAAGAAAAGAGGATATAGATTTGAATGTAACAGAGGATTATCTTGAGATAGTCGCAAAAATGAGAGAAAGTATAAAATGGGAAAGGTGGGGAACTAGTCAGAGATATCTTGAGTTCAAAACATTTAGAAAGTCAATAAGACTTCCAGAGAAAGTTGACCCTGAAGGTGCTAGAGCTACGTTTAAAAACGGGATATTGAAAGTCTTACTTCCCAAAGTAAGAAAAAGATATACAATAAAGATACTATAATGGATCAAAGAGAAGAGACAATCTGAAGCTTTTTGTATATCAAATTCTACTAAATCTATTAAAGATCATAATCAAGAAGGATAATAAATTTGTACTGTTCCCATTTAAATCTTATTGAGAAAGATGCTTATCATTTCCCAGTTTAAGTGTAAAGCTATTATTAGAAATAAATCCATTAACATTTGTATTGACTAAACTAGATTAAATGCATTAGAATTTTAGCACCATAGGATATAAAAGTACCTCTAGACATTGTATTAGAATCTAGAGTTTACATTCCATCAAAGTCGGTCTTACAATTGGTAAAAGATGCTTTTAAACCATATATTCAAAAAGTTATAGCATCTATAATAAAGTTTTTATTTCAATATTAAAGGGTTATAAATGAAATTCTAGAAGAATCTGAGAATTATCAATATAAGCCTATCATTATGATACGATGCTATAATTGAAAGCTATTTAAAAGGCTTTGATTCTCTTCCTCACTTCATATGATAACTTCCAGTACATTATTCCTCATAATGTAGAATATGATACAAACGAATTATTAATAGTGGTATAAAGAAAGTTATATTGATAATTCTATCCATGTATTATAATCTTTTTTACAGACATTCAATTATTAAATAATAGCTAAGCTATTCGATCGTGAAGGAAAAATTGAAAAGTAGATTAAATAAAGAGATCTTTTGCTGGGGATGTGAATCTACAGCTCATACCTTCTCGTGCTCAATTTTAAAATCTAATGGAAAGATTCTATCGGATGTAAGAAGTATTTATAATCCTCCTCCTGGATCAGGAATTCATCCAAGAGAGGCATCAAGACATCATATCGAGGTAGCTCCAAAAGTTGTTAAACAATCTTTAATTCAAGCAGGACTAAGCATGAAGGAAGTAGATATCATAGCTTTTTCTGCAGGTCCAGGATTAGGTCCATGCTTAAGGGTAGGAGCAACTGTTTCGAGAGCATTAGCTCTTTATTATAATAAACCTCTAGTACCTGTGAATCATGCTATAGGTCATATAGAATTAGCAATAGTTCTAACTGGAGCAAAAGATCCAATAGTGCTATTGGTCTCTGGTGGTCATACTCTCATTACAGCCTTCTCTCGTGGCAGATGGAGAATATTTGGTGAAACTCTCGATCTTACTGTTGGGCAGCTCTTAGATCAATTTGGAAGAGAGATAGGTTTTAGTTCACCTTCAGGACAAAAGATAGAAGAGTTAGCAAAGAGATCATCTAAGTATATACCTTTACCATATACTGTAAAGGGTAACGATGTTTCCTTTTCTGGCATATTAACATCTGCAAAAAAGATGTATCATGAAGGGAGAGATTTAGAGAGCTTATGTTTTTCGATCCAAGAAATTGCCTTTGCTATGTTAGCAGAGGTTACTGAGAGAGCTCTTGCCTTTACCGAAAAGAAAGAGATTCTTTTAGCTGGTGGCGTAGCAGCAAATAAAAGGTTACAAGAAATGCTGATTGAAGTTAGTAATAGGCATGGTGCAAATTTTTTTGTCGTACCAAAGGAGTATAGTGGAGATTGTGGTGCTCAAATTGCTTGGACAGGATTACTAGCTTACTCAACGAATATTTCAGTAGATATTGAAAAGAGTTTTGTGAAGCAATCTTGGAGGCTAGACAAGGTTGATGTGAAATGGAGAGATTGATAAGAAAAGGAGCTGAAGCAGATATCTATCTTGGAAGATGGTTCGGAAGAGAAGCTATTTTAAAGATAAGAAAACCAAAGCCCTACAGACAGCCTGAATTAGATGCCGAAATAAGAAGGAAAAGAACTTTACATGAAGCAAATTTTTTAATGAATGCAAGGAGAGCAGGAGTCTCAACACCTCTAGTATACTTCATAGATCAATGTAAAGCAGAAATAGTTATGCAATATATCAAAGGTATAAGGCTTAAAGAGATAATTTCTGATAAAAAGATAGGTAACATTGATTTTTTATACTCAGAAGTTGGAAGGTGTATAGCAAAACTTCATAAAAGTAATATAATCCATGGAGACTTAACTACTTCCAATTTTTTGGTTATCAAAAATAGACTAATCCTCATAGATTTTGGACTAGCATTCTTTTCTCAAAGGCTTGAGGATATGGCTGTAGATCTTCATTTAATGAAGGAAGTATTAGAAAGTGCTCATATAGAAGTTGCTGATGAAGCCTTTAACAAAATACTTGGAGGATATACAGAGATTTTTGGTACGAGAAGGATAAAAGAAATAGTTAGAAAGATAAAAGAGGTAGAAAAAAGAGGTAGATACGCTCATGTTGAGTAGATCTTTATACTTTGTAACGAGCAATAAACATAAATTCTATGAAGCTAAAGATATTCTCAAAAATTATAATGTTGAGTTGAGAATGGTTAATAAAAAAGTTGAAGAGATTCAAAGTGATGATTTAAAGAAGATTGCCCTTCATTCTCTAAGAAGTGCTTTTACAATCAATAAATTTCCTATGATAGTTGAAGATGCTGGTTTGTTCATAAAAGCACTAAATGGCTTTCCCGGACCTTATTCATCCTATGTTTATAGGACTTTAGGTAGCGATGGAATCATTAAGCTTATGAATGGTAAAGATGATAGAGATGCTGAATTTAGATCTGTTATTGCCTTTAGCAATTCCTCAATAATAAAGACATTTAAAGGTACTGTCAAAGGAGAAATCACAATAAAACCTAGGGGTAAATTAGGCTTTGGATTTGATCCTATATTCATACCAAGAGGTTCAAAAAGAACATTCGCAGAGATGCTTTTAGAAGAAAAGAATAGATACTCACATAGAGCTCTCGCATTGAAAAAGTTTGTAAGATGGTTTGTAAAAAATTCATAATACTTATAACGAAATCTTTATGTGCAATTGTATTTCATAAAAATTTAGGATTGGCTCGTATACATTCACATAGAAAAGGAAAATCTCATTCAACACGTCCTACATCGAAGCGGACTCCTACTTGGTCAACTTATAGTATTGATGAGATTGTTACTCATATCATCAAAATGGCTAAGGATGGCTTAACTCCTAGCGAGATTGGATTAAAACTTAGAGATGAGTACAATATACCTTTAGTTAAGCCTATTTTAGGAAAATCAATTTTAGAGATTCTTGAGGAGAATGGTTTAAAACCTTCTCTTCCTGAGGATCTTGATAGATTATTGAAGAAAGCCAAAAGATTGCAAGAACATCTTAAAGTTCATAAAAGCGATAGAAAGAACGTTAGATCTTTAGAATTAATAGAGGCAAAGATTCATAGACTATCAAAATATTATAAATCAATAGGATTTTTACCAGAAGATTGGAAGTATTCTACAGTAGTAGCTCAATTGATGTAAAACTGAGAGAATGGGCAAAATAGAAGAGTTATTCAATAGAGCGAAGATAATTGGAGAGGTTATAGATCAGAAGATAAAAGAAAGAAAGAATATACTTATACTCGGTCATCTTGATGCAGATGGTATTACCTCTGCTAGCATAATAGCTAAAGCTATACTGAGAAAGAATGGACGCTTTGTTGTTAGAATTATCAATAATTTAAAGTTAAAAACTGTTTATGAGTTGAAGGAAGAAGACTATGATTTTTATATATTTTGTGAATTAGGAGCAGGAATGGGAAGGCAAATAAAAGAAATTCTTAATGATAAATGGATTGTTATAGATCATCATCAAATTAACGAAGATGAAAAGAGTATCGATAATGTTATCAATTCATGGCAGTTTGGAATAGATGGTACAAGAGAGATTAGTGCTGCTGGTATGAGTTACATAGTAGCCTTAACGATGGATAAGAACAACATAGACTTATCATGCTTAGCTATAGTTGGTGCTCTCGGAGATAAGCAAGATCAAGGAGAAGGTAGATCTGTAATGGGATTGAATGAAATTATTGTAAAAGATGCTATCGAGAGTGGATGCTTGAAAGTTACAAAGGATTTAATGTTCTATGGAAGAGAGACAAAGCCCATACATGAAGCCATAGCCTCTACAACTACACCTTTCATACCAGGATTGACAGGAAATAGAGATTCTTGCCTTGCTACTCTTACATCAGCAGGAATAAAGCTTAAGGAAGGAGTCAGATGGAGGACTATTGCTGAACTTTCGGAAGAAGAGAAGGGAAAAGTTGTTGAAGCAATAATACCTTATCTCACATTGACTCCTAATGCTGCAGATAAAGTGAGGGAACTTATAGGAAACATATACACCCTAGAAAGGGAGGATGAACATACTTCTTTAAGAGATGGTAGAGAGTTTGCCACTTTGTTAAATGCTTGTGGAAGAACAGGAAATGGAGGAGTAGGAGTTTCTATCTGCCTTGGTGATAGGGATTTTGCTTTGCAAGAAGGTGAGAGAATTTTGATAGAGTATAAGCATATCCTTAACAATTATGTCCAAAATATTTTGAATGATGAAAAGAGAATTGTTGAAGGAAAATGGTCTTTTATGGTAATTGGTGATGGTTTAATAGATGAAAAAATGCTAGGAGCTGTATCTTCAATACTGGGTGGAATTGCAAAGTTTGAGGGAAAAGCTCTTTTTGTTAAAACTATTACGGATGATGGCGATATAAGCTTTTCAGCAAGGAAGACAAGAGGTTGTAATCCTGCTTTAAACCTAGGTTCAATCATGGCTGAAGCTATTAAATTAGAAGGAGTAGGAGGGGGACATGATGTGGCTGCTGGAGCTAGAATTCCTCTTCAAAGATTGAATGAATTCTTAAAAATTATAGAAGATAGATTAAGGGAAGCAAATGAAGGTAAAGGTCAAAATATCAATCGACTTTAATGATGATAAAGGAGCAAAGACTATTTACAGCTCTCTTAAACCTGATAATATAAACTTACCTGAAGGATTAAGCATAAGGATGAGTATTAATAGGAAGCTTTTAACGATAAATTTCTCTTCAGTTAACAAGCTAGAAAGCTTAATATCAACAATAGATGATCTTTTAACATGCTGTCAAGCTTCCTTAAACACTTTAAAAGAAATTGAGACTTTAAGATGATTCGATTAACTTATATGAAACTTTGAATTCACATATTTAAAAAAAGGATAGGCGTGAATTATGTTAGATATAAAATTTGTTCGTGAGAATAAGGATTTGATTAGAAAAATGTTAGAAATGAGAGGTATGAGCATACCTTTAGATGATTTGATAAATTATGATAAAGAAAGGAGAGAACTCATAACTATAGTTCAAAAGTTAAAGCATAAGAAAAATCTTGTTTCTTTGAAGATTGCAGAACTTAAGAAAGAGAATAAAAGTGCACAAAAAGAGATAGAAGAGATGAAAAAAATTACAGATGAAATTTCAAAGTTCGATGCAAAAATCAAAGATTTAGAGCAAAAAATTCAAGATATTATGATGATCATACCAAATATACCTGATAAGACAGTTCCGCTTGGGAAGGATGAAAACGATAATGTTGAAATAAGAAGATGGGGAGAAATACCTAAATTTGATTTTCAGCCTAAAGATCATATTGACCTTGGGCTTAGTTTAGGATTGATAGATGTAGAAAGAGCAGCAAAAGTAGCAGGTGCAAGGTTTTATTATTTGAAGGAAGATTTAGTCCTACTTAATCTTGCTCTCATCAGATTTGGATTAGAATTCATGAAGAGTAAAGGTTTTACATTGATACAAACGCCATATATGCTTCGAAGGGAAGTTGTGGCTGGATGTGTTGCTCTATCTGATTTTGAAGATGCAATTTATAAAATTGAGAATGAAGATCTTTATCTATTAGCTACTTCTGAGCATGCTATAGCTGGTCTTCATAAGGATGAGATTCTTGATGGCAAAAAATTGCCTCTTAGGTATGCTGGAATAAGCCCTTGCTATAGAAAAGAGGCAGGTGCTCATGGTAGAGATACAAAAGGAATCTTTAGAGTTCATCAATTTGAGAAGGTAGAACAATTTGTATTTTCTAAACCAGAGGATTCATGGAAAGAGCATGAGTTGTTGATAAAAAATGCTGAGGAAATATTTCAGCTTCTTAAAATACCTTATAGAGTAATGAATGTATGTATAGGTGATCTTGGAACTGTTGCTGCAAAAAAGTATGATTTAGAAGCTTGGTTGCCAGGTCAAGGAAAGTATAGAGAGATGGTTAGTTGCTCTAATTGCTTGGATTATCAGGCAAGAAGGCTGAACATAAGGTATAGAGATAAGCCTAATGAAAAGCCAAATTTTGTTCACACTTTGAATAGTACTGCTATAGCAACAGAAAGAGCCTTGATAGCCATAATGGAGAACTATCAAGAGAAAGATGGTTCCATTAGAATACCTGAAGTCCTTAAGCCCTATATGAATGGGCTAGAAAAAATAGGAAAAAGGTAATCTTAATTTCATAATCTACTTTAGTATTGTTAAGCTTTTAACTAATGGTAAAGACCTTATTTCATCCATGGCTTTTGCAGGTATTTTACCATCCACTACAAGAGTTAAACAAGGCTCAGGAACTAGATCAGGATCATCAGCTAAAGCCTGCCTTACAACCAAGTTATATTTCGCTAAAACACTAGTTACACTAGCTATAACCCCTGGCTTATGAGGATCTGATTTTATTACTAAAACGCTATAATTAAGAAACTTTGCTACATCGACTAAACTTGCTCCAACAGGTCTTATTCTTGTAAATATTTCACGTAGCTCTGGATTTTCTAAGATTTGTTTAGTTGTACTCCTTACAACTCTTCTATCAACACCTACTGCTCTAGCGATAGCAGTATCATTAATTTCTGTATCACCTACGTAAAGCTTACCGTTCTCATCTACTCTTATGCCCAGCTCTATCATCTTTCTTACTACGTTCAATCTTCCTTTCTGCTTTTTGAATTGAGTTTGAATTCTTTTCCACAATTTTAGACAGATATATCCATAAATGTATTTAAAAATACCTATTGGAGAAGAAATAAGTCCATTTTTATTCTTACAATTAAGCTATAAGAGTTAAATTACTATTTTTGTGAATGAAAAAATTCAATTTAGAATGATTTTAACATAATTGTTTAAAGAAGTTGACTACTCATTACATATCTTTTTTCATGCATTCTAGAATTAAATGGGAATATTAAATAAAATAAAAAGCTGGTTGTTTAAAACGCCAAGTTTACCTACCACGCCACCTGTTAGTGAGACTAGTCCTACACCTCCTCTTAAGGTAGAAATCGAATCCCCGTCATCACTAAATACATCAATGGTAAGTAAAGTTAGTCTTCAAAAAATGATTGAGGAGAATAAAGAACAGATATTAAAGGTTATCCAGGAAGAAAAGTCTATCGATAATTCCGTACAGCCTCTAATAATTCAAGATAAGAATATGGCATCCCAGGACATTTCTGTTAAGCCTGAACCGATTCAAACCGATTTTGTACAACCTTTAGCCACTCAACAAGAGAAAATATTATTTCAAATTGTTCCAATAAATCAAAACGATTCAATACAACCTTCAGATATTCAGTCCAATAGCATACAACCTATTCAACATGAAGATCCATTTTCTCAAAACGTTCAATCCGTTCACTCTGAAACAAAAATAAAAAAATCACGAAGAACTAAGTCAAGTTGTTCTAAAAGATCAAAAAATAAATTAAAAGAAAGTGTCAATTCCGGAAATTAAATGCTAGAATAAATCAGCGGGATAAGAATAATATCTAGTTTTAACTATACTTAATCTTTTTCTTAAAATCGGAGAAGAGATTATAAACAGATCTAGACCAATTCTCATAATCTTCTCTATTAGGGTAATTTTCATAAAGTTTCCTAACTTTTCTCATATAGCTAGCAGTTGTTGCTAAGTGCATAAGAACACTCGGTCTTCTTAATCCTTTTATTATCCTTACAGCTTTCTCCTTTATCGATAAATCTCCATGACCATAGCTAAGTCTTGTAAGATCAGATTCTGTTATCAATTTTTTCTCCATACCAAATTCTAAATCATCATTGCTTAGCTCTTGTAGGAATATTTTGAAGATCTCTAAGCCAGCAGCTTTCATGCCATAAGCTTTAACGTATTCTTCATTGACCTTCCATAGGATCCTTTCTGAATCTTCTTCACATAGGCTTTCTGCAGCAACTCTTCCAGCTATTTTTCCTGCTATCATAGAAGAACCTATCCCACCACCATGTATAGGATTTGCAGTAAAACCAGAATCTCCAGCAAATATAACATTAAAAGCTACTAAAGAGTGAAGAGACCTTCTAGTTGGTACAACTCCACTGCCTGCATCTATGATTTTTGAATCTTTAAGAATAGGAAGGTTTGAGAGATACTCTCTAAAAAGACTCTTAGGATCATTACCACGACCTCCTTGAACACCTAATCCTATATTCACTAAATCTTCGCCTTGAGGAAAGAACCACCAATAACCTCCTGGAGCTATTCTTATATCTAAGTAAATTTTAGCTAAACCTAAATCATCTACACTACTTTTTAGTCTCCTAACTTCTCTATAGCATACTGCAACATCTCTCCATTCTGGTTCTTTAACAAGACCATGAAATTTAGGTAAGTTTCTTCTTATAACTCCTGTCCAACCGCTAGCATCTATAACGACTTTGCATAGAAAAGATTGAACTTCTCCAGTCTTACTATTTGAAGTTTTAACACCTATTACTTTATTTTTTTCCATAATAGGAGATTTTACCTTTGTATTTGATTTTAACTCTACACCTTTATCTAAAGCTTGATCTAAAAGCCAACGACCAAACTCATATCTATTTAAAGCATAACCTTCTCCTTCAACTTTATAGCTATGCTTACCTGATGGAGAGCAAATAACTACCGCGTTGATCTTACCTCTTATGGTGCTATTTGGTGGGTTCTTTAAACCCACACTCTTAAAGTGATGAGCACCTATTGCATCTCCACAAATTTTCTTACCTATCTCTTTGAAATCCTTACAATCTAGCATCAAGACTCTCGAACCTTGTTCAGCACTTGTCATGCCTGCAATACATCCAGCAGTACCAGCACCTACGATTATAATGTCATATCTTTGCAAGCTTTACACCAAAAAAGGTTTACACAAAGTATAGTATACACTAATAAATAATTGTTTTGGGTTTAAACTAAGATAAAATAAAAAAAATTTTGAGGAGTTAGGATTAGTCTTCTCCACTAGAAGGAGGCGTTGTTTCCTCTGCACCCTTGCCTGGCTTTCCTCCCGTCTCCTTCATCTTGCCAGCAGCTATGACATCATCGATTCTAAGTATCATACAAGCGGCTTCTGTGGCTGATTTTATGATTTGTTCTTTAACAACTAACGGCTCGAAGATACCCTTCTCATACATATCTGTAACTCCTCCATCAAAGACTCCAACGCCAGCCCAAACCATACCTTGACCATGCTTTGCCCTTAGCTCTACTTGAACATCAATTGGATCGAGTCCTGCATTCTCAGCTAATGTGAGTGGTATTACCTCCATGGATTCTGCAAATTTTTGAACAGCTAATTGCTCTCTTCCAGAAAGTGTGTGAGACCATTCTCTTAGTTCATGAGCAATGTGAGCTTCAACAGCTCCACCACCCGCAACTATTGCTGGCTTTTGCATAACATCTCTTGTTACACAAAGAGCATCATGAACAGATCTCTCTGCTTCATCAACGATTCTCTGAGTCCCTCCTCTTATCAATATAGTTACAGCCTTTGGATTCTTGCAACCTTCTATGAAGACCCATCTGTCTTCCTCTATCTTCCTCTCCTCAACAAGTTCCGCAAACCCTAGATCATTGGGTGATAAATCTTCAAGATTTGTTACAACTCTGCCTCCACTAGCCTTTGCTAGTTTGTCCATATCACTCTGTTTCGCTCTCCTTACAGCCATTATCCCTGCCTTTGCAAGATAGTGCTGAGCTATATCATCAATACCTTTTTGGCAAATGAGTACATTAGCGCCTACTTCAGCAATCTTGTCCACCATGCTCTTTAACATACGATTCTCTTCCTCTAAGAATAGCTTTATCTGCTCTGGGTTGTTTATATTAATCTTGGCATCGAACTCTGTTTTCTCTATTTCAAGAGGAGCGTTAACAAGAGCTATCTTAGCATTCTTTATCCTCTTAGGCATTCCTGCATGAACGACTTCCTTATCTAGCACTAAACCTTTTATGAGTTGAGTTTCAGCTAAGGATGCACCTGCCTTTTTCTCAACCTTAACATCATCTATGTCAACTCTATATCCACTCTCCGTCTTTTCAGCAACCTGGAGAAGAGCATCAACTACACGCTCTGCCAGAATTCCACTTTCTTGAGAAACCATTTTTGTTTCCATGCTGGTTTTAGCGATCTTTACCAACCAATCTCTTTGATCAGGAGGGATTTTTACTGCAATTTTTTCAAGAATCTTTAAAGCTTGCTCAGCTGCTTTTCTATAGCCATCCACTATGACTGCTGGATGGACATCCTTGTTAATAAGCTCCTCTGCTCTCTCTAAGAGAGCACCTGCAAGAATTACTGCAGAGGTTGTACCATCTCCAACCTCATTATCAGTAGTCTTAGCAATTTCTACCATCATCTTTGCCGATGGATGCTGGACATCTATTTCTTTCAATATCGTAGCTCCATCGTTGGTTATAGTAACGTCTCCAAGGGTATCTACGAGCATCTTGTCCATACCCCTTGGCCCTAATGAAGACCTCACTATTTCTGCAATTAATTTAGCCGCCATTATGTTATTTCTTTGAGCTTCCCTACCACGGGTTTGCGTAGAACCTTCTTTGAGGATGAGGATGGGCTGACCACTTGAAGTAAGTGCTGGAATTGCTGTTGCCGACATTCAAAAATCACCTATTTACGTAATAATTTTTGAATTTTCTTGCTTTTATATTTTACTCTCAAAATTTATTATGCTAACGCCTTAGTTATTGTAACATCCTTTATTAGCATGGAAGGGGCAAGAGTTGGTATAGATACTTCCCACCATTCAATCCATTTCCTCTCTTTAGATATAGCTACTATATTTGCCAATTGTCTTGGTAAGCTATCACTAATTCTTAACCCTACAACTGGATGCTTTATTTTTCCATTCTCAATAAGAAAAGCTGCATCTCTAGGTATGGTAGAATATTCACCTAATCTTAAATTCTGAAACCTTGTATACCAATTGTTAGTTACCATGATACCTTTTTTAACTTCTCTTATCATATCATCTAAACTCATGGATCCAGGATCTACCACAAGGTTCCAAGGATGAGGATCTATAATTCCTGCATTACCCGTTGAGGACGTGTTGAACTTTTTAGCTGTAGTGCTATTATGGAGATAACTTTTCAAAACTCCTTTCTCAATTATTATATTCTCACGTGTTGGAAAACCTTCATCATCAAATCCCCTACCTCCAAAACCTCCATCTATGACACCATAATCCCTTAAAGTGAAGCAATCCACGCTTACTTTTTGACCTATTTTATTAGCTAAAAAAGATAAGCCAGAATCTACTGCAAATGCTGAAGCAAAAGATCCTACATGTTGCATTATATCTGCTGTTACCGTTGGTAATGTAATAAGGTCGTAAATGCCTTCTTCCCAAGGCTTAGGATTTATGGATGCTTTTGCATATTCTCCTGCTTCTTCACCTGCTTCTTGAGGGTTAAAGTCTCTAAGTCTTGCAGCACAAGATAATCCTTGACCACTTGCCTCTTTAGAAAAAGCTCTTACGTTAAGTAGTATTTTCGTCTTCTTGTCTTGACCATTTGCATTACCAGATGTGAGAATTACTAAATTCTCTTCTAAAGACATCAAGGATCCAGAAACTCTATCTGCACCTACTTTAAGAGATGCATCTATAGCTTCCTTAACAAATTCTATCAACTTTGCACCATTCTCAACTAGTTTCTCATCATAAATTCCATGCAATGAGTATTTACAGTCTATCTTTGGTAAAGGCGTGTAGTCTGCACTCGGCGATAAAGCCTCACAAGCCTTTATTAAATTTGAAGTAAATTCTTTAATTCCTTTTATGTTTGGATTCGATGTAGTACCTATTATTCTTTTCTTATCTTTAGCCAAATAAAGGAAAGTTTCTATGTTCTTTATGTTCTTATTAACAGTAATAGAGTTGTTACTGAATCTTATCAAGTTTTCATTCGTTTTAGTGCATATAACTGATACATCCGTCGCTCCAAGCTTTAATGCTTCCTTTAGGACAAAATCAGCTAATTCATTTATCTCCATATTACCTTACTCCCAATCTAATAGCTCTAAGCCTCATGTTTGGTCCACCAGTCCAGACCGGGATTCCTTGCATAGGGTCGCCTTTACCACAGGTTGCACCTACGAATTCAACATCCTTACTTCTTGCATCAACACTACTCCATAGCTTAGGAGTTGTTATCTCTAAAACAGGATTCTTTACATTTCCTTTTATCTCTCCTTTTTCTATTAAGTAAGCTTCAAGACCAACGTATCTTTGGTTTAAACGCTTATCATCGATATTCCATTCCATGAATGATTTTATGTAAACACCTAAATTAACATCTTCAAAAAGTTCATCAAAAGAATAATCACCTGGTTCTACAAAAGTATTCGCCATTCTCACTATAGGCTCTCTATCATAACTCGAAGCCCTTGATGAACCATTGCTTAATGTGTTAAATTCATAGGCTGTTGCTCTATTGTGTAAAAACTCACGAATTACTCCTGCCTCTATCAACTTTCTCTTTCTAGCAGGAACCCCCTCATCATCGTAAAGATAAAAACCATTGGAATGAGAGATGGTAGGATCATCGCTTACATATGCTTCTTCACTCCCAATTTTAATACCAAGATCATTAGGCTTAAGATATGATTCACCAGCTTGAGCTGCTTCCCTTCCAAGAATTCTATCAGCCTCACCAGGATGACCTGCTGATTCATGGGCTATTATACCACTAACTTGAGGACCAAGAATCACATCTACTATTTCTTTTGGCGGATTCTGTTCACTTTTGATAGCTAAAGAGAGATTTTCAGCTTCCTTCTCCACATACTCGAAAATCTTTAATCTTTCAATTACTTCCCATCCACCACTTTCTGCAAGTTGGGAATAGCCAGCAGGTATGGTTATTGTAGCAATCTTACCTCTGTAAGAGGTTGTAATGTAGCTACTGAAACTTACTCGTGGTACTCTACTCTTTATCTTTACCCCATTACTATTCATGTATATTTTTTCTTCTAGAAGAGTTGAAGATGACAACAATCTATTAGGAAAAGAGACATCATTCTTCCCATTTTTTATAAGATTATCTATATCTTTAATTAAACTAAAAAGATCCTCAAAACCGATATTCTCTATCCTTTTTTTCTCTTCTGCTTTCCAATCAGCATTAATAGATTTTTCTTCACTCAAATTAACTTTATTCTTTAAAAGTGGTAAAGATGCTTTAGCCCTTTTTATAGCATTCTCAACCATACTTTCTATGTTCTTTTTTGATGTATCGTTGGTAGCAGAGAAGGTGAGAGAACCAGAATAAATCACTCTTATACCTATACCACAAGCATCTCCTATTACTGCAGGCTCTGGAATCCCATTTCTTAATAGACAACCCAACTCTTTTGTTCTATGTAGCCTTGCTTCTGCGTAATCCGCACCAAGTCTTTGAGCAAAGTCTATAGCAAATGTTAATAAGTCCTCATCCAAATCTATCATCTTTAAAATTATTTTTCATCTATTTAATTTTTGATTTATCGATGTTATTAAGATAAGATTTATCCTTTAGAAGAATGCATTACTAAATCCTGAAAAGAAGTATTAAAGATAGCAATTTATGATAAATACTCAAAGCTTAATTAAAATATAACCTTATCATAATTGCTAGATCTTTACAGCAATATATGAATTATCTTAACGTCATTATGATTAAAACGATACACAAATAAATGCATGATCATTAAAAAATAACTCATTGAAGATACAATATAATCTTATATTTGACTATGATCCTGTAGAGAATCCTGACTGGGGCTTTGCTAGAACAAATCGTTTCATTTTACGCAACAAAACGGCAGAGTTCGGTCTATCAGCTTATTCAACTTTTATCGACTTATCCTTTAAATCCAAACAGTTACATTTAATAGCACCTAATAGAGATTATCCGTATGAAGGCTTATTAGCTTTAATAAAAGGAGAGAATTGGAAGTTTCTTGATTGTGTTGCTTTTGGTATTATTAATGAAGGGAATGTAGTGAATCTTCATCCTAAAAAGGTGTATGCATCTACATGGCTTCTTAACTACACATATGATATAAGGGATAAAGATAACCATCAAGGCTTGTTAAAGACTTTATATTGGTTTAGTGAAAATGAGCATATATGCCTTAATCTAGAAATTGAGATTAACTTCTCTAAAAAGAATTTTGAATTAATATTAGCGCCCTTTGTTGATATTCGCCATATTTACTCTGATAGTGAACCAGAAAAACATACAATAGAAGTTATAAGGAATAAAAACAATTACTCAATGGTTCGTATTGAGAAGGATGAACGTTTACTTATCGTATTTACTTCTAATGAGAATTCTCAAATTGAAGAGGGTATAGCTTACTTAAATTGGTTTTATAAACTTGGAGACGGTTTTAGAATTCAGACTCCTCAAGGTATAGTTTTTCATGGTCAAAGTAAAAGACTTCTTATTCCAGTTCTATTCCATGTTAAATCTCCTAAAAATATTATGAGAATTAAATTTCATGTTTTGCCTATGATGAGAGATGATACTTTAAATATGGATTCTATACAAGAATTGAATGATAAATTAGAGCTCGAATCTAGAAAGTTATTATCCTTAAAAAATATAATTAAAAAAGGAGAGGATCGTCAAGTTTACAATTCAATCCTTGCAAGAATCGATGCTTTTACGAGATTCGGTATGAAGATCGTTCTTC
>JAVZMU010000022.1:0-15052 GCA_038883135.1 Nitrososphaerales archaeon
ATTTGGAAAGAGTAGAGATAATTAAAAAGGCTCTTACTCAGAATGGCTTTATAGTAATTTGTGATTGTATTGATGAGGCAATAGAATTTGTGAACAATTTTGCTCCTGAACATTTAGAGATAGTAACAAAGGAATTTGATAAAATTGCTAAGCAGATAAAATCATCTGGAATGATACTCTTAGGACCTTACAGTCCTGTATCAGCTAGCGATTATTGCATAGGTACCAACCATATATTACCTACGGGAGGTTTTGCTAAAGTCTATTCCAACCTTTCTGTAATAGAATTTGTAAAAAGAGTAAGTGTAGTGAGATGTTCAAAAGAAGGTTTGCTTAAAATGATGAAACCTATTAGCATATTAGCTCGTAAAGAAGGATTGATAAACCATGCTATGGCTGTGGAGGAAAGAGCTAAAGATATTTCTTTAAAATTTAATTCCGTTTAGAGTGATATTATGAATAAGATTTCAGAAGAATGGCTTCAAGATAAATTGAGAAAAATTAAATCTTTTAATAAATATGTAAGACCGGAATCAGTTTTAGATACAGCATTAGAAATAGGGATGAAGACTGAAGAGGTAATCAAATTAAATCAGAACGAGAATCTTTTCTTGTCAAGAGATTTCCTTCGATCTCTCTTGAATGAAGTCGTTAACGAGGTTGATATAAGGCTTTACCCAAAAGAAGAAGAGATGCAATTAAAGAATGCTTTAGGAGAGTATGTTGGTTTACCTTCTGATTATGTAATTTTAGGTAATGGAAGTGATCAAATCATAGACCTTATCGTTAGGACTTTCTTAGGAAAAGATGATATCGCTGTATCGATCAAGCCTACCTATTCTATGTACGAATGGTCTGTAAATCATATTGGAGTAAAGTACTTTGAGATACCATTAAAAGATGATTTTTCTTTAGATGTTGAGGGTATTTTAGAATTAGCAAAAAATAATAAAGGAATGTGCTTTATTTGCTCTCCAAATAATCCAACAGGCAATCAATTCAAATTAAAAGATGTGAAAGCTATTATTGATAGCTTTCCTGGTTTAGTTTTAATAGATGAAGCTTATGTGGAATTTGCGGAAGATTCATTGGTAAGATTAGTAAAAAAGTATGAAAACCTAATTGTAACTAGGACTTTCTCAAAAGCTTTCGGTCTTGCTGGTTTAAGAGTGGGATACGCTCTATCTAATAGTGAGATCTCTACTATCGTCTCTGAGTATGCCCAATTACCCTACTCTTTAAATTGTATTGGGTTAAAGCTGGCTTTAAAAGTCTTAGCGATTGTTGATAAATTCAAGAAGAGCATAGAGGAACTAAAGAAAGAAAGAGAAAAATTAACGGAGAGACTTAATAGCATAAAAGGTGTGAGGGCTTTTAGGTCTGATGCTAACTTTATTCTTTTTCAATCTGTGAAGCTTTATGATAAAGTTTTCAATGAACTCTTCAGTAAAGGCGTACTAGTAAGGAAGATAGGCAAAGTATTGAACTTTGAGGGATGTTTGAGAGTAACTGTAGGCTTACCGTATATGAACAATCGTTTCTTAGAGATTCTCGAATCAATAGGTGAATGATTTATGTGGAAAGAAAACTACATTATCATTCATTTAGAGAATAATGATGCTTTTGTAAAAAAAGATAGCATTGAAAAGTTAGCAAAGGTTGATGCAGTAATATTTGATTGTGATGGAGTACTCATAGATGTGAGAAAATCTTATTTTATGGCTATAAAAGAAACTGTTAATTACATATCCAATAGATTGATAGGGCTAAGAATTGAAGAAAAGTTATTGGATAACTTGATCTATCGTTTGAAGAAAGGTGGAAAATTCAATAACGATTGGGCTGTATCCTATGCTATATCTTTGATTATTCTTACAACTATTCCAAAAGAGGCAAGAGAGGAATTAAAAAGAACGATTGATTCAAAGCTTCTTAAGTTTACTAATGAGCCTTTAGAAAGATTAATCATAATTGAAAATTTTTTGAAGGAAAAAATCAAAAATACTAACTTTAAAATTTCAGAAGAATCTTCAAAGAGATTGATCGAACTTGCAGAAATAATAAGTTCGTCTGGCTTTAAATTCTTTACAAATTCTTTAACACTAAAAGATGATCTTGAAATTTTACGTTATGGCGAGTATATTTTTTCCAAATATGGAAATGTTGGAGAGAACATTATAACAACTATTTTTGAGGAGAAATTTTTAGGATACAATCTTTTTAAAGAGATTTACGGCATGAATTGTAAATTCCATAAAGGTAAGGGGTTAATAGATAATGAGAAAATAATTATCAATAGAGAGAATCTGAGAGAAATTACATCTATAATTGGTAAGTCAAACTTTGGGATAGCATCAGGAAGACCTTTCGCTTCTACAAAATACACTATGAAGGAATTATTGGATGAGTTTAAGCCAGAGGCTAAAGTATTCCTTGAGGATATAAATGAAGCTGAAAGAAGAGCAAAGCAAAAAGGAGAGATTATGGATTTAAGTAAGCCAAATCCTTACTCTTTAACAAATTGTGCAAAGGGTCTTATGCCCTTTAATTTTGCTTTGTATATTGGTGACTCTATGGAGGATTTTATAATGGTAGAACTTGCGAATAAAATTAAAGCATGTTATTTATTTGGAGGAGTATACGCTCACTCTATAATGAAGAAAGAACAAAAGACAGATTTCATTAAAAAAGGAGCAGATTTAATCCTGCCTTCAGTAAAAGAGTTACCATTTATTCTAAAATACATAAAGGAGAAGAAAGGGTTTGCGTGAAGCTGAATTCGAAAGAAAAACAAGTGAGACAGAAGTTAAGGTAAAGGTGAATTTAGACGGTATAGGGAAAAGTATTGTGAAGACTGGATTAAATTTCCTTGATCATATGATAAAAACATTGTCTAATCATAGTTTGATTGATATTAACATCACAGCTGAAGGAGATTTGAAGCATCATTTAATAGAGGATGTGGCTATAAGTTTAGGAGAAGCTTTAAAGAAAGCTTTAGGGAATCGTGAAGGGATTAATCGATTTGGATCAAGTATAGTACCTATGGATTGCTCTCTTGCAATAGCAGCTATTGATCTTGTAAAAAGACCTTATAGTGTAATAGATTTAAAGGTAGAAAGTAAAGTAATAGAGGATGTTGAGACGGAGAATATTTACCATTTTCTCAGATCCCTTTTTTCATCTTTAGAGGCAAATTTACATTTACAAGTTCAATACGGCTCTAACGATCATCATAAAGTAGAGGCAGCCTTTAAAGCTTTAGCTTTATCTCTTAGGCAAGCAATATCTTTAGACTTGAGAAGAAAAAGTATTCCAAGTACTAAAGGTGTCATGTAATTGGACATAGAAATATTGAATTATGGTGTTGGAAACCTCTTTAGCTTAAAGTGTACATTACAAAAAATAGAAACTAATCCGAAAATAGTAACAATAAATGAATTGAAAAAGAATATAGATGGATTAATCCTGCCAGGAGTTGGGAGCTTTACAGAAGCAATGGAGAATATAGGAGCATTTAAGAAAAAGATACTTGACATAAAGGATTCAGGCATACCCATCATGGGTATATGCCTAGGAATGCAAATCTTTTTCAAAGAAAGTGAAGAAGGAAAAGGAGAAGGCTTAGACTTAATTCCAGGAAGAGTAATTAAGCTACCAAATCAAGTTAAAATTCCCCATATGGGCTGGAATAATTTAAGAATAGTCAGAAATAATGAGATAATAGAAGGCTTAGCTAACGATTCTTACGTTTATTTTGTACACTCATATTATCCTTTACCTTTAAGGAAGGACGTAATAATTACTGAGACAGAATATGGTGTGAGATTCCCATCTATATTAGCTCATAAGAATCTTTATGGTACGCAATTTCATCCTGAGAAATCTGGTGAAGCAGGTCAGATAATTCTGAAGAATTTTGTAAAATTGATTAAAAGGTAATTTATTTGGAAATAATACCAGCCATTGATTTAAAAAATGGTCAAGTAGTAAGGCTAGTTAGAGGAGATCCAAGGTTATTAAAATCTTATTCATACCTAGGTAACCCTTTAAGCGTGGCTAAGATTTGGATGGACAATGGTGCAAAGATAATCCATATAGTAGATCTGGATGCAGCTTTAGGTTCTGGTAGCAATCTATCAATAATAGAGGAAATGGTTAAGAGTCTTAATGTAAATTTTCAAGTTGGCGGGGGTATAAGAAGCCTTGATATAGCAAAAAAGTTGTTTAACATAGGCGTAAAAAGGATAATAATTGGTACTATGGCTTTTGAGAATAAAGAAGCATTAGCTAAGCTTCTAGAAGAATACAGCAATGAACGAATTATAGTATCTTTAGATCACTATGGAAGAGAGGTTATGCTAAAGGGTTGGAAGATATATTCAAAGTTTGACATTTTTGATGCTATCACGAATTTCCTTGATTTTGGAGTAAAGATCTTCTTGATCACGTCTATAAAGAGAGACGGGACTTTAACAAGCCCTGACTTTAAGATGTTATCAAAAATGTGTGAGATTAAGGCTGCAAGGATAATAGCTGCTGGAGGAATTAGCAAGCTCGAGCATTTATCCATACTAAAGAGCATGGGGGTCTATGGCGTTATAATAGGAAAAGCTTTATATGAGAATAAGTTTTCTTTAAAAGATGCACTTCAATTCTCTAACAATTTATTAAATTAAAATATGCATAACTTTTTTACGATTAACATAAAAGCTAAAAGAGTTTATAAATATGGTAAAGGAGAAAAAATAATGCCATTGTGTAAAAGAATCATACCATGCTTAGATGTAGATCATGGAAGAGTAGTGAAAGGTATCAACTTCGTAAACTTAAGAAATGCGGGTGATCCTGTCGAGCTTGCTCAAAGATACTGTGAAGCAAGAGCTGATGAATTAGTATTTTTAGATATTACTGCATCAGCGGAGAAGAGGAAGATATTAGAGAAAGTCGTGAAAGATGTTGCAGCAAATCTTACTATACCTTTTACTGTTGGGGGAGGTATAAGAAGTGAGGATGATGTAAGATCGATACTTTGTAGTGGAGCAGATAAAGTTTCTATAAATACTGCTGCTGTTGAGAATCCACAGTTAATTTCAAGGCTCGCAAAGACCTTTGGTACTCAGTGTATAGTAGTAGCTATAGATGCAAAGCGCCGATACGATGAAGAGGGTCATTTCATAACAACAACGCCAGAAGGAAAATGTTGGTTTGAAGTTTACACTTATGGAGGAAGGAAACCAACTGGGATAGATGCAATCGAATGGGCTAAAAAAGTTGTTGAGTTGGGTGCTGGTGAGATTCTACTCACATCCATGGATAGAGATGGAACCGAGATGGGTTATGATCTAGAGCTTACAAGAGCTATATCTGAAAGAGTGAATATACCAGTTATAGCTAGTGGAGGTGCAGGCAAGCCTGAACATTTCCTAGAGGTTTTTACCATAGGTAAGGCAGATGCAGCATTAGCAGCTTCTGTCTTCCATTATAATAAATTTCCCATACCTGTTGTCAAGAGATTTCTTATGGAAAAAGGAATTGATATAAGACCATGAATAAAATCGAGATAAAACAATTAAAATTTGATACTACTACAGGTCTCATACCAGCAATAGCTCAAGATCATAAGACAAAGAAGGTTCTAATGCTAGCTTATATGAATGAAGAGTCTTTGATTAAGACTATTGAGACAGGTTATGCTCATTATTGGAGTAGATCGAGAAATAAATTATGGATGAAAGGGGAGAGTTCAGGAAACACACAAAGAGTAATAGAAATATTGATAGATTGTGATAATGATGCTATACTATTACTAGTTGATCAGAAAGGTCCAGTCTGTCATACTGGAAATGAGACTTGTTTTCATAAAGGATTAGAGAAGAATTGATGATAAAATCTTATTATATCTTTTTATCTTTGTAAATTTTAAATTAAAAGTATGGACATTGATGAAAAGTTATCACGGAATACCTATAAAGTATACAAGGTAAGTCATATTATAGTTGATAAGGAAAAGTGTAATGTATGCTCTGACAAGCCTTGTACTTACTGTTGTCCTACAGGCACTTACAGTTGGGAAAAAAATGACTTGGTAGTGTCTTTTGAAGGTTGCGTTGAGTGTGGAACTTGTGAGATAGTATGTCCTTACAAAAAAATTCGACTTACTTATCCACCTTTAGGTCATGGTATAATATATCGCTACGGATGATCGAATCGTGATCGTTCGAAGATGTGATTATTTGCCTTTTTATGTACAATAATCCTCAGAATAGTCAAACTTTTATAACTCATTATAAAGTTATTGAAGGTTAAAGGGTAATTATGGAGTGGAATACAGTGTCCTGTAAATCTGGTCTAAAGATTATAGTGTGCATAAAGCAAGTACTTGTTGCTCAAGACATGAAGATTGACCCTATTACCCATACCCTTATACGTGAGAATATGCCAAGTATGCTAAACCCTTTAGATGAGATAGGAGTTGAAGAGGCTATAAGACTACGTGAGAAATATGGTGGTGAAGTAACAGTCATAACCATGGGTCCAATGCAAGCGAAAGAGGCTGTATTGAGATGTTTAGCCATGGGTGCTGATAAAGGAATTATAATTAGTGACAAAGCCTTTGCTGGTGCAGATACAATAGCTACAGCTTATACTTTGTATATGCAGATAAAAAAGATGGAATACGATTTGGTTATTTGTGGAAAGATTTCTACAGATTCTGAGACCGGTCATATAGGTCCTCATCTAGCTGAATTGTTAAACATACCTCAAATCTGTTATGTAAAGAAGGTTGATCTTGACATAGAGCAAAGAAGAATAATTGCTCAAAAAGAAACTGATGAAGGTATTGAAATCGTAGAAGCACCTTTACCAGTTCTTTTGACTACTGCTAAAGATCTAAATGAGCCACGCTCTCCAACCCTTAAAGGAATGGTATCTTCAAAAAGAAAAGAGATAAGAATAGTAACTGCAAAAGATTTAGGTGGGAGTTTAAGCCATTATGGATTAAAAGGTTCTCCTACTTTTGTAGATGAGATCTATGAACCGTCTTTCCACAAACCTAGAATTATATTACAAGGCGATCCAAAAGAAGCAGTTGAAAAAATAGTTCAAATCCTTTTGAAGGATAAGTTAATTAATTTAAGGAGTTAGTTGATATGTTGGAAAAAGCTGAAGAAATCTCAAATTACAAAGATGTATGGATATTTATAGAGCAAATCGATGGCAAGCTAAAAGATGTTAGCCTTGAGCTACTAGGCGCTGGTAGGAGAATTGCTGATAAACTTGGCGAGGAACTTGTCGCAATCTTGTTAGGATACAAGGTCAATGGATTAGTAAAAGATATAGAAGCTTATGGTGCTGATAAAGTTATTCTCGTCGAGCATGAGTTATTAAAGCAATTTACAGTTGACGCATATACAAAGGTTCTGGTTGAGCTTACTCTAAAATATAAACCATCAATATTATTTATAGGGGGGACTTCAAATGGACGTGAACTTGCTCCTAGGCTTGCAGCACGTCTTAATACTGGTATAACCTCTGATTGTATAGATTTTGATATAAACAAAGATAGGTATCTTATACACGTAAAGCCTTTTGGTAAACTTATGGCAAAGATAATCTGTAAAACTAGACCTCAGATAGCTACAGTCAAACCCCGTACATTCAAAAAATTGGAATATAATTGGAATAGAAGAGCAAAAATTATTCGTGAGGAAATCAAAATTAATCCTGAAGATATACGCACAAAGATTCTTGGTATATTAAGAGCAAGTAAAAATCCTTATGAAAATATTGAAGAAGCAGATGTAATAGTTGCTGTTGGTAAAGGAATAGGTTCGAAGGAAAACTTGAAATTAATCTACGAATTAGCAGATTTAATAGGAGCATCTGTAGCCTGTACTCGTTCAGTAGTGGATAGGGGTTGGCTCCCTTCCAGTCAGCAGGTAGGGCAAAGTGGTAAAACTGTTTCTCCAAGGCTGTACATAGCTATTGGTATATCGGGAGCAATGTACCATACAGTTGGTATGAAAAATTCTGATATAATAATTGCTATTAATAAAGACCCTAAAGCGCCTATCTTTCAAATATCTACTTATGGTATTGTAGGTGATTTATTCAAGGTTTTACCTCTTCTAATAGATAAGTTAAAGGAAGAAGTTAAAGAAGTGAAGTTGAGTATAAAAAAGATGGAATAAATAATATTATTTTTTTGAATGGATTTTTTTAAATGATCTTCCTCATCTTTATCAAATCAAGCAAAAGTTTCGAAAAGCCAACTCTCTGTTTAATCATTTTAATGATCTTTTGGCGTTTAACTCCCTTTAATTCTCCATTCATACTAAGCAGTTCTCCTATTGCATAATTTATTATACTAGGGTAAAGACCGAACAAACGAGGATTATCTCTGAAAATTTTTGGTAAGTCCCTTAATTGATACAACTCTCTTATTGTGTAACTCGATTTAAGAAGATTTTCATAATATGATAGAGTTTTAGATGAATAATCTTCTAACTTTTTTGCTTTTATCGCTGCTTTAGCAGCACAAATGCCTGATTCTATAGCCATATTTACTCCTTCTTGATGTATGCTACTTGTTAGAGATGCAGCATCACCAACTATCATTAATCCATCGGTGTATAGCTTTGGAATGCCATAATATCCTACCTCAGGAACCAGATGGGCGCTATACTCTTTTGGTTCTCCTCCTTCTATCAAAGGTGCTATGAGAGGATGACTTTTAAATTCCTCTAGTAATTCATAAGGTTTTATCTTAGATTTAATTAAATGCTCCAATAATATCACCAAACCTATGCTAAGACTATTCTGATTTGTGTAAATAAAACCACCACCCATCATTCCATGAGTTAATCCAAGCACTTGAATGGCTACGCCTTCACCTTCGCTTAAATTGAATCTAGATTCAATTAGTTTAGAATCGAGTTCAAGTATTTCTTTTACTCCTAGAGCAACTTCCCTAGGGCTTAATGGTTGGCGTAAACCAGCTTGTATGGCTAATTTAGAGTTTGCACCATCCGCAACTATTACTATATTACTATAGAGCTCGTTTTCAGGACCTTTTCCAGCCATTACGCCTACAACCTTTTTACCATTCCAAATAAGATCAGTAACACTTACTGATGTTACAAGCAAGGCTCCTGCTTCTTCCGCTAATCTAGCGTACCAACGATCAAATTTAGCCCTAAGAGTTGTGAAAGCATTATAAGGAGGATTTGCAAAGTATAAGTTCTTAAAACTAAAAGTTAATCCTGAATTTTTCGATAAAATCATAAATCTATGATCAACTATTCTTCTTTCGATAGGAGCTTTCTCTGCAAAGTTAGGTACTATTAACTCTAAAGGCCATCTGTATATAGCACCGCCATACATGTTCTTCGCTCCAGGATAGTCTCCTCTTTCTAACAAAGCTACATTGAGACCTGCCTTTGCCATTACCAATGCAGCAGTCGTCCCAGCAGGACCTGCTCCAACTACTATAGCATCAAACTCCTCTTTCTCCACATCAAAAGACCTAGAATTTTTAACTTAGCTTTGTTTTTTAATTATTTCTTAAATAGATCTATTTAGATTAAGAGACGTTTTTATTTGTATTTCAACTTTTTACAATAGAGAGAAATAAGATTCTTAATGAGAAAATCGGAAGAGGTACCAGCTCAAATTTTAAAAGTTAAAAGCAAGGAAATTAATCATAAGAAACGAGATTTACTATCGTTTCTTATGGGTGTCTTCAAAGGATCATATACATAGAGATATATTGTATGCCCTGGTGGGTCATCTCTAGAAATCTTTGTTGGCCTCCAGCCTCTTATCTCATAATCATGAGATACAACACGAGCACCAACCTTTAGCTCTTTTTCAAGCTTCGGTCTTAACTTTTCATTTGCTGAGGTCGTAAGGTATAGCGTAACTATGTCTGCATTGGATATATCCACATTAAAAAAATCACCGTTTATTACCTTAATTCTGTTTTCCAAGTTGAACCTCTTTATTTCTGCCATAGCTCTTTTAACAAGATCTTCACGAATTTCTATACCTACACAACGTAATCCAAAATCTTTCGCCGCCATGATAATTATCCTACCGTCTCCTGAACCCATGTCATAAAGTAATTCATCATTCTTTGGTTCAACTAACTGTAACATCTTCTTTACAACTTCTTGTGGAGATTCTACAAATGGTGCTACATTCATAATAAAGGTATAAAAGATCGTTTTATAAAAACCTTAATTTCGGAGTAACTAGAAGGCTACTAGAGTACCTTCATGCTTTAGCTTCTTTTCAATGATACGGAATGTAATTAGACCGAAGAAGAGCATACTTATCGATAAAAAACCAGTAAATAGAAGCTCCAACATGGGTTCAAATAAAGTAGGTGCACCTATAGCAAAGTACCTCATCATATCAATAGGATAAGTAAGTGGAAATAGAGATGTTATCGTCCTTAGAGGTTCTTGAAGGTTTGTTGCAGGCACAAATACGCTAGCAAAAATCATCACAAGAAAATAGGTAAGACTCCCTATACCTTCAGGAGTTCTTAAAAGCCAGATCAAAGAAGCAAATACTATACCAAATCCAAGCATCATAATTATCATTGTAGCATAAGAGATTATCAATAGATAAAAATCTCGAATGATTATAGGTATGCCTAAGATTAGGTTTATCGCAGGCAATAGGATCACTATAAGTAAGATTCCAATAGCAAAGCTTTGAAGACCACTACCAACTATGAAAGCAACTCTTGAAGCTGGAGCCAAAAATACCTGTTCAAGAGTTCCAGTTCTATTTTCTGATTGTAATGAAAATCCTAAGCTCCAGATAGTGTATCCAAAATTTACCATAAAAACAAATCCCCAAACCAAAGAATTTAATACTAAAGCTCTTTGAGCACTAGAGAAACTAGGTAAAAATATTAAAACTCCGATTGAGAACATTATGAAGTAAAGTGTAGAATCTATAAGCTCTGATGCTAACCATTCAGGATATCTTAGCCTTATCTTCCAGTTTTTCCAAGCCGCTGCTAATAGATCTGAAATCAAATCCTTTAATAACTTAATATTTAGCAAAGTCTCCCCTTTTTCGAGCTTGCTTATCTGATATGTTAAACGCAAAAAATCCTATTAGAGGATAGATTATTATCATAAAGATTAAGATTAAAAGGCGCCATGACTCGTTTAGAAAGAATTGGGGTAAAAGAGAAAAAGTTCTAATAAGTACTGTTGCATGAGTTAGTGGGATTAAATTTGAGATATATTGTAACCAAACCGGCAAAATGGTAATAGGGTAAAGAGAACCAGATAATATAGCTAAGGTTGTATTAAGAGTGTTAACTACTGAATAACTTCTCTTGCTTTTAAATGATAAAGCTCCAAATAACAATCCAATTCCGTAAAGTGGAACAAGCCCTATTAAGAATAATAATGAAACTTGAATGAAGGAGATTAAATTGAAAACTCCTCCCATAAAAAGAGCAGAAGCAACTCCTATAACGAATACTGGAGAGGTGAACAATATGTCTGCTATCGTGAAACCAACTGCCAAGGAGATAAAATGCACAGGAGCTATAGCATTTTGCTCTAAAGTTCCTCTCCATCTTTCATTGTTCAATAAAAGACCTATATCCCACATGATTACAGCAGCCATCATCCAAAGAAGACTTCCCAATACGAGATACACGAATACATTTTCTGTTCCTGTATAAGTCGAAAAGTTACTATAAGCTCTAGAACCTCCAGCATAGTCCCCAATAGTTTGCATAACAATAGATAGTACGTAAGGGACTGCGAACATCGTTAAAACCCATGTTGAATATCTTAAGGATATCTTCAATTCTTTGTATACTGTGGCTAAAATCCCATCGAAAAAGTATTTTAACGATTTAACCAAAAAGACTTCTCCCAGTAAACTTTAGAAAAACATCCTCTAAACTAGGCTCGCTAACAATTACTTTCACTACTCTCCCATTGTGCCTTGTAATCATATTAAGCAATTCAGGAAGAGTTTTTTCCTCATCTTCAACTATTGCTTGTAAAATGATAGACTGCCCATCATCGGTTTCTTTTATAGTCCATTTTATATCGTTAGAAAGATTATCGTTATAAATCTCTTTTAGAGAAAGGTTGCGAGCTATCACCTTTATGCTTCTTTTCTCGAAGAGCTTAGCCTTCAGTTCATTTGGCGATCCTGTAACAATTATCTTCCCTTGATTGATTATAAAAACAGAATGGCATAACTCATCTGCCTCAAACATATTTTGAGTAGCTAAGAGAATAGTCTTGCCTTTTTCCTCATTGAGCCATCTTATAATACTTCTTATACGTCTTGAGAATTGAGGGTCTAAGCTCATCGTAGGTTCATCTAAAAATATTATCGGTGCATCGTTAATCAAAGCTTTTGCAAAGCTTAACCTTACTTTTTGTCCTGATGAGTAATTCTCGACAAGTTCATCAGCCTTATCCTTAAGCCCAACTAAAGCTAAAAGCTCGTCTATCCTTTTCCTTGCTAAATCTTTTGGTAGATGATAAAGTCTTGAGAAGTAAAGCAAGTTCTCTCTGCCCGTAAGCTTCCAGTAGAGAGTTCTCTCTCCTGTTAACATGACACCTATGCTCTCTCTAACCTTGATAGGTTCTTTTAGAATATCATGACCGTTTACTTTTGCTGTTCCGCTATCTGGTATTATAAGAGTGCTTAAGACCTTGATAAGAGTAGTCTTGCCAGCTCCGTTTGGACCTAGTAGTCCTACTATTTCTCCTTCTTTAACTCTTAAGCTCAAATTATCTAAGGCTTTTATTTCTATCTTCTCTCCTGTAAAAGGTAGCCTTCCTCTTCTCTTTTTAGTTATAAAGATCTTTGTCAGATTATTAGCAACAATAGCATCCAATATAATTGTTTTTACTAAATCAAAAATATAACTTTTTAAAAATTAAGCCGATCAATATACGTATCCTATAAGCCTGCCACCTAGACCAAGGTTCATGGCTTCAATATGTGACATAACACCTTTTGGAGTAGATACTATCAATATTCCACTACCAACAGCTGGTAAAAATCTACGTTCCCAATCGATATAACGATCTTTCCTAACAGCAAATCTAGGAGAAATTACCCCACATTTATTGATCTTTCCTAAAAGCTGGATTCTAAATTTACCAGATAATCCATCGTCTATGTATTCAAATTCTCCAATATATTTGTATTTCTGCATAGTTTTTAAGACCTCGCTAGCAAGCTTAGAAGCAGGTATGACAAAGCATTCTTTCTTATTCCTGATCTCATTGTTGTAAATCGTTGAAAATAAGTTAGCTAAGACATTCTTAGCAGGCATGAAAATCACTCAAATTTTTTAAAGCCAAATTTCTCAGCAACTTCTCTAAAACACTGTCTGCATAGCATTATATTATACTTTTGTATGACAGGACCATACTGACCACATCTTTTACAGTACCTAGATCCTTTACCAAATTTTCTTGGCTTGCCATGCCTAATCTTAACCATTAGTAAACTTCAACTCCTAGTACTTCTTTGAAGAATTTAATTGCTTCATCTCTATTAACTCTATGATTCTTACCTATCTTCGATTTTGCTCTCTTACGCCTTGAAACTCTATAGCCAGGTCTTTCCAATAAAACAGATACATTTAAGCCAAATATCCCTATTTCTGGAGCATATTTCGTACCTGGTATTTCTATATGCTCTTTTATACCAAAGGAGCAACTTCCTCTTTCATCAAATGACGAAATAGGAAGCCTCATTCCTTTTGCAAGTAAAATACGTTTAAGAGTTTTCAGAGCGTTATCTTTTCTGATAGTAACTATTGCAGCTATAGATTCTCCTCTATGGATGCCAAAGTCTCGCACAGTTCTTTTTGCTTTTCTAGGACAAGGTTTTTGACCTGATAACTCTTCAAGAATCTTCTTTGCTCTTTCAAGTGCATCTCCAGATTTACCAACTCCTATATTTAGTACTACTTTACCTATTTTGATCTTACGCATCACATTTTCAACTGCTTCTAACATTTGAGTATTCGACAATTTAAACACCTTAACTAATGGTGATTAAAGGATTCTTCTCGCCGACTACAAAAACAATATCTGCTGGTAGTTCGGTTGGGATGCCATCAAGAGATAAGGATACCATTTTAGGACGGGAGAAGGAGCCTGGCTTTATTTCTTCAATTCTTCCAAGTTGACCAACTTTTTTTCCTTTTGTTATTATAGCCAAATTGTCTTTCTCTAATCTTACGAATTTAATGACTTTTTGAGAAGGTATTTCTAATAAACAGGTATCGCCAGGGTTTAGTTTCATCCCATTATCACTAAGAATACACCTACCATCATGAAAGCCATACTGAATAAACCCTTTCTTAACAGTATTCTTCACCTTGATTTTACATAACTTTAGGTTTTTCTCAGATTCATTAATAAGTATGGGGTGAAGAGGTTTACCCTGTATTGGAACTAATCGGAAGGTTTTACCAATAGAAGGAATCTCAACAACATCCATTAATCCAACAGGAAAATCTGGTGTTCTTCTAGCAATACCGTCTACTAGTATTTTACCCTCGTAAATTACTGTTTTTGCTTCTCTATAAGTCTTGACTAAACCCAGAACATCACGAATGAGAACAGCAATAGGATAACTTTCTTTTTTAGAATGAGGCCCTGGAGCTACCGTTACAGTAAACTGGAATTTCTTTCGAGGAATTTCCCAGAAAGCTGGTGCTGATGATCTCTTAGTCCTTTTATTCCCTCCCATTTTTGCCATTGTCAAACCTCCTTTTGCTTTGCTTCTAGCTTATCTTTCCTCCATTTATCGTCAAGATTTAAGCTCATAATCATAACTTTAGATGGATGAATCTTTATAGGTACTGTTCCACCAGCTATCTTCTCACGAGTAACGCCTTCTACCATTATTCTCCCTGTTTTCATGTCTATTCCAGTTACTTTGCCTTCTATCCCTTTATACTCTCCTCTCATTATCTTCACAACATCACCCTTTCTAACTCTCAAAGATCTTACCTTGTATTTAGAGATTAATT
>JAVZMU010000023.1:0-14991 GCA_038883135.1 Nitrososphaerales archaeon
TCAATATCTGCTATTCCAAATACAGGCTATAGATTTGATAGCTGGTTTGGTTCTGGATTAGGTTCATACACAGGCAATGAAAATCCAGCGCATATTTTTATGAATGGTCCAATAGTACAAACAGCGAATTTTGAAGCTTTGGAATCCTCTTCACAGATCTTGTTTTTTGCCATTATAGCAATCATCCTTTTAGCAATCTTCATATTCTTTTTAAAAAGGATAAAGTGAGTTTTTAGCACATATGGTAAGAATGAATTCGGGATGGAAGGTAATGGTCAATCATTCCTAAATCGATAAATCATAAATTTCTATTCTCCCAAATATAATACTTCTTTCCTCTTAATGCTTCCTTAACCTCGATCATTCCCGCTCTTTCAAAGAATGGACAATACTTTGCCATTACTGCTATTGCTTCAACATATTTCTTTTTACTAATGGTAAAGTTTCTCTTACTAATTTAGTACCCAAACCAATAGAACGATACTAGATTAAATGCTTAGTTAGAAATTAGCATAAATCCACCAATAAAATTCCAAAAGGAAAAATAATTACGATTGTTGAGATATGCAAGAAAATAGCAAAAACATAGGGTTAAAACTTGTTGCTTCCTTACAGCAGGAATTTTTATAATGATAGCAGCTAATGTAACAGAAGAAGCTACAAAAGAAGGAAAAATTTAAACATTCCTTACTAATGTACGCTGAAAGCAGGTGGATTCTTAAACGATAAATATCCTGGTGTAGAGGCTCATAAAAAATATTAGAAAAAGAAGGATTCAATATCATTCAAAAAGAGAGAAAATTCTTTGTTAATGATTATGAGAAATACTTGGTTAATATGTAGCGTACTCACTAATATTTGAATATAAGATGAAGCAGATAACCTATAGAAACGATAGTGGATAGAAGGTTTTATACGAATATTATGTTTTATAATTAAGGTAAATTCGAGAGTTATTCAAAGGGATAAGAATATTGACCTTTGAATTAAATGCTCTAACCTTCTTTAAATGCATCGATTTCTCCTCATTAATTAGAGTGGTGGAGGGAAGATTATTCCACCAAAAAATATGTATGCTGATATTAACGATAATACTATATCCAGTATAGTTGCTGCTGTAAAGACAAGTAATGGCTTACCATGTCCTAACTTAACTAGATCCTTAAAGTTTGTACCCAGCCCTATGCAGATGAATGCCATTGCAAAGAGCCATGAACGCATAATCTTTGCCTGATTGATGATAATATTTGCTGTACTTCCAAGAAATGGAATTAGTAAAAATGACGATATGAGCGAGGTAGCTATAAAACCTAGAATAAACTTTGGGAATCTATACCATATTTCTACGAGTCTAGGCTTATTATCTATCTTCCTCTCAACCCTTAACGCCCAATAAACAGTCAATAAGAACGCTATTATCCCAATGAGCATATTCTGTGACATCTTAATTATTGATGCAACCTTCATAGCTTTATCACTATAAAGTGCACCAGCAGCAACAACAGCTGGAGTTGTATCAATCGTCCCACCGATCCAAGCGCCAACAACAGCATCTGGAAGCGCTAAGATTCTTGCTATGAATGGCATAATAACTAGGAGTGGTATAGAGAAGAGGAGCACAAGTGAAATTGTGTAGCTAACCTCTTTTGGATCGCCCTTAACTGCTCCATTAGTAGCGATAGCTGCTGAAACACCACAGATCGCTGTTGCACTTGCCATAGTTGCAGCGAAAGACTTACTTAAGCCAATTCTAACTGCCAGATAATAGCAGAAATACCATACTATAAAGAGACCAAATGTTACCTCGAAGAGACCAAATGTTCCAGCAGCAAGTATTGCTCCCCAGAATATCTCTGCACCTAATAAAACTAAGCCAATCTTTATGAATAGCTCCGTCTTTATTGAAGATCTTAACAATTTAGGCGTGCCAATTACGTTACTGATTAAGAGACCAATTAGTAAAGCCCATAAAACATACTCAAGACCAAGATAATTAACATACTCCTGACTAGCTATTAATAGCGATGCTAACGATAAAACAAATATTATTGGGAAGCCAAGTAGATAATCTTTTAAGTTATTCTTCATAGCTGCTACTGGGATACTTGTTAAAAACAGAAGGAACAACCCGAAAGTCAATAAATATGGTAGGTTCGAAATGCTAATAGCTGTAGATAAGTCTAGAGTCCACTTATTAACTTTTGGAGCCCACGAGAGTAAATGTATTGAGGATAAGCTAAATATAGCAAAGCCCAACCAAATAGCCCACCAATCTTCACTTTTAAAAAGTGGAGAGAAAGTGTTTTTTAATACTGAATTCTTCAATCGTTCCACCTTTTTATAACGGGGTTATATAACCCCGTTATATTATATAAATCTTTCTACTTGAATGTTAATTTGTATAGAAGCCATCCCTTCTTGATGAAGCATATTTAATGAGCTTTTTAAAGAAGAATTCCTTATTGTTTTTAATTTAATCAGTGTATTTTCACCTTTCTCGCTCAGGCTACTGAAAGATTTCAAGGTTTGTAAGCGTAGTAATAGATCTGTTATAAATTGAGTTCATTAGGTTTAAGAATTTATCAAAGTTTCTTTATTTAGGAGTTAATAGCTTAGCAAAAAGATGAGGTATACAGATTAATTAGTTAAACTGAATAGTAGGGATATCCCTACTGGAATGAATAGGATTAAGGATTTAGTTAATCGTTTAATTTTTCCTTAGCATTCTAATTTCCCCTTGTATACTTTTTCTCTAACCTGTATATCAAGCTCGTTATATACTACGGGACCATCTTCTTATCCTCTAGGGTGGGGTTAGCTATCTAATATTGTAAAGTATATTAATTGTAACGAGTGTGATTTTTATGAGTGATTATCGAAATGCTTAAATATACGTTAATAACGGAGTTATTTTGTGGTTGAACATGGGTGCCTATCTTTGCTAAATCAATAAGCCCCTTATCTAAAATAGTTTGGCGTAAAGATCTCACATCAAATATTACGAAGTTTCCATTTGTATGTAATTTATTCTTGAAGTTTCAATTGGAGGTATTAATGTTTGAGTAGAGACTTTTTTACTTCTAGTAAACGTCTATTTGAGAAAATTGCTAACGATTTAGTACAACTTAAAGATTTGAGACCTTATCCTATTAAAGAGGTTATGGGGTTTACAAAAAACGTTACTCTTTTCGTTAAGCTTGAGCATGATAATTGCAACTCTGTTGATCCAATTAGGTCGATAAAGCGAAAGCCAGCAAGTATAATGAGTAGCTTCCTGTACAGGATTAATCCACAGAAGAATGTTTGGATCTCTGCCTCCTCAGGAAATTTCGCTATTGAGCTTGGAGTTTTAGCGAATGGAATGGATAGAAAGATCTTTGCTATTGTACCACCTAGAACGCCTAATCAGAAGATTGAGATTCTAAGGAGCTTAGGTGTAAATGTCGTTAAAGTCTCTGAGGAAGAGTATGATCTTTGCCCAAGAGAGTTTACTGTGTCCATGGTTAGAGCACTAGCGAATAGATACGATCACGTTGTAAATGTAGATCAGTATAATAGTATCCTAAATCCATTATCTCATATGATTTTTACAGCTAAAGAGATAGATGAGAGTATTGGAAGGGAGTTAACTCACATCTTCATTCCACTTGGTAGTACTGGAACACTTGCTGGAATCTACGAATATTTCTCAAGATTCTATCCAAGGGTTAAAATCATTGGCGTCCAGCCAACTAAGATACATAGCATACCAGGTGTTCATAATGTTGTTGGCGAGTGTAAATGGAGTCCAGAAATATTCAAGTTACCAGATATAGGAATTATTAAGATATTGACAATAAATGATAGATTAGCTTATGAGGCGCTTATGGAGCTAGAGATGGAGTATGGCATTCATGGCGGACCGTCAACTGGAATGGTCTTTGCAGCAGTAAAGATGGAAGTTGAAGCTGGTAACATTAATAGTGGGAGCAATATTCTTATGATATCGGCTGATAGCTCATGGGATTATAAAGAATGGAACATGAAGATCTTAATGAATCTAAAGGGTAGTTTAGGGAGTACTGGAAGAGAGCGTTTAGACAAGTATATTAGAGTCCTAAAGGCTAGGGAAGATATTGAATCTAGAGTTGTTAAGGTTAGGAGCATATACAATCCTAAGATCATAGGTAAAGTTTATTCCTTAGAGGAGTTTGAAAAGATAATAGCGAATAATGCAATTAAGTAAATATTTCATTTAAAACTTACTATAAGTTAATTCTTTAGTATTCCCTTATGCATTAGATGAAAGTTTCTGAGTTCTTTTAGTAAGAGCTTCTATTAGCTTCTCTTCCTCTAGTGCATGCTTCTCCTCAGATGTATGCTCTTTAGGAAGCCATTCTGGCTTAGGTCTATTTGTGTAGTAAGCTCTTATAGCTCTCCTGAATGCTCCAACTGCAAGTACACCACAATGGTATTTAACAGATGGTAATCCACCAAGCTCATCAGATACATCTTTCCATGAAATCTTCCAAGCATCTTGTAGACTCTTTTCTTTAATCATTTCAGTTAATATGCTTGCTGCAGCTATATTTGCAGCACAACCATAGCTTTCAAACTTAGCATCAATAATCTTTTCAGTTAATTCATCAATCTTTAGATATATTGCTATCATGTCTCCACACGCTAAGCTACCAGCTAATGCTGAAGCATTAGCATCCTCCATTCTACCAAGATTCTTTGGATTCCTAAATAATTCTAGAACCTTTCTCCCATATGTTAGAGGTACTCTACTAGACAAATTATCTCACCTCCTTTAAAGGTTTAATCGGGCTTAAGGATCTAATCCTTCTTACAGCATTAGGCAAAATATCTAAAACATAATTTATATCCTGTATTGTATGAAATGGCGAGACCTTCATTAGCAGGCTTCCATGTGCTTCTTCATATTTTCTTCCAATAGCTAAGAGTACATGACTAGGTTCTAGTACTCGACTCGTACAAGCACTTCCACTAGAAACATAAATGCCATTCGTACTCAATTCAACAGTTAAAGCTTCACCTTCACAATAAAGGAAGCTAATGTTCACATTATCAGGAGCACGTCTATCACTAGAAGGACCATTCAACATTGTATAGTTAACGCTATTTAAAATACCATTTATTAAATAGTCCCTGAGATTAGTCATTTTCAATACATTCTCCTTAAAATTTTTATGTATAATCTCAACTGCTTTAGAGAATCCGATTATACCAGGTACATTCTCAACACTAGGCCAAAGTTTTTGTGTACTAAGCTGTCCATGAACGATTGGTTCAAGCTTGATTCCCTCCTTGACATAAAGTGCACCTACTCCTTTAGGACCATATACTTTATGACTGCTAAAGGATGCTAAATCAATATTAAGTTTCTTCATGTCGAGTATAATTCTCCCAAGGGCATCACAAGCATCCGTATGAATTAAAATTTCCTCATCTTTATCTCTGATAATATCTCTTATAGCTTTTATATCTTGTATAGTACCTATCTCATGGTTTACAGTCGCTACACTCACTATTAAGACATCGTTATCAATATGATCAGATATGAAATCTAGATTTATGAAACCTTCTTTATCAACAGGTATTTTTACAACCTTAAACCCATACTTTTCAAGACTCTCAGCTGGAAATATCACGCTTAAATGCTCTATACTCGATACAAGAATCTTTTTTCTTTTCGACGATAGCCCAGCTGAGCCTTTTATAGCTAAGTTATTTGCTTCAGTACCACTATGAGTATAAACTATTTCTTCTGGGCTACAATTAATTGCTGAAGCAATATTTTTAGTAGCTTCATAAAGAGATTGATAACTTATCCAGCCTATTAAATGAGTTATAGATGGATGTCCTCTACCACTCCATTTATAAGAGTCTTCCATAGCCTTTAAGGCTTCTGGAATTATTAAACCGGAATTCTCATGATCTAAATATACTTCCCTCTTAGGTAGATCATGTGCTTCAATTAACTCGTTTATTGATTTTGATATATCACTATAGGTCAACCTAAAACCTCCACATATATCTGATATGTCTCATCTACTCTCTCAACTTTTAAGACTTTATGACCTACATTTGAAGCCCATTCCTTAACATCTTGAGGAGTTCCTGGATCTGTTGCTAGTAGCATAATTATTTGACCTGGACTTGCCTTCATAATTGCTTCAACTAAAGCTAAAAGCGGACCTGGACAAGATTTATATCGTGCATCGACCATCAGATCGATATTCAAAGATACCACCTAAATCTAGGATATGAATAGATTAATATCTGAATCTTTTGCCTTACTTAAGAAGGATGCAGCACCAACAATCTCATCAACATATTCTACTAAATCCTTGCTCTTCATGCCAAAAAGGTCCATCGTTGTGGAGCAAGCATAAACCTTCAATCTTCCAGTCTTCTTTCCCTGCTCTAATACTTCTAACCAATTAGGCATAGCTCCAGAGCTAACAGCCTTCTTTAAATCATCCTCATAACTCTTGTAATCTAAGCTAACTTCCTTTGGCTCATAACCTTTTTTCAAAGCTAAAAGAGCCCAGAATGTAAAGAATATCTCGGATTCCCAGCCCATAATAGCTGATGTTGTTGCTAATGTTACTGCTGGAAATAGTTTATCCAGCTTTTCTGAGGATACTATAATAGATATTTTTGGCATTATATCACTATGATAATTTATATAACAATGTTATATAAACTTTTAAAATGTTTCAGTTTCTACTGTGATTAATTTAGCTAAATTTGTCGACGTAGCCAAGCCTGAAACCATTTCTTCATGCATCCCTCAGAGCAAAAAATGTAGGGCTTATTTACGCAGCAAGTTTTTCTTATTATAGGTTTTTCTCGGATTAATTTACCACAAGTTTGACATCGCAAATTTAGCACTAACACTAATTAAGATTAAATACCTTTAAACATTACGAATATTCCTATAGGAATATTTTAAGCATAAAAATATAAGTGATAGTCATTATTATAACATAGTTATAAAGGTGATAGCGCTTGAGAAAAAATTACATAAAGGTACTTAAATGTAGAGAGTGTGGAAAAGAGTATCCACCAATAAAGATTCATGCATGTGAAGATTGCTTTGGACCGTTAGAAGCTATATATGATTTAAATTCCATAGAAGTTGATAAGCATTTTATTGAGAAGCGAAGCAGAACTCTATGGCGTTACTATGAACTTCTACCAATTGAAGATGAAGCAAAAATTGTTGATTTAGGAGCTGGCTTCACACCACTTCATCAGTGTAGACGCTTAGCAGAAACCTTAGGAATAAGAAAACTATACATAAAAAATGATACTGTCAATCCAACTGGATCTTTTAAGGATAGACCAGCTACTGTTGCTGTCTCAAAGTCTCTTGAGTTTGAGTTTAGAGTTGTTGGATGTGCTTCGACTGGAAATTTAGCTGCAGCTACTGCTGCACACGCTGCTAAGGCTGGGCTACCCTGCTACGTTTTCATTCCATTTAATACTGAAAAGAGCAAGGTTTTACAAGCAGCTACTTATGGGTCTAAGATAATCGCTATTAAAGGGACATATGATGATGCTAATAGACTTGCTGCTCAAGCTTCATACGAATATGATTGGGGTATAGTGAACATAAATTTACGACCATACTATGTTGAAGGTTCAAAAACAATAGTTTTCGAAATCTGTGAGCAACTTGGATGGAGGGCTCCAGAGAACATCATAATACCTATGGGGAGCGGGGCACTACTTTGTGCCATATGGAGAGGACTAAAGCAGTTTAAGGATATTGGACTGATTAACGAACTGGAAACTAGGCTGATTGGAGCACAACCAGAGGGTTGCTCACCCATAGTTAAAGCTTTCAAGTCCGATTCAAAAGATGTTTTTGCAATTGAGAGACCTGAAACAATTGCTAAAAGCTTAGCTATAGGTGATCCAAGTGATGGAATCTATGCTTTAAAGAGTATAAAAGAATCTAGAGGATTAGCAGAGTATGCAACGGATAAAGAGATAATTGAGGGAATGAAACTTTTGGCAAAGAATGAGGGAATATTTGCTGAACCAGCTGGTGGAATCACAATAGCCATCCTAAAAAGGCTTATTGAGTCAGGTAACATAGCTAGAGATGAGGAAGTTGTTTGCTGTGTTACTGGTAGTGGCTTCAAATCGCTAGAGAACTTTTCAAGTAGCACTATAGACATAATAGAGGTAGAACCTAATCTTAATAGCCTTGAGAATTTGATAAGTATTGAGGTGTTATAAAGCATGGCTAGAGTGAAAATAATGCTCTTTGGAGGATTAGTAAGGATTATTGGTGAAAAAACATTTTACATTAACGCTTCAACACTTAAAGAAGCCATTAATGAAGTTACTGCTAAATATGGAGAAGAGTTTAGAAATAGAATTTTGGATGATAAAGAGAATTTGAGAAGATTTGTTAATATATATGTAAACGGCAAGGATGTTCGCTTTCTAGACAATCTTGAAACAAGATTAAGTGAAAACGACGAGATCTCAATCATTCCAGCAGTAGGAGGTGGATAATAAACGGTTAGCTTTATTAGATTTAAGAATGTTAATCAAGAATTAATTAAAAACCTTAAATTACACGATCTAATACTCAGAAAGAATTATGGATTGGATTTATGGGTTATTGTGATAGTTAATCATGAGGAAGCTATTATCTCAAAAACACAAGTAGATTTAACTAAAGCTTTAGAATTTAATAGAATTCATAGATTTCTTTCTACTATAAAACTCATTAATAATTTAGATCTCTCGACTTTAGATATAATTGAGAAGCTAAAAGATATTACGTTAAATAATCTTAAAAATAGCAAGCTAGAACTAAAGCATATCGAGATGGCTTTAGCATCAAGAGCTTTATGTAATTAGTAGTATGGAGGAAGTTTCATTGCCTAAAGTTAAAGGATTCGACCTCTCAGAATTTGAAATAGAATATTATTCTCGTCAAATAGTTTTATCAGATATTGGCTACAAGGGACAGATTAAACTTAAAAGCGCTAGTATATGTATAGTTGGCTTAGGTGGACTAGGTTCTTCTGCTGCCTTACAGCTAGCATCGATAGGTGCAGGTCACTTACGCTTAGTCGATCATGATGTTGTTGAAGTATCAAATCTGCATAGACAGCATATTTACAGCATTAAATTTCTTGGTTACCCTAAAGTTGAAGCTGCATCTATAAGACTTAAGGAGTTAAATCCAAATATAGAAGTAGAGCCGTTACCATTATCTTTAAACTATCATAATGCTAAAGAAGTCATTAAAGATGTTGATATTGTTATTGATGGTCTTGACCGTATGAGTACACGCTATATAATTAACCGTGCCTGCCAGAAGGTTGGCGTGCCATATATTTATGGAGCTGCTATAATGACATTTGGTAGCGCCTCTACAATAATACCAGGGGAGACACCATGCTTAGAATGCTTTCAAGGTGGAATAGATGATGATAGACTACCATCATGTGCTGTTGTTGGGGTCCATCCCTCAATCCTTAATATTATAGCGAGTATAGAAGTTTCTGAGGCCACTAAGATAATTACTGGGAAAAAACCAATTTTAGCTGGTAAACTCCTTCATTGTGATATTAGCGAGATGAGTTTTGAGACAATAAATGTCTCAAGGGCTGAGAAGTGCTCAGTATGTAGCTTAAAACAACCTCCTCCTAAACCAATTGAGAGGAAAGCAATAATAGAACTTTGTGGTAGAGAGGGGAAGAAAGTTTTTCTTATAGTACCGAAAGAAACTCTTGAAATAGATATAGGTAAACTGGCATCTTTAATAAATAAACTTGGAAACTTTGATGTTAAGGTTAGGGCTAATCTTGGAATAACCTTTACTGACACTATCAATAATAGGACTATTAGTATTCTGAAGAGCGGTATAATGATTGTGGATAATATTGATAGTGAGAACAAGGCATACAATCTTTACAAAAGTATATTAATTAATGGATTAGGGCTTCACGTTAGCAACATGAAACTGTAAATAGAGGAAGTTTATTCAAGAAGATAATGATGCATAATATCAGTAGGATTGAGGAGAAAGATTTAATAATAACGTCGTTATATTTTATCCAATTCGTCTAACTTATCAAAAAGGTTGATAAAGGAAATGAAGACATCAATATTGGCAAGCGATATTGAGAAGTTTATAGGACGCTATTCAATTGGACGTGATAACGGATATGATTCACTACATTTTATTAGAATTAAGATTCCAGGGGGTATTTTAACCTCTGAGCAATTTCGAAGAATTGCTAATCTCGCATCGAGATATAGTAAGGGAATTACAGAGATAACCGATAGGGAGGATATACAACTACACTGGATTAGAGCTGAGGATTCCTTAGAAATCTTCTCCATAATGGATGAAATAGGCTTCACAACAGATATGTGTGGTCAAGGCTTCTCAGGAGCGGGATATGGTGATGTAAGGAATATAATTTGTTGCCCAGCATCTGGTATTGAGAAGGATGAAATACTTAATTGCTATCCTATTGTTATGACTCTAACAAAGTTCTTTACTGGAAAATCAGAATACATGAATTTACCAAGAAAGTTTAAGATATCAATATCTGGTTGTGGTGCTAACTGTACTAGAGCAGAGATAAATGACTTAGCCTTTATAGCCATTAAAAATAATAATGGTGGGATTGGCTTCACAATTTTATTAGGTGGGAGCATAGGAACATCACTTCCTGGACCAAGACTTGCAAAACCGACTGGTATATTTATCAGGCCTGAAGACTCCTTTAAAGTGACTGTTTCAACTGTCGAGATCTTTAGAGATTATGGTGATAGAGAGATTAAGGCTAAGGCTAGATTTAAATGGCTCATTGAGAATTGGGGGATTGAGAAGTTCCTTTCAATGCTTGAATCTAAGGTTGGCGTAAGTTTAGAAAAATACAATGGCCCAATATTTAGAAGGCAAACAGACCATGAGGGTATTCAGCCACAAAGTAATGAAGGATACTATTACGTGAATGTTCCTATACTTGGAGGGCGATTAACAAGCTCATTAATGATTAAGATAGCTGATTTAGCTGATAAGTATGGGAGTAGCGAGCTTAGGCTAACGCCAACCCAGAATATAATAATCCCAAATGTGCACGAGAAAAATAAGGATGCCTTTCTTAAGGCTCTTTTAGAGATAGGCTTTCCAATGAGAGCTTCAAAGGCTAGATGGCTTAGTTTAGGTTGTGCATCAGACTTTTGTGGTAAAACATTAAATCCACATGCTAAAGACATTATTAGAAATATTACGGACTATTTAGAGAAACGTTTTGGCTTTGATGTTTTAAGCGATTTGAGGCTACGTATAAATGCTAGTGGATGCCTAAACGATTGTGGAGCAAGCTTAGTGAGTGATATAGGTTTAGTTGGTAAGCAAATTAGGGAAGGTGATGAGATTAAGCAGGTTTATGATATCTATGTTGGTGGGAGATTAGGCAATGATCCATCACTAGCTATGCTTATTTTAGAAAAGGCTCCTTCAGAAGAGCTAAAATTTATGATTGCTTCATTCATTGCTAACTATATTAAGAGAAGAGAAGACAATGAAGAAATTAGTGAGTTCTGCAGGAAATATACGAAAGATGAGTTAAGAAATTTCTTTTTAGAGTTGAAGGATGAGATATCAAATTGAGCAAAGATAGATTTAAGATTGAAAAAATTAGTGAAGGATTATATAGGTTAGATGTTCGTGGACTTGTTTGTCCATACCCACAGCTTTTAGTTACAAGGTCTTTAAACAATCTTTCACAAAAGGATCTCTTAGAGGTTATACTTAATAATCCACCATCGGTAAGGGATATACCGCCAATATTAGAAGAGAGAGGTTACAAAGTTGATGTTATAAGACTTGACAGTACAACATGGAAAATGCTTATTCAAAAACGTGAATAACTTTGGACTTTAATTTTGAATTTAATTAACTTTAAGATTCAAGAAAGGCTTAGAAATAATTTGGTTAAGATTACTTTTAAGGATTTAGATGAAATTCAGTAAATGATAGCATACTAACTATAGGGATAATTTTAGATTAAAGTTCTTAACAATAATGAGAAAAATAATTTATATAAGTTTGTTATATTAATTTTGAGTAAGTATATATGTATTTACCATGTGAGTCTATTGGAAAGCGTCTCCTTCCAATCTTTAGATGTCATATAGCTAAAGAACTTACTGAAAAATATGGTTTAACACAGATTGAAGTTGCTAAGAAGCTTGGAACAACGCAAGCAGCTATAAGCCAATATTTAAGCTTAAAGCGAGGAGCTAGAGATTTAGAAGAATTTAAAGAGTTTTTACCTATTATTCAATCTGTTGCAAGTGAGATAGCCAATGAAATATCTTCAGGAAGAATAAATTCAGATGAAATTGCATTAAGATTATGTAAACTATGTCTATTCATACAAAAGAAGGATGTAAGAGCTATAAAGAACGTTAGTTAATAAATAGATTATTATGAAGAGTTCCATCTAATAAACTTCTTGTGAATATGTGCTACTCTTCCAAATCGTTATCGATGCGAATGAGACTACAACAAAGCATGATATAAAGATGTAATAAGCAGCTTCCATTAGTAGAGTTGTAAAGCTATATGCAAGTATGATAATTTATCGCTATGATACTATTTTTAATTGCGAAGTGTTGTCAATACTATAGCCTAAAACATTCAACAATTAGACTTAAGATAAGAGTACGATCTTTCATAGTTCAGATAAAGTTTGCTCTTCATTCTATTTCCTCTCAAAATAGGGTTTAAGAAAAATTATCAAAACTCATAAATACACAAAATTCGAATAAATAACAAGGTTAGGTGTAAAATGTGATAGATGATAGAAAGAAGATTTTAAGAGAAATAATTTCACAATTGCATTCTGGCATATCTCCTCAAGAAGTTAAAAATAAGTTCAAACAATTTTTAGAGAGCGTTAGTGCAGAGGAAATTGCTCGTATTGAGCAAGATTTGATTAAAGAAGGCATAAAGAGAGAAGAAATTCAACGCTTATGTGATATTCACTTAGCTGTTTTTAAAGAACAATTAGAGAAGCAAAAGCTAACCGTTAAAATAGAAGAGCCAATACAAATTCTTATGGAAGAGCATAAAATACTTCAAAAAATTTCAGAGAATCTTTATCAGGTTGTAGAAGAGATTAGAAAGGTTGAAGATGTGAATGATATAAAAATATCGCAAATTAAAGAGATAGTGAAAGAACTTTTAGATGCAGAAAAGCATTATCTACGTGAAGAAAACGTACTCTTTCCATTGTTAGAGAAACATGGAATAACCGAGCCTCCAGCAATAATGTGGATGGAGCATAACCAGCTTAGGGAGAAAAAGAAAAGACTTCAAGAAATTGTTGAGAATTATCATACATTAAGCTTTCAAGATTTTAAGGAAAAACTTCATCAATTTTCAAAATCAATAATAGATATTCTTTCAAGCCATATCTTCAAGGAGAATAATATACTCTTTCCAACTGCTCTTCATGTAATTAAAGAGGATGAATGGATGAGTGCAAAAAAAGATTTTGACGAGATTGGATATTGTTGCTTCACGCCACAACACTTGATAGGAAAAGAAGAGAAAAAGATAAAAGATGAAGCTGAGAGTACAAATACAATCGGGAAATTATTGGATTTTGAGACTGGATCTCTTTCAAAAGAGGAGATTGAAGCATTATTAGATACACTTCCATTAGATATAACTTTTGTAGATGCAAACGATACTGTTAGATATTTTAACAAGGCTGGAAAGAGATTTTTTATTAGGACAAAAGCTATCATTGGAAGAAAAGTTCAGCTTTGCCATCCACAAAAAAGCATCCATATAGTTAATAGAATTCTTGATGCCTTTAAAAAGGGCGAGAGAGATGTTGCTGAATTTTGGATTCAAAAGAATGAAAGATTGATCCATATAAGATACTTTGCAGTAAGGGATAAAAATGGAAAATATTTAGGAACAATGGAAGTAACTCAAGACATAACAGATCTTAAGAAGATAGAAGGAGAAAAAAGGCTTCTTGATTGGGAAGGATAAAAGAGAACATAAAGTTTTATCATTCTGAGAATAATCATGATGTATTTTACTCTATAGCATTAAAATGCTATGCTTCAAGAGAGCTTTATGCTAAGGTAAAAGGTTTGGCTTCTTTATAGAAGTGAAGTCTGAACCAATAAGGTTAGCGTCAATCTTTATCACAATTAAAATATTAAGGTATACATAAGCTTAACAAATAGTTTGCTAGAATAAAGCATTAAGTATTATTCGAAAAAAGAATAAATCTAACAAATAATATAAATCATCAAGAAATTATATGCTTTATAGTCTTGCTCTCCTTTAATAGCATCCAAGCATTTATCAAGAATATTATCCATGCAGGACTAATGACTCCTCTTATCCCTAATCCTATAAAGAATAACATGAATGTAGATGCTAGACTATGATTATGGCTAATGCTGATATTATCTTCAAATACTTGCTAATTTTACCTAAATAGAACTCATATCCAGCATACAATCCTAATAGAGCTGATGCGATGTATAGAATCGTAAAAATTAAACTGGCTTGAACTAAAGCATTAAAGATTAATGATATGATGAGATTTGCCATAAAATTTCAAATCGGATGTTTAGCCTCAATCCTTGCAATACGAGCTTCAAGTTCCATTATCTTTTCCATAAGAGGCATACGTTTCTCTATAGAATCGAATCGAGTGATCATTTCATTTCTTAATGAAGATAATCTCTCTTCTAAAGATTTAAACTTTGCATCCATCTCATTTCTTAAAGATTCAAGCCTACTATTCATCTCATTTCTTAAAGATTCAAGTTTACCATTCATCTCATTTCTTAAGCTTGCTATCTCTTTCTCCAAACTATCTATCCTTTTATCTACGCTATCTATTCTCTTATCTAAGCTGTCTATTCTTGCATGTATAGCCTTTATTTCTCCTGTTATCTCAC
>JAVZMU010000024.1:0-14802 GCA_038883135.1 Nitrososphaerales archaeon
CCGAAGGAGTATTTTGAACTACCAGTTGATGATAATACTGCCTACATCAATCATACGAATCACGGCGTTTTGTGGACTATGCTCTTTAGAAAAGTGTTCGGACCAGGTAGAGAAAGAAGCGTAACACCAATCCTTCCTGAAGAGGCTATAAAGCTAGAAAGACTTTTGAAAAGAGTCAATAATAATAAAACATCGTCCTTCCCTGCAATACCGTATTCTAAAACACCAAAGAATTTTATCACAATAAATCCAGGGCGTGGACCAAAGGTTCCCTATGAAAATACACTTGTGGCTTGGATGACAAGAAATATCGATAAAGATTATCCTGTTTTGAAAGAAATAGTCGGACCAAGAGAAGAATTAGAGTTCTTTGGCAACCATGTTCTCTATGGTATAGGTGGTGAGAAGGTTGATTTTCTATGTCTCCATAAAAAAGATCAACGCTACAAAGCTACAGTTATGGAACTTAAGAAAGATGCAATAGATGAAAGAGGGGTAGAGCAGATTTCAGATTACTCCTATTGGATTGCTCAGTTATCCACTGCAAATCTGCCATACCCTGTAAACAATTTCATCATACAACCAGTCTTAATCGGTTACCGTGTCTCTTACAAAGCTCAGTCTCTTATAGAGGCTATGAAGATACGACAATTCAAAATTCCTTATCAAACGCCCTGTAATGTTACTGTATACAAGCCCATAGTCATAACATATAAAGCCATTTGTGGTTCTATCAACTTTGAAATAAAGGAAAAATTGAGCAAAGGTAGCCTATTGGATTATGTCTAATGGGACTAACCGTTGTGGAATCCATAGACTTTCATTCCTTTCTCTCTACAATCTCCCTTAGTTTCGACAGCTTTTCTGGAGAAATATCCACCATTTTTTCTTTTTCACATTTTTGAAGGTAGTAGTTAACGACAAAATTCGGAGCCTTTTGGCTCCTTGAACCCAATCTTCTTCCTACCTCGGATTTACTACCACAAATTTTAATTGCTTTTTCAATCATCGATTTGAGACTTTTAGAATCAATTTGAACCAACGAATTTTCACTCCCTTTGTATCCTCAGTTTTTCTATAAGTCTTGGTCTGAACCTTACAGGTCTGTTCTGCTTATTGATTTCTTCTCTTCTTTTATGGAAGACAATTATGTATGAATGAAGGTTCATGGCTTGATAAGGCCTTACACCAAAAGGTCTGAAGCTCCCACTCCTATAATACCTCCAAATATAGATGTCAAATAAAGTGAAACCTATCCTCCTCATAATCTGTATTAGGTCTGAGTGAATTGGGAGTATCTTTCTTGAAGCTCCTATCCTATAATCACATACAAAGACAACACAATACTTATCCCATTTTAGAACCCTCCATACTTCTTTGAAGGCTTTCTTTATTTCTTTTAGGAAAGTATCGTAATCCTCTATAGTGCTAAGGTCATTAGGAAGGTTTGAGTAGCGTATCATACTTGCGTATGGTATATCAGTAATGACTGCATCTACTGACTCATTTTTTAGTGGTAATTTCCTTGCATCTTGAACTTCAACTATATGGGTAGTAGCATTATTATCTAAAAGAGCGCATCTCCTTAACTTCTCCTTAGTAATCTCGATAGCCCTAGGATTTATATCATAGTTTATCGAATTTCTTCCAGCAATTTTGGCTTCAACGGCAAATGTTCCTCCGCCACAGAATGGATCAAGTATTGTATCGCCTTTCTTTGAGAACCTTCTCACAAGTATTCGTGCGACTTGAGGTAGAATCTTGGTAGGATAATCACCATAATCATGGGGCGGATATACCTTGGCTTCTCTTCCAAAATCCCATACAGATTTGTATCCTATTTCTCTTTCACCTTTTTCATACATAGATTCCATTTACTTCACCTCTTTGTAGCTCTTTAACCCCTTTCTCCCTTCAACCCTCTTCCTTATCCTCTCCTCCCATTCTTCATATTTGATTAGCCCCTTCTCCTCAAGCAATTCGACTAAAGCTGAAATCATTTCATCAAATACATCGAGTTCCTCGGCCATCTCTTTTATTGAATCGCTCTTCTTTTTGCTCATTCTTTCGCTTCCTTACTCATATATCCCTTCTCTGAAAGATACGAAATAACTATACCTCTTATTACTTCACTTATGCTATCCCCTAGCTTTCCCTTTAACTCCTTTTGTATAATTTCTAAGACCTTCTCAGGCAAAGCTACTAACACTTTCTTCATTTAACCACCTTTATTCTTATGGATTGTAGCCATAACTATTAGATCATGCCAAGTATTTCCTATATTCAATCCAGCGGACTGGGCAGGTCTTTTATTTATTGAAGAGTGAGGCCTTACAAAATTATAATGAGCTACCCATCCATCTAATAATACCTTAGCTGTATTCTTAAGACCTCTAGCAACCTTTGTTCTGTCCTTTATTGTCCCATGAAGCCTCTCTATTGGATTATTATTTATTCTGCCTCTTATACCTGCTTTCTTGATATGCTCAACCCTCTTATCCTTATAGCGTGAATAGAAGACCTTGTTGAAGCCTTTTTCATAAGCCCACATACCATCTGTGATTATCTGCTTTGGCTTCTCTTTAGCTACATTCATGCTTTGAGTGAATAGTTGAACAACTTCCTCTATTGTCCTATCACCAGATATATGTGAAGCTATGAGAAATCTTGTATCCTTGTCCATAACATCCCAGAACCATTTGTTCTCTCCATTAACTCTGATTACAGTCTCATCAACATGCCATTTACCAGATAATTGAGGCTTTAAGGCTAGCATGAATTGAGTTACCAACTTTGAGTATTTCATTATCCACTTCCATATTGCCATTTGGCTCACATAAACTCTGAATATGTTTGCTATTTGGCGTTGAACCTTCCTTACCGATAATCCTTCATAGTATAGGTCTAATGCTGTAGCTATTATCTTTGATTTTGTTTTCATGTTAGCATAGGACTCATTACTTACGAATTTATACCCACATTCAGAGCATAGATATGACTGCTTACCCCTAGCTCTACCATTCTTGAATACTCTTGTTGAGCCACAGAACTTGCATGTCTGCATTATATCCCACAGTATACCCTAGAGATACCCTAATATATAAATATTTATTTCATCCCTACAGAGTTTACAGAACCTGGATTTCAATTCTACCTAAGTTTAGGAGCCATCTCACATGTGTCGATACTTATGATGGCTTTTCCTAAGAGAACTTCTTGGCCATTGTAATTCGGATGGTTTGAGACCACCAACCTTTATAGGTAGTTCAACAGTTTGCGGATCTTCAAGAAGGTTATCATCCTGTATCAGAATTCCTCTAACCTTGGATGCGTTTTGAATTGACTATATGCAACAGCAATTTTATCCACTATATCAGGATATTCACTTGCGTCACGCATCAGCATCTCCATCTTCTCCCGAATTACACTTTGGGTCAACTTAGGACGAGCAAGCATTAGAAGTTATCAAGCGAAAGTTCAAGAAGGTTGAGAAGCTTTAATGAAGCTTAAAGCTGAGATAAAAGGTGCGAAAGAAGTGGAAGAGCAATTATGGTGAAGTAGCAGACATCAGAGGCGCCTAACGATTAAACCAAAAAGTACTACTTACCACGGCAATTTTTAGCTGTTTAACGATTCCTCATTTCCCACTTTTCTAAGTAGGCGGGGGTTGGTTGGGAGACGACTACTCAGACGGCTTGTTAAAGATACTTTTCGAGACCTCCTTTCTTAAAATAAAGCAGTTAGCAGCTAGCCGAGACTAGCAACGTTTTATCCAAAACAGCTAGCAGAGACTTAAGGCGAAACTGGAAGACAAATTTACAGCTAAATGTCTGAGCTAACAGATGTTTTTGCACCCTTTGGCTTAATCTACCGCACTATCAAGTAGTGGCGAAGGCTCGACTGCGAGCAGCCTTCCACATACCCAAGCTAAAGCGACAGCTGAACAACAATAACGGTAGTGCCTAATAAAATACGGCAAAAGTAGAAACAAGCATCTTTGCATCTTGGACACCATCCAGGCAAGTCAAAAACTGCTGTCCATTAGTCCACTAGTGGATTAGTCGACTTTTTACTGTGATAAGTATAAGGAAAAAGGTAGTGCAAGCAGAGTGGACAAATGTTGTCTCCAGCAGCTACTGAACTTATGTTTCGATGAAGGAGTTTCTGTCAGCCATCCAACAGTTATCATAATGCTCTCCTAACACTTCTCCTAACAAGTCTCTAACATCTATCCTAACGTCTTTTTCTATTGGTTTGGATCATTGTCCTAAGTATGGTAGGCTAGGCTGGTATGTTAGAGACAACGTCTACGGCTACACATACTACTACTTGCAACACGCAGATGCTGAAGCCAAGTCAAGAAGACACTACATAGGTAAAAAGAAGATGACTCAGGAAGAATATGAGCAAAGCATCATCTTAAGGAAACTGCTTAGGTTGCTCACGCTAAAAAAGAGAACCTAGAAAGCTATAAGCTGGTTCGCAGACGAGTAAACATAGTGAAGTGAACAGCGTAAGCTTCACATTAGGAGTCAAAGGAGCCTACTTCATACCTCCAGTGGATGAGCAAGCCAAACTCTACAAGCAAGCAGAACCCAAGATCACACCACCACAACTGCACCACCTCCTCAAATAACACCTAAGGTGAAACACACTCGCCTACCTTCAAAAAACAAAAAGTCAAACTGTCGAAAAGTAAGGACTTTTCGACATATAAAGCATACCCACACCTACAGTAGACTTCATTAAGCGCACAAACACGCAAAATTTTGAAACTTACATCAGTATAAATGGTTCAACAATCTACTAGTTGACTGGTGGATTAATACACTAAAGCAGCTCCCTTTGCAGCTATAAACGTTTGCGGTTAGTCTATTTTTCTAATTTAAATGCCGACACATTACTTCAATATTACAGTATCCGCAAAAATCGCTCGGGGCTATCTTATAGCGCTTACGCTCGTACATATCATCTCTAAGAACTGCTCTATTGTTAAATTTAGCATATAAAAGGATGTGGATTAGAACCTAGCATGGAAACCATCCTAGAGTGTTTTTGTATAAAAGCCTTATAAAGTCCAAGTTTCCAGAACCCTGGATTCTCTTTATCTTTCATGAAGTAGCAGATGCCTAGGCTCTTCAACGTTGCTACTGACGCATTGAGCTGCTCAAAGGTAAGTTCACCAAAACCATATTTTGCTAAATCCTCACTTATTCCACGCAGTTTAATGAATGGCTGCGCTTTGCCCAGTCGGGCTGTGCGGTTATAGTGGTTTACCAGCGCCTTTAACACTACTACCTCCTCTTCTTCTAGTATCGTTTCTCTGAGAAAGTCTTCGATAATAAGCATCATAGTTAGTGTCTTATCTTTGACAGTTTGGATGTTCCTGTTATCATCTTTTAGCTCGTTATAGTCTTCCTGTAGCTTGCTGTCATCTTCTTGTAGCTTTGGGAATATGAGTAGGTCTTTTGCTTCATCCGTAGGGAACCAGTAGCTGTTTTTGTAGAACGCTAGCCCTTTCTCTTTTAGCCGATGTAGGTAGACTCTTATGTGTTTGCTAGGTTTACCGACAGCCTTTGCAAATTCTGGCGGATATACGTAGCCTTTTTTATACATCTCCTTTAGGAGCTGGATGGTTATGTCACTTAAGCTCGCTATTCTTAGCTTGGTCTTCGTGTTTTGCAGCAGCTCTGGAGTAGTAGTGGTAGTAGATGGTGATGATACTTGTTCTTGGTTCTCGGTGCCTGCTTGGTTATTATTTTTGGACGAGTAAATTTTACCCACCATGTCACAATAAAAAAGTTTGGTAGAACAGAGGGGTACACCCAGACCCTAAAGACAAAGCAAAGATAACAACCGCAGCCACAAATAAAAGTGTCCCGTATGATTTAGGCATCATCAAATAAAAGATAGTATTGCCTTAGGGAGTACCTGAGTATAGCCTTCAAGATGAAGCTCATATAGATGCAGAACTACGTCATAAGGAGGAAGCTCTGCTTACACAGAAGCTAGTAGCAACTGATGAGTATGATAGATCTGTTGAGCACATATTGGGCAGCAACGCCATCTTGGGTAGACTTTTAACTCTTGTGAGCAATACCAGCTTTATTTCTTATAACCTTTTGCACGTGAAGCACATAAAAAATAATTATATATTGCCATCTACCCAAAGAACACAATAGCCATACAATCTAAGAGTGCGTTTCTCTCCTTACCCCGAATCGTCAATTTAAATTAACAACGCACGCACCAACAAAAACTGAAAATTCACCTCTCAATAGCAGCTTTGCAAGAGGTCTACTACATTGTTTTCTTCTACAACTTCATAGTGAACGGATAGCCTAGTATGGGATTGCTGGCGCATGGATAGATTTGTAATAGATTAGTTTGTTCTTGTTTTGTGAAGTATGCGGCAAATCATTTCTTCTCCTCTAATGGCGTGGGCTTTAAGCAACCTTAGCCTTAAGTTTTAGCAAAACTATGCTTTTAGGCACTTCTGGCTGAAGCGCTTCTTGCGCCTATTTTAGGCACTTACCATGTGAAGCAATACTCTATTCGTTGATATTTCTTGATCCTTTTGTATTATTTCTCGGATTATCGTTCACCATCTGATAATGTTCAAGTGGCTGTGCCCACTGGGATCTTTAAAGACTTCTATCTCACTTGAGAAGAGTTGGCTCTCCTTTATTTCGTCTATGTGCGAGATGACGATGATCCTCTCGTAATCTTGGCTTAGCTCATTTAAAGTCTTAAGGACTTCATCTCTAAATTCTCTGCTGAGAGGTCCGAAGCCTTCGTCTATGATGAGGAACCGTGGTGCGTGGGCTGCTCTTCTTTCAGCGATCGCCTTCGCTATTCCAAGCCTGATGGCAAAACCTATAAGGATGGTCTCTCCTCCAGAGTAGGTAGCGAGTTCCCTAGCTTCGGTCTGGTCTATGACATTGATTCTCACTCTGCCTGTTTCATCCGCCTCAATTCTGATGCTCTTGTCGGGAAGGAATCTTGAAATGTATTCTTCCGCATAGGTTTCCACATCATGCAAAAAGTCTTGTAGTAAGGCAAGGGGAAAGCCCTTCTCGTGGAATACTTCTCCATAGAGGAGTTCGTAGGCTTGATGTTTCTTTTCCAGCGAGATTATCGACTCGTTGGTCTTTATGAGTTCTTCTTCCTTGCTTTGAATCTCTTGCAGCCTTTCCCTGAAGCTTCTCACCATAGCATTCAATTCTCTTAGTTTCCCCTCTACATCAGTTCGAGAGTCATGAAGCGTGTCAATTCTTTTACGGAGAACTTTGAGCTTATTCTCTAGTTCTTCAGCCTTCGTTCTCCACGGCTTGGCCTGCTCAAGTTTTTGCTTTAGGCTCTCTACTTGTACTTCAAGTTCATGTAACCTCTTCCTAAGGTTTTCGATCTGCCCTTCAGCTTTCGCTATACGCTTCAGGCTTTCTTCAATCTCGTCTCGCCTTTTTTTAAGCTTCCTAAGTTCCCCTTCTAGTTGCTCCTTTGAAGGCACGTAGCCAAGTAGTTTCCTGCAATTCTGATTCAGTTCTTCGACTTTTGAGCTAAGTTCCTCAATGTTCTCCTTAACTTGCTTCAGCTCCTTTTCAGCTTCCAATGTTTCAGCCATTTCTTCCTCTAAGCTCTGCAACTTATCAGCTTCCTTTTCACACTCGAGCACTTGTTTCTCTAGAGCCTTACGCTCTGTATCGAGGGTGTCGGTTTGAGGCTTTAGTTTGCTGATCTTCATCTGTAAGGTTTTAATTTCTTCTTGAAGATGCCTTTTAGTCTCTTTGAAACGTTCCTTGCTGAGGGAGCTTCTGCAAACGGGACACGTTGCTACCTCTTCACCCGCCTTCTCTAGAACTTCGAGGCTTCTCTCCACTATCTCAAGGGAACCTCTTAACCTCTCCACTTCTCCGGAAAGACTTTCATAGGCGGACTTCTTCTCTGATAGCTGTGTTCTCAGGCTGGAGAGCTGTTCAGCCATCTTCTTAGCGTTCTTAAGTTTATCCTCTACCGTGTCCTTCTTTGCAGCCTTCCTTGTTAACCTCTTCTTCTCCTCTGTGAGCTGGTGAAGAAGGCCGCTTAAGTTATTGATTTCGGTGACCAGTTGTGATGCTTTTTCGTAAGATTCTTGTAAAGCCTTAACCTTTTCCTCTTCTACTTGAATCCAATCTTTTTCTTCGACGAGTTTTTCAAGTTCCTTAACTTCGGTTTCCTTGTTGCTCTGTTCATTCTTAAGTTGTTCGAGGTTCTTTTCTATTTCCTCGAATCGCTTGAGTTCTCCCTTTACATTTGCGTAGTCTGAGTCTGCCGCTTCCCATTCTTTTGATGCATTTTCCAAATCATCTTTTATTTTCTGCTTCTCAGATTCTTTCATCGTTATCTCTTGAATAGCTTCTTCGAGTTTTTTATTAAGCTGAGGCTTTTCTTTAACCACCTCTTCGAGCTTAGCCTTCTGCTCCCTTAATCTCTCAAGGCTTGCCAAGGCTTGGTCCCTTAGGCTGCGTGCCTTCTCCTTGTGTTTGGTATAGTCGACATCGAAGGCTCTCAGGAAGATCTCACGTCTCCCCTTTGGATCACGGTTGATGAGCGCTGCTACATCGCCTTGTCTTACTAAGACTGTGTTGAGAAAGGTTAGGTAGTCGAAGCCCACGAGCTCGTCTACTTTTCGGTCAACCTCCTTGATCCCTACAGCCAGAACATTTCCTTTCCCATACTCATCCGCAAGAGATATCTGAGCTTCACTAGGCTTCGTCCTCCCCACTTTTCTTTTGATGAGAAAACGTTTTCCATTAACGGTGAAGTCTAGATCTACTTCTGTGATGCTCCCTCCTGGTGGTAGAGTCCATTTAGCTGACTCCTTATCTTCCTGTCCGTACGCTCTACCATAAAGGGCAAAAGTTAATGCGTCGATAAAAAATGTAGTTTTGCCCACGCCGGTGCTACCGAAAACTGAAACTGTTCTCCCCAGCTGCCGAAAGTCTAGGATTTCTTTTTCATATGATGCAAAGTTCGAGAGGCTAATTTTGTCGATATTCATTTATCTTGACCTCTCAGCTTCGACTTCATCTATTATCCTAAGACCTTCTTTTTTCACCAATTCGAGAACCTCACTCCCAACTCTGCGGGCCAGAGACGCCTCAACGTACTTGGTGTAGAACTCTTTTATCGGAAGAGCCGCTCCTGCCATTCTCTGCACCTTTTGCTGAACCAACCTTTCGCATTGAGTGAACCAATAGAGAATCTTCTTCTCTTTTACTACATCATCCAAGACAGACCTTGAGAGTGTCTGCCTTGGTCCCAATCTAACTAAGACACGTAAAATCGCCCCTTCAGGTATCGCCTCTCTTCTCACGAAATCGACTAAGGCTTTAGCAGGGTTTGCTTCGCAAGTGAGATCGAAGCATCCTCCTGCTTTAGGGACTGTTAACAAAGGTCTACAGTCAAGGTTTATGAAGTCTGCTTGGAGACTCCCTCCTCGCTCCTCAACAAATACAAAGCCCTTGTCTTCATCCTGTTCCCCAAAGTCCACCCTTTCTATTGAGCCCGAGTAGACCATCTTTTCATTTAGGAATTGAGGGGTATGAATATGACCTAGGCAGATGAAGTCTACGTCTTCGCCCAGCAAGACGCTTCTAGGCAAGTGGTAATCATTAAGTGTTGCTATGCGTTGCTCTGCACCTAGCTTTGCTCCCTCTACGTATAGGTGAGAGACAATAACCGTGTAGTCTGGAGTTGGACCCTCCCTAGCTTTTAACTCATTTAACTTGGCTTCAATTCTACTCGTGAACTCTACTTCATCAATCATTTGCGGAGAAAGGTATGGAAGGGCTATGAAGCGAACCTTCCTACCACTCTTCAAACCATCTATTACTTTAACATCAGGGCTACGAAATACGTAGAAGTTTGGGGCGCCTACATCGGCCAAGGCCTTCAGATATGGCTCCGTGTGTTCCGCTCGAGGTTGGTCGTGATTTCCTGGTATCGCCACGACTCTAATCCTTTTAGACGTAAGTGTGTGGATGAACTTAGCGAATTCATCAAGCAGATATCCGCTTGGCCTAGGTGTGTGGAATATGTCGCCAGCGATGACTAAGAAATCTATATCGTTGGTCAAAGCATACCTAGCTATGCCATCCAGCTGCTTCAAGTAGTCTTTCTGCCTTTCTATCTCTAAGGTATAGGCTGAGGGTGGCGCTTCCCTTAAGCTGGCGCCTAAGTGTAGGTCCGCTATGTGAACGATCTTGAGATGCAATGTTTCTCACCTAATATCCTTGCATACTAGCTGCATCTGCTTGCTGTCGCCGTTTCTTACGGATGTTCCTGTATGTCTCCTTAAGCCTAGTTATCGTGGTCTTATAGTCCTGAACCTTTACTACAGCTGGTATCCTCACAGCTTCGCCAAATGCCAGAACTTCTTGCCTCCTAAGGTTTTCGATGACCGGTTTAAAGAGCTTGGGAAATGGTAGACCTTTGCTTGCCACCTCTATATCTTTCTCCTCAGTAAGCCACATCGCAAATGTATTCCACAGCATGGCTCTGACCTCCTCTGAGATTTCTGAGGGTCTCTGATCTAGTACACAAAGAACAACACCTCTTTTCCGAAGCTCTCTTGCTATATCACCAAAGGGTGTCATATAATACGCATTTGGTGATAGAAACTTGTGGGCTTCCTCGAGAAATATTATGACTCGGTAATCGATGGGCTTTCTCTCTAGGATCATTCTAACACATTCATCCCAGAGTCTTCTTGAAATGATGTTCGCTACAAGCATATATGCCGCACGGTTATCACCGTGTCGTCCGAAGGTAATAATGACGCTTTTATCACGTTTCAAAATTTCGTCAACCGCAGTCCTAGATGAGTCCTCGTCACTCGACCAGTCGATAAAGTCTAACTGCGTCAATCTCTCAAGCCTATTTCTGCCTGCAAGGAAGGATTGGAAAGCACCCACGCCTAAGCTCCTAAATCCATCTCTAAGCTTCGCATCTATTTCCATGTCAACATTATAGTTGCAGAGAATATCGATCCACCTTCTCTTTGGGAGTATCTCGTTAATCAACCTGACGATCGTAGGCAGGAGATCCATAAATGTTGGAGAGAGACCTAAAGCGTCGCCTATTGAGAGTATGTCTTGGATCGTAATTCGGCTTGCGCTGATGGTGAAGGGATCTAGGCCGGATTCCTTAGCTAAGGATTTGTCAGGTGTATATCTTATGAACTCATCTTTGAGGGCTAGACCTACACCGTCTTCATAATCCCTACCCAACTGGTCTTTAACCTTCAAGCCATATTCACTATGCATATCAAGGACGAGCAGCTTGATCTTCTTGTCCAGTTCACCTGTATAGTTAGCTAACGTTATATATGATGCAAGGATGTTGCCCAAGAATGTCTTCCCTGAGCCGCTTTTGCCATAGATGCCGAACGACCCCCTAGCGAGCACATCAATGTTCACGGGTACAAAAGAGGTTTGATCCTCTCTTCCAACTAGCGGACCCTTTAACACTCCAATCGGCCAAAGCTTCTTCTCATCTGCGAGACCATAGAACTTCTCCACATCCTCTTGCTTAGGTGTCCTTACAAATGATATATAGTCTGGTAGCGAATCAGCAATTTCAACTTGGTCGCCTCTTGACACTGCTAGCGCAACCAAGTCCAAGTCTGATAACAATGAGCCTTCAGACTTCAACTTTGATGCAGACTTTACTGTAGATTTACTCATAGGCTCACTGCCACCTTCTTCCTGCTTGGCGAGCGAGCGGGCGGTCTCAGAGCCTAATTGAAGTCTGATGTCAGAAATCACGCCCAGAAAAGTTGCTTCATGCCCCTCTATGGTGACGATGGAGCCAGTCCTAACCTTCTCAGGTGAGAGGCCTTTGAACAGCTGAGCCTTCAACCCTCCGCTAAGGCTGCCAGCCACTACTCTTGCAAAGGCATCACTCATGTCGAAGCCTCCATGAGCCTCCGCCTTGCAAGGTTAATCATTTCAGCGATCAAAGCTTCATCACCCCACTTTACTAGTGAGGCTGAAAATGACTCGTAGAGCTGAGCTCTTTCGTCATCTTTGAACTTTTCAGCTAAGTATGCAAAGTAAACGTCAGCTAAAGGATTAATTTCACCTTTATCCAGTGCGTGAAGAATAAGCGGGAAGTAGTCAAGCGTGTATTCTCCTGAGCTTTTATGGAACTCTTTGATGAATTCGTCTGATGGCAAGTATGATAAGTCATGTATTAGAGGTTTTCTCTTCGGTCTGCCATAAAAGAAACGTCCATCAATATAGTATCCTATCGAAACAGCTTTATAGATGTCCAGCAGTCTACCTTCAAGATCAGGGTATCTTTCAGCTACCTCTTCTCTTGTAGCCCTCATTGGTGTAGGAATAGCGGAAAGCCCTGGCGCTGGTGTCATCTCAGAGGCAACCACCACACCAACAGTTAGTAGTTTTCCACAGTTCACAACAACTATAGAACCGTACTCTGGAGTATATTCATACCCATATTTATAGGCCTGGATGGTGAAGCCCATTTGGCTTGAAGAAGCTACTTCCCCAAACGCTTTGCTCACATCTTGATACTCATCAAGCCACTTCAACTACACTACCCCCAAAATCTTCCTCAGCTCCTTACGTGATAGCTTGACAGCGTCCCTTATGCCTGCTTCACCAAGTAGTCTATTGAGATAATCTAGAACCCACTGTCTCTCTCTAGCACTTATGTAAGCTTGCTCGTGGGCTCTCTGCATCAGATAGGGGTAACCTCCGCCTAAAGCAGACTGCGCTACAACAACCTTGTGGATGTCGTTTATTCGGTGAAGGCTCTGCTCTGGAAACTCTACCCTCATAACACTATCCCAGCCTGTCTTAACATAGAAACCAACGATGTTTAGATGGAATTCCTCTGTGACCATATTCATCAACTTAAAGGCAGGGCTTCTCCAACCAAGGGGAAGGATCTTTCTGAATAAGGCTGAGTCTCTGATGCGCCATCCGCCGACAGCCGACCAATCTTTATCTGCTGCGAGAACCTTCCTGATCATCGATACAAAAGCAGATGAAGATGTGTAAAAGACGCCAATCGGCTTAGCTTGATCGTCGATAAGCTTAGAATGGAAACTTTTCATCCTCATTACAACCTTTTCCCTGTGCAGTCGAGACCTAGCACTTAGATACGATGCGGAGAAGCTTTCGTCGAACAAGATGTAGGGTTTTATTTCTGCGTTTTTGCATAGTTCTGTCAAAGTGTCTTCCTCATAATCTATTCGGCTAACCTCTCCAGCCCAGCTTGGAATAACAGGAGATTCTCCTTCCTTATACTTCTCTAGAATCTCGCTGTATGGGTTGAAGTATGGTCGGCATCCCTCAAAATGCTTCGATTCCTCTGCATAGGCTATCGTCGAATACCCAACATTGACTAGCAGGAATGCTGGGGACCTATGTGTAGAAGGAGCCATCTCACTTGTATCGATACCTATGATGGCATTCTCTAAGAGAACTTCTTGGGTCCATCGTGATTCGGAGGGTTTGAGACCTCCAACTGTCATAGGTGGTTCAATAATTTGCGAATCTTCAAGCGGTAAGGATACTTCACGATAGTCTTCAAGAAGGTTATCATCTTGTAAAAGAATTTCTCTAACCTTGAATGCGTCCTTGAATTGACTATAGGCAGCAGCGACTTTATCTACTTCGTCAGGGTATTCATTTGCATCACGTATCAGCATCCCAATCTTTCCCCGAATTACACTTTGAGTCAACTTAGGATCGAGCATACCTCATCCACTCATAACTAGCACATACTTCCTCAGATCCAGCGGGTCCTGGGCGATCACTAATACGAATGTGCTTAATATATTGTGCATAAGATATTATACGAACTGGTAGCTACCTAATAAGCACTACGATAAACGGAACGCACAGACCATAAAAAACTCCAAAAGCTTCTGTAAGTAGATAGCTTATCTGAGGGAGCTTCGAGTCGCTCTTGACAATTATGAACATAAAAAACCTCAACTTAAGTTAACCACGCACACAAGCACGCACGCACAAACAAAAACTGAAAATTCACCTCTCAATAGCAGCTTTGCAAGTGGTGAACCTTCTGCAATTTTTTCCTTTATGGGGTTTGGTTGGTTTGAGGGTTGGTGGTTATGTGAGGTGTAGCACTGAGGAGCAGGTTAAGGGGTTGAGTTTGGAGACTCAGCGTGGTTTGATTTCTGAGTTTTGTGAGAAGAAGGGTTGGGTTGTTGTGAGGTGGTTTGAGGATGCTGGGTTTAGTGGTGCTGAGGATTGGACTGTGAGGAGGGGGTTGATGGATCTTCTTAACGCTGCTGCGAATAAGGAGTTTGATGTGGTTGTTTGTTTAGATACGGATAGGCTTAGTAGAGATGAATACATCACCGCTTCGGTGAAGAGGTTTCTTCAGAGGAATGGTATACTCTTAACCTTCTGCAGATTCCCTCTGTTGGATAACACGCCTCACAGCCAATTCGCCATAGAGGTTAAAGAAGCATACGACAGACTTGAGAGAGCAATCATCAGAGCGAGAGTGAAAGAGAGCATGAGTAAAGCTAAGAAGGAAGGCAAATGGGTTGGAAACCCACCTTGGGGGCATAGAATACATAGATGCAGCCAACTCGGACACAAACCATGCCCACTAAACGGAACACTCGAAGTCGCAGACCCAAAAGTCCACGAGATAAGAAGACTAGCAGAAGCAAACATGCCAATCACACAAATAGCCAAGCTAACAGGCGTATCATACTACAAAGTCTACGACCTCTTGAGAAGAGGACAAGTAGCAAAG
>JAVZMU010000025.1:0-14797 GCA_038883135.1 Nitrososphaerales archaeon
AGTTCTTACTCTTACAAATATAATAACTTGGTCTGCCTTAAAGGAAGGGTTTGATGCTAAAGCATCTGAATTGCATGGCTTGGCTCAAAGAGGTGGTGCAATAACTTGCCATGTAAGATTTGGTAATAAGATATACTCACCTTTAGTACTAGAAGGAAAGGCAGATTTGGTATTCGCTTTAGAACCTTTAGAGGCTTTACGCTCTTGCTACTTCGGCTCGAAGAAGAGAACAGTATTCTTGATTAATTCTCATAGATTAATTCCATTATCTATCTTCATCACTAAAGAAGAGTATCCATCCTTAAGCTATATTTTAGATGCTCTAAAACCCTTTTCAAATAGAGTGATTTCAATCGATGCATCTGAAATGGCAAAGAAAGCAACAGGAGACACTATTATGGCGAACATGTATATGCTTGGTTATGCTTGTGCTAAGAAATTGATTCCATTGAAGAGAGAGTCCATTTTGAATGGCATAAAAGAAGTAATCCCTAAAAGGTACATTGAATTGAATAGAAAAATTTTCGATCTTGGGTTTAAAGCTAATAATGTTACTATCAGAAACTAGGCAGAATTTTAGTGTTAGAATTGAGTAGATTTAGTTGTCAAAAAGCTAACTCACTTTTCCACGATTTTCATGAGCATCAGAAATATTTAATCCAAAGCTCTTTTATGATTCCTTTAATTATCTTCAACAAATTTCATGATAGTATTTTTAACACGCTTCAATAATTCTTCCTCTTTTATCATCTATGCTGACTTTTCCAATGTCGTTGACGATTATTGCTAGCTTTTTATTATGATTCAAAAAGATCTCTAGCCAGTTCTAATATCAGAGTTAACTTTCTAGAACCAAATAAGCCAGATACTATTAGGAATTGCATTGTAATAACTATGGTCAAGCTAATTAGAAAATTTTCTATATTTTGACATTAACTTAATTGAGATAGTTCTACACCTTTATTATTTGCCTTTGTTATCATTACCTTTCCCCCTTTCTCTTTCATATCATCTTCAACAGCTTTAGCTATTCTCAAAGCCTTTTTCTTACTGTCGATGAATGTGTAAAGAGTGGGTCCAAAAGAGCTTAAACCCACACTATAAGCACCAGCTTCAGTCATTGTTTTCATAATCTCTTTTACTTCATCAGATTGAAGACTCAATTCTATCTTCTTGAAGCCTACATTTTGTATCTTAGATATAGCATCTCCAAACTCAACTATATCCTTCTCAACTAACGAGGGCAAGAGTTTCATAAGGATTATGTGTGATAAAGCCTGAACTTCATCGATAGAGATTGGACAGTATTTAGAGAAAAGCTCAATCTCAAGCAAGCCGTGAATTCTTTGCTTTGCTCTTGGAATGGCTAAAATTGCCAACCAGTCTTCAGGAAAATCAAGTCTAGAAATTACTGGAGGAGGAGGAGCTTTAGAGGCTGATGATGGAAGAAAGTTTTGCTTCTGTTTATTTACACCAAATGTATGCCCTCCATCAACGATAAAACCACCAGATTCGAAGGCAGCAACACCTATACCTGATGTCCCGCCTCTTCCGACGATTTCAGCTAATCTTCTAGGGCTAACACTAATTCCATATAGGTTTGTTATGGCAAAGGCAATCCCTAATGATAACTGAGTACCAAAACCAAGGCCGACATGCTCATCATACTTTTGAAGAACTCTTAAATTTAATCCCCTCTTCAAGTTATAAGCCTTTAAAATTCTTTCTGCTGCTTCAAGAGCTCTACCACTATTATCTCCTTCAATTTTTATGCCATTATCTATAAGTTCTGCCTCTAGAATTATACTTGGTTCTTCTAACGCTACACCAACTCCACCATCTATTCTTCCTAGTTTGCCATTTAAATCGATAAGAGTTATGTGTAATCTTGATGGTGTCTTGACTCTAATCATAATATTTTTTTTATTTAACAAAGAATTAAATGTTAAATAGATAGGTTGAGGAAAGAAAAATTCAATTAATTATTAAATAAGTTTGTAATTTTCTTATAAACTGCTCGTTAGAAGTATTTTGCTTTCATTATATCCCTCTATCTTATCTTTATTTATTCCTTTGTGAAACTTTGCTTGAATTACTTCAAACATCCTAACTTGACTCTTCATAATATGCTTAAGAGAGTATAGTAGACAAACTTGGAAATTGATTTTTCAGAAGGATTAAAGTTGAGTATTCTTAAATCCAATCATTTACCAAATCTTCTAATCCTTTTTTGATAAGTTCTTATTGCCCTCATTAAATCTATCTTTCTAAAGTCAGGCCAGAATACATCTAGGAATACAAGTTCAGAATAAGCACTTTGCCAAAGTAAGAAACCGCTAAGTCTCTCTTCGCCAGAGGTTCTTATGATTAAGTCAGGTTCTGGGTATGGAAGATGAGAAGTGTAAAGATGTTCTTCAACTGTCTTAGGAGTTATTACCGATGGATCAATCTCTCCCTTCTTAACCTTCTCAGCTATACTTTTTATCACATCAATAATTTCTAACCTTCCACCATAAGCAATAGCAATATTAAGAAAATGTTCATCATAATTTTCAGTAGCTTTTTCTATTTTAGTTAAAAGTTCTTTAATTGAGTCTGGAAGCAGTTCTATCTTTCCTAAAGCCTTTACACGAATACGATGTTTATGTATGCGTTCATCTTGTATCAAACACCTAAGTTTTTCTTCAATAAGGGCAAAAAGCTCCTTAACTTCATCAGGAGATCTTTGAAGATTCTCTACTGATAAAACGTATAAAGTCAAAGTTTTTATACCTAATTCATTACACCACTCTAACAATTTCTCAGCTTTTTCTGCTCCAAATCGATGACCCAACCACCTTGGATAAGAGTTAGCTTCAGCCCATCTTCTATTACCATCTAGTATTATACCTACATGCTTTGGAGCTTCAGCCTTGCTAATTTGATTTCTTAAGTATTTCTCATAGATTTTATATATGCCTGTTATTTTCAGTAATGAATTGAGCAATTCAACCTTCATCTCCTGTCCTCTTACGAGAACGAATATCTCGATAAGCTATAACTGCAACTATAGAAGTAACTACGAGCCCTAATAATAGTTGTAATATAAGCGTAAAAGGATTTTGACTAGGATTTATAAGAATTCTTGAAAACTCGAGTAGAGGCATGTAAAGAAAAACTAGCATCACGAAAGCTAGTATGTTTTGCCATATCTTAATGCTTTTCCTTATCCAATGGAAGATTAAAGAGTAGCCTAAATATATTGAGAATCCTACCCAAATTAATGGAAGAGATTTTTCTATAAATGAACTCAGAAAAAGTGGGATAGTCTCCTTTCCCATACTGGAGCTATAGCCTTGATAAAAGGCTACTGATATTACCAGAATTGTTGCTATTATAGAAAAAAATCTTATGTATGATGATATCCTTTTCAAATGCCTTATGGATAGAATGTATTTAGTTAAGTCAAAACCCCAAATCATTAAAACTATGCCAAGAAATATTAAAATAACTTGAATAGCGAGTTGGAGCAAATTAAAAATGCTGAGTAAACCAATAGCCATTAATAACATACCAGGTATACCTAAAGAAAACTTAGAGTATCTTGAATCTGTGAAAAGCATTCTAATATACCTACCAAGAACGGCATAAGATTCTTCTATTCTCTCGCTATGCTTTATCACAACTCTTCTGATAGATACTATTGGAATCACACTCATAAGTATGGGTAAAACTTCTCTGTCTTCATAACCATCTGATACCAAGATTACTCCATTTGCATTAAATTTACTTATAACATCCATCAATTCAGCCCTTAATTTTTGATCAGCTAATACCCCTCCTTCATGAGATCCAGTTATTATTGCTACTTCACATTCGTAATTCTTATTCAAAAGTTCGTCGTATTGTTTTACCGCTGCGAAGATAGCATTAGCATCAGCTTCTTCAGGGTCTGCAATGGCTAGCTTCTTAGCTGCTTCTATACAATTATCTTTACCAATTATTGGAGTTTTAATCCTTGCTTTAACCCCTACATCATCGTCCCTATCAACACTTAGTACGAGTAACTTTGAAGATTTTTGCTCCGTACCCAACTCCCTATATTAGAAAAGATTATGAGTATTACTTAAATTATTCATCCTTTTCTTCAAATAAAATCTTCAATTCGTCCCAACTTAAACTCTTTCCTTTTGTGAGTTTATCTTTTGCCTTTGATTTAACTTCTTCTAGAAGGTTTTGTTCTTTCATTTTGATAGAAGCCATTGCATCTAGCCTTTTTTTCTCTAAAATTTTTTTCTTATATTCTTTTAGTTTGGATAATTCAGCATTTATATGGTTTAAATTTCTTTTAATCTCGTCTATGTCTTGCTCTATCTCTCTACACTCTTGTATCAGTTGATGCTTAGTCATAACGATATTATGTAAAGCTTCTTTTTGAGTTTTCAACTTTGTAAAAGCTAATTTCTTTATCTCATTCATCTCATTTAACTTACTCCTAAGAGATTCAGCCTCAGCTAAAAGCTCACTTAATTCTTGTCTCATTGCATAAGCTTTTTCCCAAAGATAAAGCTTAATTTCAAGCTTCTTTATGTATTCTACAATTTGCTTTTCCTTATCTTTTGTTAAAGGTTCTGTTTGAAGTTTCCACTCTATATTATTCAGCTTCTCCTTTAAAGCTGTTTCAGATTCATAAGGAACCTTTTTCTCGAATTTTTTTAATACTTTCTCTATTTCTTTAACCTTCATCCCTATTTTGCTTATTTTTGACAAAATATCTTTATGTGAATCTCTAATCTTAATTATTAATGAATTTTGTTCTGAAACGACTTTCTTTCCCTCTATCAGCTTATTCGTTATTTCTTTAATCTCATACCTTAACTCACGCTTTCTTTGACTTAACTTCTTTAACTCATTAATTAAACCTGATTTGTAAGTGATAAGTGAAGAAATTTTTTGTTCTATATCATCAAGATTCTCATTCATCTCATTCACCAACCTTATGATTAAGAATTACTCTAACATCAACAACTATAAGTCCTGATGTATAAACCAATATGGGATTTAAGTCAAGCTGATCTATCTCATCAACATTCATCATCAATTCAGATATTTTCACTATAGCATCAGCTATAGCATTTACGTCTAATTTCGGGGAGCCTCTATATCCAATAAGTAATGGGTAACCTTTTATCTCTTTAATCATCTCAAGTGCATCGTCTTTATTTAAAGGAGCTATTCTGAAAGATACATCCTTAATTATCTCTATAAATATGCCACCAAGACCGAACATTACGACTGGACCGAATTGCTTATCTCTTAAGGCACCTATTACGACTTCCATTGCTGAAGGAGCCATCTTCTGAACCATTATCCCAAAAATACTTGCTTTAGGTGCTTTCTCCTGAACACTCTTCTGAATTTCTTTAAACTTCTCTGAGACTTGATCTTTATTTAATATGTTTAGTTTTACCCCTCCTACATCACTTTTATGGGTTATATCTGGAGAAACAATCTTTAGAACTACAGGATATCCTAAAGCTTCAGCTATCTTTTGAGCCTCTTCTATGGAATTTGCTAAATGAAAGCTTGGCGTAGGAATTCCAATCATAGCCATCATAGCCATAGCCTCGGGCTCAAGTAGTGAATGCCTTCCAGCAGATAGAACTTTGTTTATTAAATTTTTAACATTCTTAAACTGTACTTCCATCCCTAAGCCTTCTCCTAAGTACCATAAAAATCTGAAATATCAAGAATGAGAATACTTCTCACAAGCCTTTAAAAAGTTTTTTACCAATTTTGGTTGATAAGCAAAATGCATATGCATATAGGATGCTATCACTTTATGTACAAGCCAAGCATCATGCTTACCGTCTATTCCTTTACCTATTTTCATTCTATAGGCGAATTTTGCATCTCGTGGTATTTCCAAAATCTTTGAGTAATGAAACTCATGACCTCTTAATACATCATTAACTTTTGATAAAGGATTATCAGCAATCACATCCACGAGAGTATAGTTTAAAGTTAAACCTTTTGTCATAACAGTCCTTGCATTTAACAGTCCTACCATCTTATGAGATCGATTTTCAAAGTCTGTTATAGAATCCGTAAGGTACATCAATCCTCCACATTCAGCATAAATAGGCATCTCATCTTCAGCTACCTTCTTTATGCTTTTTAACATGCTTGTATTTTCTCCTAAACTTTCTGGTAACATCTCAGGAAAACCTCCACCTATGTAAAGTCCACTCACATCAGATGGTACTTCTTTATCTCTTATTGTGCTGAAGAACTTGATATTGGCTCCATAAGCACTTAACATGTCAAGATTATCTTGATAGTAGAAGTTAAAGGATTCATCAAAAGCAACACCTATTACTAGATCCTTCTTACTTGAATGTTTAGGATAGACTATATTACTTGATTCAGGAAGATCTTCTGCAGACATTGCTATGTTTATGATTTTATCCACATCTACACTCTTTTCTATAAAATCTGTGAGTAAATTTAGAAAGGATTCTGGGTATGCTTTTTCACGGTGAGGAATTAAGCCAAGATGCCTCTCTTGCATTTCTATATCTTTATTGCGAGGAATAGCTCCGAGGACAGGTAATTTCGTTACAGAATTTATAGCCTTTTTACACCAATCTATATGCCTCTCTCCACTAACTTTATTTAAAATAAATCCAGAAAGCTTAACATATGGATCATACTTCTCGTATCCTAGAATTATAGGAGCTACAGATTTTGCCATACCATGAACATTTATCACGAGTATAACCGGGCTCCTTAATAGCTTTGCTATATGGGCTGTACTACCATTCTCATTACTTTCATCAAAGCCATCGAATAAACCCATTACTCCCTCTATGACTGCTATATCGACATCTCGAGTAGCTCTTTGAAATATCTCTATTATACCATCTGGATGTACCATCCAAGCATCAAGGTTTCGAGAAGGTCTATTCAAAATTGCTGAATGGTGACTTGGATCGATGTAATCAGGTCCTACTTTGAAGGCTTGAACCTTTAGACCTCTTCTTTTAAGAGCACCCATTATACCAACTGAGATTGTGGTCTTTCCAACTCCACTGTAAGGACCTGCTATTGTTATCCTAGGAATATTCATCTTCTAAAACCTAAAGTGTATTGATAAATTTGATTCTTATTATAAAATTTAATGGTTCTTGTATTACCCAAAATAATAAATTATTATATTCTCTGCTTACTAATATAGATTAAAGAGGTAATTTAGAGTTTAAGAGAAAATTAGCTTCAATAGCTTATAGTCTTTACAAAAACCTTTGAGCCTTTTAAGTTGAAATCGTTGTACCAACCTTGATAAGTAAGGAGATTTATAATATTAAGATAGCCTAGAGATACGGCATCTAAGGATACATTAGGATTACTTTAGCATATGATTTCTCAATCATGCTAATTGTTAAAAGAGGAATGGAAGTATACTGTAAGCAATCTAGAATCAAAACCTTAACAGTAAATTTCTGAATTTTAACATAATGGTAGAGAATAATAAAAGATTTTCGTTAAATTCTTAATTTTATAAATATATGTGCCTCAAATTGGTTTTGAACTTTTAATATCGAAACTATGTTAAACCATACACTTAACTCTTATTAATCTATACAGGATCGACTTATTAATCAAATCTTTCTTAAAGTTTCTAAGGCTGCTGCTTTAGCACCAAGTTTTGCAGATTTTTCATCATCAGCACTCCCTATTATGATGGCGTCTCCTTCTTTTGGTTTCAGCTTTTCTATCAACATTTTACAAATTTCGGGTGAATTTTTAAAAGCATCTTCTGAGGATCCTGGTATTACAAACTTTTCTTTAATATAAATCAAAGTTGTGGCTCCCAAAGCTCCTGCTTTTATAGCAGCATCTCTTTGCTCTATTCCATATCCTACTTTTTCGGCAGAATCTCTGACTAGTATTGCTACATTGAATTTGCCTAGTGTGTATGGAGATGGTGGAATCTTCAATTCTTCTGATACTTTTGAATTTAAATCAGAGAATATATTTTTGCCAAATTCAGTCAGCACACAACCATACTTTGTAGATTTTATAATTCCCTCCTTTTGCAAACGTTTTATCAAAGTTCGAGTTACACCTTCCCCAAGCTCTAATATATTCGATAATTTCGTTCTTCCTATAGGTGCATTGAATCCTATAGCTTCAATGACCATAAAAACATGAGCAGGTGTGAAGGACGGGAATGGTGCTGACGCTATTTTCTTCGCAACTTTGTCTATTATATCTAAGCTTTTCATTCTGTACTTCCAACGATTTATGTATTACTTCCTTATATTTGTTTATTAAATTTATTGTAGAGTAAGATAACCCGTTCTTCTCAATATCTCTCTAGCAACTATGAGACCAGAGGTTGATGATTGAACTAAGCCTCTAGTTATGCCTGCACCATCTCCTACAGTAAACAGGTTCCTTATTTTAGTTTCAAGAACTTCGTTAAGTTCTAGCCTTGATGAATAGAACTTTACTTCAACACCATAGAGAAGAGTATGCCTTGAATACACTCCTGGAGCTATCTTATCAAGAGCGTTTAACATTTCTTTAATATCTATTAGATATCGCCCCGGCAAGGCAAAGCTTAGGTCTCCTGGCTTAGCATCTACTAGAGTAGGCTTTACGACGCTTCTATCTATTCTCTCTTGTGTAGACCTTCTTCCTACTTCAAGGTCTCCAAGCCTTTGTACTATTACACCACCAACTAGTAAATTAGCAAGCTTTGCTATGTATTTCCCATAGGCAACAGGCTCTTTAAAGGGTTCTGTAAAAGATGTGCTTACGAGAACTGCAAAGTTCGTGTTCTCAGAAGTTTTCTTTTCATAGCTATGACCATTTACAGTTATCACATCATCAAAATGCTCAGTTACCACAAATCCTCTAGGACAGACACAAAAAGTTCTAACTTTATCATCAAAAGATTTAGAATAATAGATAAACTTTGGTTCGTAGAGAATATCTGTTAAGTGGTTCATTATAACTGCTGGTACTTCGACTCTTACTCCTATATCTACAGGATTATTGATAGTTTTTAAACCGAGTCTATTAGCCTCCTGCCTCAACCACTCTGCTCCACCTCTTCCTGGTGCTACTACAACGTACTTTGCAAAGATTTCTTCTCCATCAACTGTTCTAACACCTTTTACTTCTTCTCCTTGAACCAAAAGGTTACTTACAGTTTTTTCCATCATTATCTCTGCCTTACGATTTATAGTTTGTCTTATCTTCTTCAGTAATTCAGGACATTGATCAGTTCCAAGATGCCTTATTCTGCTAGGAATTAATCTTAACTCAGCCATGGCAGCCTTTCTTGATATATCAGAAATAGCATCTTCATCATCCCCATAAATTCTGGTAGGAGCACCATACTTAATGTAGATGTTTTCAACTTCTTGCATAAGCTCTTTTAGTCTCTTTTCACCTACATAATCCTTCAGCCATCCTCCAGTTTCTGTTGAGAATGTGAGCTTGCCATCACTGAAAGCTCCAGCTCCTCCCCAACCGAAAAGAATAGATTTAGAATGGATACGTTCAGATATGTCCTTTCCTCTATCTAAAATTAATACTCTTAGATCTGATTTTTCACAAAGCTCGAGAGCAGTAAATATACCTGCTGGACCTGCACCAAAGATTAATACATCGTAATCTTTAGAATGAACCATCTATTACCTTTGGATTTGCCTTTTACTATATTTTTAAGATTTTCTTTTTAATTAACCTTTTACTCGCATTATCTTACTTTTCCCTAAAACTTTCCAATACTCTACTTCATTCCCTGGAGATAATTTTTCTTTAATTTCAGGCTCTTCAGGCTTTGGAGCATCAAAAACCTCAAAAGTTTCAAGGTCCATGATTTGAACTCTATCTGGCATTATTGAGATTATTTGCCCACTTCTTTTCTCTACTATAGGAACTTGAACCAAGCTATCAACAGGTGCTACTATACTCCTCTTTATGTTATCGAATAATCCTATGGCTACAACTCTCGCCTTTGCAGAACCATGCTTTCCTGGTTTTGATTTATCATAGGATACTATCCTACAGGCTTCATTATCAATTATTATATACGAGCCTTCTTTCAGGCTACCGAGATCAACTGGCTTGCTCAACCCTAACTCCTCATAATTTTGACTATATAAGTAGTATATAAGGTAAATTAAATTCTTAACTCTCATTTATAAGATGCTAAAATATGGTTTTACGATAAGTCTAGGCTTTTATTTTAAAAGTCTTATGAATAAGAAGAAAAATATTCCTTTGAGATGAGATTATTGAATATATTTTTCTTTAATTGTTTATCTTGACAAATCAAAGTATTAATCATAAATGTTAAATATGTGTTCCATCATTCTTTTTAAGTAATGCAAACCTCTTTAGAGTTTAAAACTTTTAATACGCCTGATGAGCTTAAAAAGTTTCTAGACGATGAGATTGGTAGGATTAGAACTTTACTTGGAGATTATCTTCGTCGTCTAGAAGAGAATCGTATTAAAACAGAGAAGTTAAGGAAGGCTCAAGAAGCTATAGTTAAGTTAGCAGGAGAAAAGCAATTAACTTCTTTTGAAGGACGGGAAATAGATCTATCAGGTTTAAAAGTCCTTGTTAACCCAAGTTTAAGGCAGGAAACAGAAGTTCTTGAAGATATAGTTAAAAGTTTACAGGATAAATTAAACATAATACAAAAGATAAGAAAAGCTTTAGATCCTCTTACAAGCTTTGAGGAAGGTATAGTTACCATAGCCACAGTTATGAGTGATAATATCCCTTTAAAGCTCATGATTCATTTAAAGCCTTAATAACCATTTCTAGCTAATATTAAAATGATAGCATGGAATCGTCTCATAGTAGCAATAATTCTCTCATTTTTAGCATCTTTAGCATTAGGATGGATATTTTTTGTCTTCACAAAGATATATTTTGAGCCTTTTGTATCTCCTGTTATAATATCAATATTATTAATCCTACTTTTCTTTATTCTATTCTTTATTCTTAGTATTCTGATTTTTGTTTACGAGTCTCCTTAACCAAATTTTATACGATAGCTAAGTCCTTCTCACTATAAATTTTCTTTTCATGATTTAATTTGAGCATAGACTCAATTTTCTCAAAATGAGAAAGTGCATCTAAACCATGAGTAGTTATTTTATAGAATATACCTTCGCTTACAAATATTCTTTCAATAAGACCTAAATCCATGAGCCATTGTAAATCCCTCTTCAATTCATCCCAGGTTAGATTTGCTTTATACATTATATGTGTTTGTTTTATAAAACCTGTACTTGCTATAGCCCTTAAAATATCCATTAACCTTTCAAGCTTGGATCTTCGAATTATTTTCAACTCAAGAATAAAATTGTAAACTCTTTAATAAATTTTTTCTTTTTTATGATGTCATAATTTATTATTATTTAAGAAGCGATTTTAAAATGTTTTAAGTATTTAAAACTATCTTTCGATTCTCATAAGTTTTTATATCCATGTATGATGATAAGAGCTTTTTATGTAAATTTTGATGATCATCCTAAGTATGATGTTCACATCCATTAGATTAGACCATAAGAGCAATAAATTCCTTAACAGTATTGATTCTTTATTCATTTACCCCTTAAAAATCCTATAAATAAGCCTCCAATGAATCCCATAAACGCATTTACCAAGCTTTGGAAATAAACGAATGCTTCACTTGTTGCATATTCCAGCATCTCTATAGTCTCACTTAGGATAAAACTAGGTAATGAGATTGCTAAGAAATCCTTTAATCCTAAAGGTATTAATAAGTGGAGAATTATCGTTATTATAATTGTACCGAGCAATCCGCTTATAAGACCTGCTAAAGCTCCTCTTTTCCACTCTTTAATTAGATATCCTGCTACTCCTCCAGAAAATAATGCACCAATATATAAGAAGAGACCAACGAAGATCATAAGAATAGTGCCAATGCAAGTTCCATAGAAAAAACTTTCCAAATCTGTTTGAAATATAGTTGGAAACTCTCTTTCTTGCATACTTGAAGGATAAGACTTTTTTACTATAGTTTTAGAATAAGCTTCTATTTGCTTTTGTTCTTCTTTCTTTGATTCTTCTACAAAAACTTCTGGTAAAGTTTTATTTAATATCACAACATCGCCTATCTTCTTTATTTGATGCCAAGGTACGGAGGATTTATACAAAAAAGCAGTCTTAGTGGATGTAAGGTTTGTAGGTATCTCATAACCTCTCATTTTTGCATATGCTAATATCTTATCATCAGTTAAATCTTGTGGCTGTTCAAAACCTAAGTATTCCATATGCTTTATAAGCTCTTTTGGCTTTTTTTCAGAAAAAATCCTTTTCTTCAATCGGTTCATATCTGGGACTAATCTTGTAACCATAATCTCTTTGCATACTTGAATACTCAGACCTTCTGGACTTATTAAAATGCTATGGATTTTACCTAAAATCTTAGCTGAGTTGTCTATGACTAGCTTGCCTCTTAAGCTCTCTTCCTTTTGATAATTTAAAGACTTTTTTGGCTCTATACCTCTTATTGTACTTTCTATTGGATTCTTGAGTAAAATACAGCTTCCCAAATCACTTTTATTCATAACTTCAACATCAATTAATTGAATGTCTGGCTTCTCCTCTTCTACTTCTCTTGAAGCTTCTTTCATAGGTATCCTTACTTCTTTAAGTTTTGCATAATTTACTAAATCATTTTCTGTTATTGATTGTATCTTGAGTTCATTCGCTATAAATTCGTAAAGTTCTTGAATGTTAGATATGTTATACTTTTCTTTATGATCTCTTAGAAGGATTTGTTTTAACGCTTCAACATCAGGTACTTGCTCTTGAATACTCTTTAAGGATTTAACCTTAAAAAATGGTCCCTCTGGTTTAATATCCACTTTTACCACATGACCATAAATGTAACCTTCAGAGTCTACTACTAGAGCACCAATCAATTCTGAAGGTGTAAATTCCAAACCTAATCTACTCACTACTCTGATGTATTTAAAAGTTAGAATTTTTAAACCTTTATATTTAAAGGTAAACATCCTAATTCTCTGGGAGATAGATTTGATCAATAGAGTCCCAAGTGGTATTGAAGGATTGGATGAGTTAACAGAAGGTGGCTTCCCGAGAGGAAAAACGATAGTAGTATCTGGAGTTCCAGGATCTGGAAAGACGACTTTTTGCATAGAGTTTCTTTATAAAGGTGCATTAGATTATGGAGAACCAGGAGTTTATGTAACTCTTGAAGAGAGTCCTGAAAGTGTAATAAAGAACATGATGAATCTAGGTATGGATTTAAAGAGTTTAGTATCAAAAGGAAAGCTAATTCTTGTAGATGCAAATCCATTGAGAGGAGAAACAATGCTTACTGTATCGGGTATTCATACAGGCTTTATCGAGTTCAAGGCTTATGGATTATCAGAGTTGATAAGACAAAAAGTAAGAGAAATAAATGCAAAAAGAGTTGCTATAGATGGATTAACAGCCTTATTAATGCATTATAAAGATGACTTTGAAAGAAGGCTAGAGATTGTACGTTTACTTATAGGTATATCTGGTTTAGATTGTACAACATTAATCACAACTGAGCATCGATCTTATGAATTAAGGAAGCATTTTCTTATGGAACACTTTCTTGCTGATGGTGTAATCTTTTTGGATATGTTCCAATTAGGAGGAAGTTTTGTTAGAGGAATTCAAATCCAAAAGATTAGAGGTATAAAGCACGATTTTGATTTTCACTTATATCGCATTACTGATAAGGGTATAGTAGTCTTTTCGAAGGAGAAAATCTTCGCTCCATCAAAAGAAGAAGTATAGAATTAATAAAATTTCGATAATTTATGAGCTTATGTATGCTAATGCTAAAGCTATTTGTTTGTATTCTAATGCTAATTTATGCATCTTATAATGATTGGAAGACGAGAGAAGTTGATGATAAGCTATGGATAATATTCTCATTTATAGGAATAACTCTTAATTTAATCGATCTTTCTTTTCAATTTAATCCTCAATTACTAATGCTGATCATAATTTCTATATCTTTAATCTCTTTAATTTCCTTCATATTCTATTACATTGGATTCTTTGGAGGTGCTGATATGAAAGCATTGATAACCATAGCATTGATAATTCCAGTATATTATCCATCAAAATATATTCATCCTTTTACATCTTTGATTTCTCTTACCAATGGTGCCTTCCTTACTTTAATCCTTCCATTTATTTTTTTCGTTCTGAACGTAACAAGACTTCTTCGTGGTAAAAAAATTTTTTCAGGATTTGAGAATGAAAAGATTTGGAAGAAAATTCTTGTATGCTTTTTAGGATATAGAGTAAGCAATGTTAAGAAGGAACAGTTTTTTATGAGTTTACAAAAGAATATTAATGGAAAAAAAGTTTTCCACATATCTTTATTAAAAGATGAGGAGTTTATTTCAGGTCAAGATGTTTGGGTAACACCTGGCATTCCGTTATTAATCTTCATAACTTTTGGATTCTTATTAACGATAACATTTGGAGACCTCCTTACCCTTTTCTTTCAATTCTAGTTTTTAGTATAATCTATCTTTTTATTAATGTGCATAATAAGGATTGATATGCCAATATTTGTTGTACATGAGCATTGGGCTTCACATCATCACTTCGACTTTAGACTTGAGATGGATAATGTTTTAAAATCTTGGGCTGTACCAAAAGGACCACCAAAAGAACCTGGTGTTAAGCGATTAGCAATAGAAGTTGAAGACCATCCTCTTGAATATGCGAATTTTGAAGGAACGAT
>JAVZMU010000026.1:0-14586 GCA_038883135.1 Nitrososphaerales archaeon
ACTTATTAATAAACAAAAATTAAATAAGTTCGTATCAGTTTTAATTCTAGATTTTGCAATTTATAATTTCTCCTCAAAAAATTTATCCCTTCTTAATGTTGGTCAAGTACTCTAATATTTAACAATAACTTTTCTTAGCAATTAAAAGGATTTATAAATTATGAAAATGAATATTAACTCATGGAAGAGGAGTACAATCTCATCTCAGAGAGTTAGTACGTTTATAATGAATTTAATGGATAATATACAGTTAGATTATGAAAAACTTTTTCTTGAAGCAAAGGCAAAAACAATGCTTAAAGCAGATAAGATGATAATAGGAACTCCATAGATGTAAAATGTCCTAATCCATGAATTTCGTAGGAACTCTTCAGGATAAATGAATCCCCATAGAAGTGGTAAAGTGCCTACTATCATTAATATAATTATGCCTAATAATGCTAAAGCAAAAGATTTCCTCTTTATCATTAGGACTCCAGAGGTTATACCAAAGGCGAAGCCAATTATCGATAGCCATCTAGGGAAAAGATCGTAAAGAAACTCATAGAACCAAAAGTAGGGTAAATTAATTCCCATAATAAGACCAAGAGATGCTGCAACAATCGTTAAGATACCACTACTAATCGACAATCCATCTTCTTTGGATTCTTCCAAAACAATTTACCTTTTTAGATCTTGTAGAAAGTTGTTAATAAGGATTAATATGAGTATTTTAACCTAATTGTTGAAAGTTGTTGATCTTTATGTATTAGAATTTAATTAAAAAAGAATCTTGGATTGTCTCAGTTAATGATGGGATATCCTTATGGGTTAAAGATCAACCCATTTTCTCACGTACCAACTCCAAGTTTAACGGCTGCAAAAGTTTTAGGTGGTAGAAGATGGAAGGAAGTTAAGGAAAGAATCTTAATTTGTGTTAATGAGTTGAAGGAATCAATAGTTAAGGGACGAAAGGATTTCAGCATAGTGAGCATAGTCGGACCATTAGGAACAGGAAAAACTCACCTTGCTCTTCACATGAAGACTCTAAAAGATGAATTTGATTGTGCTTATATCGATCTAACAAGAATAGAACCAAAAGATCTCCAAAGTATTTACTTAACTATAGTGAAAGAATTAGGCGAGGATTTCTTTCATAAGTTGCGTACTAACATAATTCTAAAGTTAGGAGATAAGGCTGAAAAAGGAGATAAAAGTGCAAGAAAAGCATTAAGAATTAGTATAATCGATAGAATATTTAGGAGAAAACCTATTAAAATTGCCAAGGAAGTAATAGAAAAGAAAAGAAATATTGATACTTATGCTTTAAGAGAAGTCTTTTCAGATATGCATGATGATGTATTCAAATCAGTTCTTAACATTCTATCAGAAAATTTAAACTGGTTCTTAGAGGTTAAAGATTTTAACGAAGCTTTAGCAAAACTAAAGAGTCTTACTGAAATCTCATGTAATCTAGGCAAGGTTTTACTAATAGAAATAGATGAGATATCTGCTAACAAACCTTTAATGGATGGATTAAAAGCCATAATAAACGAGAAGCCTTCAGGAGTTATTCTAGTTACAATTCTAAGATCAGAGGTAATGGCAGAGATAAGCAATACTGATCCTTCCCTCGCTGATCGTCTCCAAAAAGCACCATTTACATATTTTCTAGCACAACCAGATGATCCTGAAGAAATTTGGGATATCGTTAAAGAGTATTTGAAGTTTCATGATGCATTAATTAGTGAAGAAGATAGTGAATCGTTAAAGAACCTCATAAAATATGCTTTTAGTGAGTTCGGAATGAATAAGCTTAGGGACGTTCTTGCTTTAATGAGAGAAGTATTTGAGATTGCTAAAGGTAACGAGAGAATTAAAGAAGACCATCTCATAGGAGCTATAATTAGAATTAGACCTAATGCAGAATTAAGGAATAGTCTAATGCGTATACCTATTCCTGATTACTTCAGGATAATAAAAACTAGTACAAAAACTTATGAAGAAATTTCAGACAATCTAATAAGAGCTATAAGAGATCTAGGTAAATATTTGTTCATGAGAGGTGCTATATTTTATGCTCATGGAGCTTCAAGGCGAATAGATACGCCAGGAGGCTCAAGAAGTTTCCGTTTAGCGGATTTGTATCTAGAAGAAAAAAATGGTAGAAAAGTTGTTGTGAATGTTAAGATAACAGAAAAGGAATGCTTGACAAGACAGGATATAGAGGATACTTTAGAAATGGTGGAATATGGAAGAATAGATCAAGCTATAATTTTGACGAATGCAGCTTATAGTAAAGACCTTGAACATCCAAAGTTGATCTTTTCAAAGATAGGAGATAAGCATAGCATTGCAGATTATATTTACTTTAGTGAGAAGTTCCAATCCAGTAGATTGAATGAAGAAGATGAGAAGAATGTAGTTAGACTTGCAAAATGCTTAGGAGTTGGATATTGGGAATAAAAGAGTAAAAAAGATTTAGTAAGAGTATTATTTAGCTAATTAATCTAAAAGTTTAAGGCAATCTAATTATATAAAATATTATGCTCTTAGAACTCCCAAGTTTATTCTTCTTTTCTTTAATTATAGGTTATTCAGGAGCATTGATGCCAGGACCAGTACTAATCGTTACCATAAATGAAGCTGTAAATAAGGGATTGAAGTCTGGCTTTTATGTATCCGTAGGTCATGCTTTACTTGAACTCATTTTAGTGATACTCCTTGCCCTTGGCTTAAGTGAAATCTTATCTTTAAAGCCTATAATTAGTCTTACTGGTCTTTTAGGAGGAATTTTCCTATCTTGGATGGCATATGATATATTTAAAGGCGTTCTAAATAGAAAAATTTCTTTAAGCTTTAATGTAAAATCAAATATTCAAAAAATGAACTCTATGATGTTAGGAATAATCACGAGTTTATCTAATCCATTCTGGCTTATATGGTGGGTATTTGTTGGTGCAAGTTTTCTATTTAAATCTCTTGAATTTGGTATTATTGGTGTAATGGCATTTTACTTTGGTCATATATTAGCTGATTTAAGCTGGTATGGTTCAGTTTCCTTTGCTATAGCTCGTGGTAAGAAATTCATAAATGAAAGAGTTTACAGGATTATTCTTATATTTTGTGGTTCTACTCTCATCTTCTTTAGTATTCTCTTTATAAAGTCAGGGCTAGAAGCTTTTTTATAAAAAATTAAATTGTTTAAGATTTAATATATAATAAGAGATGCTAAATTAAATGAGAAATGATATTTTAATTAAGAAACAAGAGATTCGAAAAAGGATATGGTTAGAGATGGAGAGGAGAGGTATAGCGACTTTTCCTTTACCATGCTTTGGGCGTATACCAAACTTTAAGGGTAGTGAATTAGCAGCATTAAAACTCCAAAGCATTAATGAGTATAAAGATGCTTTTTCTATAATGGTAAGTCCAGACTCTCCTCAAGCACCTGTAAGGCAGCTTTCTTTATTGGATGATAAACTATTGGTTATGCCTACGCCTGGATTGAGACGTGGCTATTTGATAATAAGACCTGATAAAGTCAATGGTAAAGAGAAAGAGGCTAGCACAATAAAAGGAGCCTTTAAGTATGGAGAATTGACCTATACCCCTCCACCTCTAGATTTAATAGTTGAAGGTTCTGTAGCTGTAGACTTAGATGGATATAGATTAGGTAAAGGAAAGGTTTTGGAGATAAAGAAATATCTTTAGCTGAAGATGTAGCCAAAAGAAGCATAATAGTAGTAACTACGGTTCATGATATACAAATAGTAGACTTTGTACCGAGAGAAAAACATGACAAGAGAGTTGATATAATCGTAACTCCAACTAGGATTATCAGAATCCATCAAAAAATCTAATAATTTATTTATTAAAATTGAAAGATATGAAGTTAAAGGCAGTTCTTTTTGATTTTGATGGCACTATAGTCGATCTTAATTTCAAATATGAGGAATCTCGTATGGCTATTTTAAAACTTCTAAAAGAATTAGGTTTTGAGATATCAATTTTTTCTTTACGTGATAACGCTCAAGCTATCTTAGAAAAGGTTGAAAGACAAATAAAAGAAAAATCGTTGAATTTAAAATTATCAGAGATTAAGGATAGGATTTGGTTAATAATAGATGAATTTGAAATAGAGGCTGTTAAGACTTCTAAATTGTTAGAAGAAACAAAATTTATCATAAATTTCTTATCAGAAAAAGGAATTAAAAAAGGCTTGGTTACTAACAGCGGTAGAAAAGCTATTGGACTCGCTTTAAAAAAGTATAATTTAGAATATGATTTCGATGTTATAATAACAAGGGATGAAGTCGATAAGTTAAAACCTTATGGGAATGGTATAAAGTTAGCTTTAAGAATAATTAATGTACCAATTAAAAATGCAGTATATGTAGGGAATAGTATTAATGACTTACTTGCTGCTAAGGATGCAAATATATGTTTTATAAAAATAGATAGACAAGCTAATTCTATTGAGAGATTAAAAGAAGTATCGCCTGATTATACCGTTAAGTCCTTAGGTGAAGCTATGAGTCTGATAAAGCAATTGATTAATCAAAACTAAATCCCGATAGCATTTGAAGCAATTTTTGCTCTAGCCAATAGTCTTGCTAACCTTATAGGCTCTGGTATGGCACCTTGAATAGTGAATTTATCGAGTATTCTCTTAGAAACTTCTGAAGATATACCATAAGTTCTAATATAAACTGTATAATTTGTATGGAGTTTTATAGCCTCTCTAACACCAAGCTTATTATAGGCTGATAATTTCTTTTCCCAAGAATATGGGAAATGATGCTTTATATGAGGTTCAAGTCCCTCAGATTCTTTAAATGTTACACTTATCACAGGTGTGTTTGTTCTTAACCCTAAAGAGTCTATATCGATGATATTATACATACTTATTACACTCCCTCCTAACATGATTATGTTAATATCATTCCTTTTTAGTCTTTGAAACATATTCACAATCTCATCCGTTGCATCATCACCCCCTATTTCAGCACTCCCAAAGATGAAGCCATCTATTATCATATCACTTCTCATAACTATGCCGGCTAGTACTGATCTTTTACTCTGATCTTTTTTAAAGCTCTCAGCTATCCCTAAAGCTCTAATGCCTTTTTTTTCAACATGGATTCTCATAACCTTACTTTATTAAATTAATTTAATATAAATTAATTTAAAATAGACGGGATTATAGCGTTAAGTAAAGAGTTATCTTCCAGTCCGTATTATCACTCTTCTCGATCTTTACAATTTTTGCTTTTTCTCTACTAATCCAATATTAGCAATTATTATGTGGAGCTTTTTTAATGGATAACTTTGATTCAAGTAAATAGAATAAACTCTACTTTATCCTTATGATGACCATTTCTTTTCATAAGAAGCATCTCATATTTCTATTTAGAGATATTTTATGATTGAGTCAATGGAGTATTACTTTACGCGATACTTTTGATATTGGATGACTCTTAACACATAATTCGAACTTATCTCTCCAACCGAAGGGCGTTTTTAAAACATTATAATTCTTAGAATTAAGATGGAGTTTAATTTCATCTATTATTCTTTTCGCTATTTGTGGTGATGATAAATCATCAGAAAGATGAGCAAAAGAATGTAAAACAATGTTCTTTTCTTTAACCTGCCTTGCGATATTCATGATCTCTTCTGCAGACATTCTTGCAACTATTTTTGGATCTTTCTCATCAACTTTTTCCGAGCTAATTAAGACTACAAGAACGGATTCATCAATCCCTCCATTCATCTCTTCATCATTAACTTCCTCTGAAAAACGAGTTCTATCGACTACTTTATACCTAAAATAGTCACAATGAAGCATTAGTAACCTCAATTTTTATCTCGTTCTGATGATCAGAAATGGTTATTTAACTTTAAAGTTATCGAAATTAAATCTTCTCAATGAATAACTTTCGAACTCTATCGCCTTTTATTAATATTTTTAATTTATGCCATGAATTATATATTAGAGTCTGATATAAGAAAATCATGGTTGCATATAATCTTAGGAATAGTAAAATTAGTTAATCGAGAAAAATATTTTTGTTAAATTTTGAGAGTAATGTTTTTAAGCAAAAATAGATAATGTACGCCCTAAAGAAATGGTTGAGATAGCTTACCACTACTTCCCGAAAATCGAGGTTTCAAGTTCTATTGTCGACCAGCAAGTTCTTTATGATTTAGCTAAAGAGTATGGTACTCCATTTTTTCTTATAGATGAACGTATACTCCGATCTAAACTAAAGGAATTAAAAGATGGATTCAAGGATTTCTTTAATACTGTTAAAATCGCCTTTTCTATGAAGGCTAACTTTAATCCTTCAGTCATAAAGACCTTTATTTCTGAGAACACTCTCTTTGATATCACATCGTTAGGTGAACTATTCTTCTACCTAATGTGTGGTGGATCGACAGAAAATGTTATTTACACTAGTGTTACTGAAACTAAAGAAGAGTTTTGTGAAGTACTAGATAAGGGTGTTAGACTTATAGTAATTGGTTCATTTAATGGTCTTTTGAATTTAATCGATGCTGCTTCAGAAAAAAGAGTCATACCAAGTGTTATGATTAGAGTCAATCCTGAAGTAGGCGTAAAAGCTGAAGTAAGAGCATGTTATAAGCATGGTAAATTTGGAGTACCTTTTAATGGTTCTACTTCAGATAGTGCTTCAAACTTGCTAAGAAAGATTATGGATAGTAAGAACTTAATATTTGAAGGTTTTCACTTTCATTTAGGTTCTCAGATAGAAAACCCTATCTGCTTCGTTAATGCTTTAGAAAAATTAGAGGCATTTATTATTAAAATGCGAAAAGAGTTTCCTAATCTACATGTAAAGATCATTGACATTGGTGGTGGTACTCCTGTGTCATATGGCAGTCCTGTGCCTAGCCCATCAGAAATAGGTAGTATCGTAACTAAAAGACTTAACATAATGGTTCAAAACCTTGGAGATCGATTCACGCTTATAGTTGAAAGTGGAAGGTTTCTATCCGCTGAAGCTTGTATATTAGTCTCCAAAATAGTCAACTTAAAAGTTTATGGAGGGCATAAGTTCATTTTTGTAGATGCTGGTTATCACTTGCTTTTAGATGCTGCCTTACTTCGTCAAGAATATCCTCAAGAAGTCATACCTTGTGTAGAGAATTCTGATAATCTAAAGATTAATCTTGCAGGTAGATTATGCGATACTTACGACATCTTTCCTTTATCCCCCACATCTAAGCTATCAGGAGCTGAACCAGGCAAGCTAATAGTATTCAGAAATGTTGGTGCCTATTCTATAGTCTTTAACATGCCTTTCCATTGTCAGACAAAGCCTCCTATAATTATGAGGAAAATGAATGGTGAATTCGTTCTAGTTAGAAAAGGTGAAACTATAGAAGAACTTTTCGAAGAGGAAGGCGGTAATCTTAACACTTAATTCTACTAAACCACCATATTTTTAAAGTAAATTTGAATTAAGGTTACTTTTTTGCTAAAGAAATTATTAAGGGTAAAACTTTAGCACCAATTAAAGTCTTTAAACTTCCTTTAGAAGCTTCTTTCTCAGTAAACCTACATGTACCATCCTTAGTAATTTTATTTCCAGATATGAGTAATGGTACAGGATCTGCACTGTGATTCTTTATTTGGCAAGGTGTTGAGTGATCTGCAGATACAGCAATTATAACTTTATCTAAATCGATAAGCTTTAATAAATTTCCAAAGAACTTTGAATCAATCTCTTCTATCACTTTTTTCTTTAAAATAGCATCTCCATCATGCCCAGGTTCATCAGGTCCTTTTATATGCACATAAACACAATCATAAACTTCCAGTAAATTGCTAACTTTTTGAGCTTTGATTTCATAATCCTTTATTCCACCTGATTCAATCTCAACCATCCCAGTTAGCCTTGCTATTCCTTTCTCCACAGGCATATCTAATAAACATGCAAACTTTAATCCATACTTTTCATCAAGTCTTTTAAGCTTTGGTAAAGAATTTCCTGCATCCCTTAGTAATATTGCATTGGCAGGTTTCTTACCATTTTTCTCTCTAAACAAATTTACAGGATGATTCTTTAAAATTTCTATCGATTTCTCAGTGAATTCATTAACTAAATTTGCAGAAAGCTTTGACTCGAATTTATCATCTAATGCTCGAACTTTTTGTAACTTTAAGATTTTTTTATCTGCTTTTGCTACTCCAATCCCTTTAAATCTTGTGTATGCTGGATCCGAGTTAGATATATTTGATGATAATACTATGCCTTCTACTCTAATTACTAAAGTCGCTCTGTGAGCTATAGTTGATAAAAATTCAAAATAAGCCTTAGGATAAGATAATTTTACTTGTTTATTTATAGATTCTGCAAGTGTTCTTGCTTCTTCACTCGATAAGTCTCTCCCAGCCCTTCTATCCAATATGGTCATATCCTTATCAATAGTTGCAAAATTAGCTCTTAGAGCAAGGTCTCCATCTTTAAAATTGATCCCTGCACCTATCGCCTCTATGACACCCCTCCCAACATAACCTTCTTTGAATTCATAACTTAGCATGTTAAATACAGCTATATCTGATTCAGGCGAAATATCTTTTCCAACAGGGTATACAAGACCACTCTTTCCTTTTCTAGCTAAGAAGTCTAAGTTTGGTGTATAAGCAGCTTCAAGAGGTGTAACATAATTTAGCTCAGGATCTGGTCTATCCCCTACACCATCAAGAAGAATATAGATCAATTTTTTCATAGCTTACCCCCACTATTCTTAGCTATAGAAAAATGTTGGGTTTGTTGAAGCTTTGACTTTCTTATTCTCTGAACTATTGTGGCTACTTTTCCTTCAAAATCTGTAAAAGCTGAATTAAATACTGCAAATGCTTCAGCAGGAGAACTGTAATAGCTATAATATGGCTTTGCTAATTCTAATTCCTTTTTAGTTGACATGTAGAGGAGATAATCACTTTGCTGAAAGAGCCTCCATATTTTCGTAATGCCAACATCATTTATTTCTTTTATATAAGGTGCTAAATTTAGAATCCTATCAAAACTTATCCTTTGCATGGGATTTTCTAACCATGAACTCATATCTTTGTTATTTGCCCATGATATAGTTCTAACTTCTGGAACTATGATAGTTCCTTTTGGTTGATTGTTTCTTATGACTTCTGTTGGTGTACTCCAAATTAAATTGTTTCTTTTGGCTACCTCTACAGGTAAGTTTTTAAGAAAATCAAATATCCCTGTATCTTCAGAATTATACTCACCAAAAGTTTCTATCTCTAGAACAATTGATATAACTTCTCCAGGGGTGGCAGCAAGCCAGTCACAAAACTTTCCAACAGTTAAAGGAAACTCGTTCCATGTTTTATCTGAGAATCTGAACCTTATGTCATCAGATAATCTATGATGTCTAAATAGTAGCTTAACTTCTCCATCCCCTGGTGAGGAATATACATAATTAGGAGATTTCATCCCAAGAATATTATCCACTCCCTCTGTTAAAATACCTTCATAACCAATTTTCTTTACAATTTTCGCTATAGAATCATTGTAAATAAGCTCTGTATTCTGAAAAACATTTGGTTCCATTCCAAACAATTTCCTCATTAAATCTCGATGTATTTTTGCTTGTTCAATAAACTCTATCTTATCTCCTGGATAAACGCTAGCTAATGAATTATAATAATTTCCTCCAAGAATCTCTATATGATTTTTAGCAACCAGCTTTCTTAAGAATTCTATGAGTTCAGGCTTATATCTTATCACTTGTTCAATAAAAAGTCCACTTAAAAAAAGAGATAATTTAAAGGGCTTATCCGATTTTTCAGTAGAATTTATCATTTCCAGTAAAATATTAAGAGTTGGATTATAGCATTTCTTTAGTAATTTATTAAAAACCTCTTGGTTCAGCTTATCGTCAAAGTACCTATCCATTATCGATGCTCCTTCTGCCATCCTTTTTACTCTCTCATAAGGAAAAGTTCTGTTTAACCTTATTGGTTGGTGAACGATAAGAGAAAGGCAAATATTTTTACCATCAGCAAGTTCATCCTTTTTTTGCTTCTCTGAATTAATCAAGTTTTCAATCCGTTAATAAACATACATTTGTCTTTATAAGCATAAAAGCTTTAGAACCTATAAAAAATTCGTTTAAACATATAATACTTCTTCCCATACTAACCATAATTCTTTACGCGCATATCCTAAAACCCATAAAGACTATTAAATTATTATGATTAAGATAAATAGGATAAAGTTTGGGCGAGATTAGAAAAGATTACTTTACGGATAGACTTGTAATAATTAAGCATCCTAAAGCTTTTAAAATTGAAGAAAACCAAAAAGAATGTCCCTACTGTCCTGGTCATGAAACTATGACTTTACCAGCAGAACTCGTGCTTGTTCAAAGAGAAGAAGCATTAATTAAGCTTGCTGATACGGAAGAAGAAATCATCAAGGATTGGTGCGTTAGAGTCTTTCCTGAGAAATTTCCTGCGGTCGCTCTTGATACTGCTATTACTTATGGCGATGATCCTCTTTATCGTGAACCTGCTTATGGTTATCATTATGTGGTTGTGGCTACACCGAGACATGATGAACTCTTTTCAAAGATGAGTTTAGATCAATGGATAAATGTGCTTTCAGTAGTCCAGGATAGAGTTAGATGGCTATACAGTCAGAAAAACGTATCTTATGTTTCTATTTTTGCAAACCATGGAAAAGAAGCAGGCGCTTTAGTGGAGCACCCACATCTTCAAATAGTTACTTTACCCCGCTTACCACCTCTTATAGAGCAAGAAGCATCTAAAGTACAAAAGTCTATGAATGAATTAGGCGTTTGTCCTATGTGTAATATTTTACATATTGAATCAGGTAGCCCGCGACAGATTCTTGTTACGGATCATTTTATTGCCTTTAGCCCTTGGGCTCCATTACATGCTTTTGAATATTGGATCTTCCCAAAGAAGCATCAGAATAGTATTCTTAGAGTTACTCAAAAAGAAATCAAAGATTTAGCGTTGATATTACGATCAACGTTAGGTGGTTTAGCAAATGTTCTAAATGAACCACCCTACAGTATGATATTTCATATATCTTCAGAGAAAAAGACTACAAAACAGCTTCATTGGCATATAGAGATCTATCCTAGGCATAAAAAGTGGAGTGGTTTTGAGATAGGTACTAATGTATACATAAATCAGTTCTCACCAGAGCATACAGCTGAGTTACTTAGTAGTGCTTCTAGAAAGGAGTTTGCTAAGCTCCTTAACATTTCTTGATGTAGTGATTAAGAGTTATGATTAAACAACTAAAGGCTGTAATTCTTGCTGGAGGTCTTGGGACAAGGTTACATCCATATACTTTCTTTATGCCAAAACCAATGCTACCTTTAGGCGATAAGCCCGTTCTTGAGCACTTAATATCTTGGCTCTATAATAATGACATTAGAGATATAGTGATATGTGTAAGTTATCTACGAAAAATAATAGAGGATTATTTTAAAGATGGGAAAGAACTAGGAGTTAAGATTAACTATGCAAGAACAAATACTCCTATGGGGACAGCAGGTCAGTTAAAGAGTGCAGAGAAATTCATAGATGGAACTTTCCTATGTGTTTATGGTGACTCAATTTATGATTTTAATGTTAAAGATATGATAGACTTTCATCATAGAAGGAAAGCTTTGGCTACTATAGCATTAATACCTTATAAAACTACTTTAAAGTATGGTTTCATAGATGTTGGTAAAAACGGACTTGTTAAGAAGTGGAGAGAAAAACCGACTATAGAAGGTCTTATTAACATTGGTTGCTATATCATGGAACCTAGGTTTTTAGATTATGTTCCAAATGACACAAGGTTTGGAATGAATCTTGCCTTTGAAAACGCTATGAAAAAAGGAGAGAAGATATATGGTTACAATACTAAGGGCGGTTTTATAGACATAGGTGATAAGAAAGGTTACATTAGAGTCTATAAAGAATATCTTAGTAAATTAGGCAATATAGTTTGATTTAATAAAGTGTTTAATTAGTTTAATTATAATCTCTCTAAGATGAAGATTCTTTCTTGTTTAGCTTTTGCTGGAATCCTACTCATTATCATTACATCGTATCTTTGACTTATCCTGATTGGTTTAAGTTTTCCGCAAAAGCAAAAGTACTTTCCAATTTCTGACTTCTTTCTGCGTTAATTTCAAAAAGTACATTTCCCTTTACAACCTCATTACCGATTTTAACTTTTAATAAAATACCTGCACCCTTCTCTTCAGTACACCAGCCTCTTTAGCTATTTGCACCTTGGACTTTGAGCCTTTTATTTTTTCAGCAGCAGATTGGATAAAATTGGACAATAATCTCCACCTGTGAGAATGAATATTTTTAGTTAACCGAGCTATAAACTTTAAAACAAAATGGCTTAGTCTATGTTATAGACATTTCCTACCATTTTGAGAACCTTATGTTTTTTGACGACTCAGTCAAATGCCTTTAAATCATTTCGTTCTGATTAACTCTGAAACATCATCGTCGTCTTAATTAAAATTCTTTTTTGCTTTATTATATTTTTATTGTTTGGCTTTTAGTAGATTAAGCAAGGGTATGATATCTTTTAAAGAATCTATGAGATAATCTGGCTCTGCTTCGACTAAGTTTTTAATACTTGATATACCAGTAGGCACAGCAATTGACACGACATTTGCCTCCTTTGCTGCTAAAATATCTATGATACCATCACCAACATATATCGCTTCCTTTGCGTTTATTCCTAAAATTTCCATAGCTCTTTTTATGCCTCCTCCATCTGGCTTTAATTCGCTAGAATCTTCTCTTGTAATTATAACATCAAAAAAATTATTTAATCCAAACTTTTTTGTAACAATGCTTGTAGCTTTACTTCCATTATTCGTTACTATTGCCAACTTAAGCCCAAGCTTTTTAATTTCGGTTAGGGTTTGAATTACATTTGGTTGAGTTTCCGTCTTATTTGCAGCCTTCAGTTCTATCTTCTCTAAAATCTCCCATAAAGATTTTTCAAGATCTGAAAAAGTTTTTGCATCAGTATGCTCTTTTATCATCTTAAGCATGGAATATATACTTAATTTTTCAGATAGATTATCAATTTTTATTCCCTTTCTTTTAATCTCTGCAATAGCCTCTTTACGTGCTTTTACGAAATCTAATGTAAATTTTACTAAAGTTCCATCAAGATCAAAGATTACTGCCTTTATGCTCAAGCTCTCTACCATAACTACTATAAGTCAAGGATATTAGCTTTAGTTTTAAATAAGCATAAAGGTAGGGTCAAAGTAGGGTCGATCCTGTATTCCCACTTTTCCAAAGTTATAATGCCTATAAGGGGTGTGGCTCCCTAAAAGCCTTATTATAATATTGCTTACTGCAACTACATCCTCTATCTATGTAAGCCAACCTGAGCTTCTCAATACCCTCTTACTACTCAGCCCCATACTCACCTATAAAAGACAGCTAAGCCTCTCTACTATATCCTATTAAGGCTGGAAAAGTTGCTTCGAGTATTAATAGGATAGAATTCTCCAAAAGAGGATAATATTGATATTTGCATGTTGCTGTTAAAAAATCATGGCAACAATCTCTGATAGAATTCTATTGTTATTATCAATAAAGGAGGAAGGGAAGCGTATAGGTATAGACCATATATTCGAGAAGATTCATAGAGATGTGTTATTTGCAGAAAAAAGAAGTATAAAAAAAGATGAGGTTGAAAGAGTAATAAAAGATTTGATCGCTCAAGGGTTAGTCGATCGGTCTAACGATGGTTACTTTTTGAGTGAAGAAGGAGAAAAGATAATGGAAAAGATAATTCTTGAAAAGGAGAAAGAATTAAACCGATCTTATACAATGGTTTGGTTAGCTAAAAGGTATTATCCTCACGTTGCAAGATTGATGATGCCCTTCCTTAAGGATAGAGCAGTATCTACTGTAAAAATATTTTCTGGAAAGAAAGATCCTATAAAAGAAGTGAACGCTATATTCGTGCGTTATGTGAAGTATAAACCTAAGCCAGTTTTTCTAACCATAGATTCAGAGAGTAAACTTATGTCGTTAGTTTTTGATCATTGCATAGATTTCATACCTTATGTGCACAAAATTGATTCTAATGAACCAGATTTTTTCATTCTTGATCTTGATGCAGGAACAGAAATATTGAAGAGTCAAAAAGCCTTTAATTTCATAAAATATGTTACCTTTGAGTTATCAACTCTTCTTATAGAATTAGAAGTAGAACCTATTGTTAAGTTTAGTGGATCGAGAGGCTTTCAAATATGGGCTAGCTTCGATAATAGCGAATTAAGAAATAAAGGGGATTTATTCAAGACTTATAGAGAGATGGCAATATTAATTCAAAATAAATTAGAAGAAAGGCTTCAGAATAAAATAGATGAGATGACTTCTATTTTCCCAGAAATTGTGCATCGTGGAAAGCAAATAACGACTTCGACTATTGCTCATAAAGAGGAAAGAGCTTCCCAAATTCTTATCGATTGGTCATCTTTAAAGCCCATGGGGGATGTTAGAGCTCCTTTCTCAATACATTATAAAACAGGCTTAGCATC
>JAVZMU010000027.1:0-14235 GCA_038883135.1 Nitrososphaerales archaeon
ACAGTAAGTATTATAGGAAGAATTGAAGATGCTAGATTAGCTTTAGATGCTATAGATATGCTTGCATCAGGAAGTAATCATAAGACTGTTTATAACATGCTTCAAAGAGCTAGGACAAAAGCAAAGATGGATCGTATGAAGTTATGGGAAGAACGATAGTTCCTTAAAGTAAGATTAGAATAGATAAAAAGAAGGATCTTATATGTAGAAATCACTTTACTATCTTTATCACTTAAGTACTCTTTTCCTTATATAACGTTTATTTCGTTTAAGCCACAATAAGGATAAGTTATGGATGCTAAGTAAGTATTCATACAATGTACATAACTTAGATTTTTAAGATGGCTGACTATTAGGTGAACTTGAAGATAGATAAGGTCTCTAAGAATACTTGCACTTAAAGAATGGGCTTAAATTATATCTATCTTTATTTTACAATTCTTAAAAGAGGTTCATCCTCAAGTATGGTCTCGAGTGCGAATTTGAGCTTTGAGGAAGTTTATTATCGTCAATTCTTTCAATCGATTTCTAACTCTATAACCTATTTGCCTTCCTGACTTGAAATCTTTGGGATAGCTATGGTTGTTAATCTAACTATTAAAACGAAACTAAAAATTTTAACTCTCTTCACATCTTATTCACTTGTTAAAACTTTCTTCAATTCACTTCTACAAGGCTCAGGCACAATTTCTCTTTCTGTCATAGCTCCTAAGGTAAATAATTCATGTAATATCCATTCCTTCCTCTATTATACTTCCATCAAAAATCTTTTGCAAGATAACTTTACAGCATACTCGCTTAGGAGTACTAATATTTGATGATATTATTCCAAACGATCTCTCAAAATACTTCAAGTATTTTCTTAAGAACTAAAATATCACTCTAATTATTAAACTAGTTAATCTAGAGAAGAAAGATTAGGTTGAATACGGATTAGAGATACAAGAATCGAGAGCAATAGATTACCTTTTATTAACAAGACTTTATCTCATAAAGCTTAAGGATAAGACTAAAGAGTATTTAAAAAGTATAAAGAAAGATTCTATGATTTGTGTTAGATTCTGATCACATTATTTATAGCACTTCAAGAGCTACCAATATTTGATTGGCAGCCTCTTCTATATGATTCTCCTTATTCATAACGATAAGAAAAGGAATTCCTAATATTATTCCTGTAGTACTCAACATGCTTCTTGCTATTTCTATCTCTCTTTTTATCTCTGCTTCATCAACAAGATCTCTACACCTATCAGAATCCTTCATACGCCTCAAAAATATCTCATTAGGTAAAGCTTCTATCAGAATAATATTAGTAGGTGATAAAGCTCTTAGCACGTCAAGGGGAAGACCAGGCCAATATCCTTCTTTTGTATTGATTATTAAATGAGTATCTATAATCAAAAAATCTTTTTCCATGTTTGCTATCTTTTCAGCAGCTTTTATCTGAAGCTTTCTTTGCTCATCTATTGGTAACCTCCTCATTTCATCTCTATGCTTTATACCAAACTTTTTTGCCTCCTCGAACATAATAGTACCGTATACTACAGATTCTACATCAATGTTCTTCTTTTCCATCATCTCTACCACTTTTCTCACAACTGTAGTCTTACCAACTCCTGGAATACCTACTATTACAACTCTCTTTTTTACCAATGATAGCACCTTATAAGAAAAATTTGAAAATTTAGCTAAGTTAAAATGTTTTCTTACTACCTTCTACCTAAAACTCCTGCAAGCCTTGGTAGCATTGTCTCAAATTGCTCTTTTACCAATATTTGGTAATATTGCATTATTATGCCTATCATCAAAAGAATTCCTGTTCCAGTTCCAAAAACTCCTAAAAGATCTGATAGAGAAGCAAGAAGACCTATAATAATACCTCCTAGTATAGTGATGGGTGGTATATACTTAGCAAGAATTGTTCCTATCGATGTTTCAGCCCTTCTGAAACCTGGTACTTGAACTTCTGCATCAATAAGGCTTTTTGCTACATCTTTAGGAGCTAATCCTCCTATCTCAACCCAGAGCTTAGAGAAGATAACTGCTAAAGTGACCATAAAAAATACGTAAGAAAGAGCCTTCAAAGGATCCGCCATAACAGCATGCAAACCGTGGACTGGACTTATATAATAAACCAAACCACCTACTGGATAATTTATATTACCTGTCATTGGATCGACAGTTCCATATCCTATCCAGTTGAGCCATAGATTAGTATTATCAATATTATAATTTGACCAAATGAACTGTGAAAAGAATATTATATTCGTTAACAATACGGAAGCCAATATTACTGGAACGTTCGATACATAAAGTAACTTGATAGGATAAACTCCAGAGAATCCTTTATACTTTGATGATGTTATAGGAACTTCGATTCTAACTCCTTCAGCATAGATTAGAAGAAGAATTATAACTATAGTTGCAATAAATCCTATAAGGCTTGGGAGTGTTCCAGGTCTTATTATAACCTCATTAAAAGATCCTCTAAGTAAAGCATCGATTAGAAATGGAAAGAAACCAAAAGGCTCGATCTTTGGAAGTTGCTCAGTACCTACGTTTACTGTTAAAGGATTAATTAAGTCCCATACCATTCTTTGAGCTACACCTGCCATTATGAAAAGGCTTATACCACTACCAAGACCCCAACCCTTTTGAACAAGCTCATCGAAGAGCATAACCATAACGCTAGCACTAAAAAGTTGCATCACTATTATGCTTGTAGTCAAGAAAGATAGATTTCTACCATAGACACCTCCTATTGCGTATCCTAAAGCTTCTACAAGTATGACAATCATGGTTAAAAGTTTAGTAGCAGCTGTGAATAGAGCTCTATCTTCAGGCTTTCTAAAATCAAGCTTTATTATATCTGCTCCTTTTAGGATTTGTGTAATCAATCCTGCTGTTACTATAGGACCTATACCAAGCTCCATAAGAGTACCTTGACTTGATGCGAAAATTATTCTTGAGTAAGCTAAAGGGTCAGTACTTGGTTTTCCAACTCCATACAATGGAATCTCAGCCATGATAAGGTAAATAGCTAAGACTAAAGCTGTCCAGAATAGCCTCATAGTTAAAGATAATTTTCTTTGAGGCTTTGGAACCTCGGGTAATATTGTAGAAACATTTCTTATGAAGGAAGAAAAACTATTCATCTTCTTTACCTTACTTCTAATACTCCTCCAACCTTTTCTATTTTATCCTTTGCACTCTTTGTGAAGGATTTGACTATAACATAGTAAGGATGTTCAGCCTCACCATTTCCAAGAAGTTTATCATAACCTAAATCAACAAGGTTTATTAGGAATTTATCATCCTTTTTCTCAATTTTATTATTCTTCAATAACTCATCATATAATTCATTTAATTGACTAACATTGATCCATTTCTTTACTATAGTTCTGTTAGGCGGTTTAAATTTATCCTTTCCGAAGTGATTTGGTGCATATTTAACAGTCCAACTCCATTTGTGCTTATGAAGACCTGCTTTACCTTTTCCTCCCTTACTACCACTCTTTCTATGCTGACCTACTTGTCCATAACCAACAGTTCTCGATCCTCTTAATTTCCTATTTTTTCTCAATCGAGTTGGCATCTTTAGCACCTATTTGTTGATATCATATCATCTTTTCAACAATAGAGATTAATTCAGGATTCTCGCCTAGTACTCCTTTTTGTGAGTATAGACGTCTTGTTGAACGCTTAAATCCTCCTTTAGGTGGTGATAAAGCAAAAAAAGGCTTCATTCCTTTAATTTCTTTTAAAACGATTTCTCCTTTCTCTAAAGATTCTGCAAGATCATTAAAGCTATTAAAATTCATCTTTTTAATTTCATTTAAAGTTAAAGGTTTCCAACCTTCCATTCTACCTCTTTCTTTAATCAATTTTGAAATGAAAGAAGCATTAACGGAGCACCATGTAATATGATTCTTTGCAACTTCAAGCATACCTCTATAATCAGGTGTATCAGGAATTATTGTCGCTCTAAATCTTTTTGTTAAATGGAGTTGCTCAAGGATTCTTTTTACAGGCTCTTTAACATTTATTGTACCACGAATTCTTACAACAAGAAGACTCTTCGTCAAGTCTATCACTACCCTAAGCTGAGAGAGTGAGTTTTCTTTAAAGCATCATAAACTGCATATGCTATTGAAGATAAAGTGCTTGTAGAACCATAGGTTCTTGTCCATGCATCCTTTACTCCAGCTAAAGATAGCAGATTTTTCACCTTTTCTCCAGCTACAAGTCCAAGTCCTCTTGGACCTGGTATTATTACTATTCTTACACTACCACACTTACCTACTGTCTTAAAGGGAAGAGAATGATTAGTCATACATCTGCACTCCCAACTACCACAACCAAGTTTTACAGGGATTATATTCAGTAAAGCGACATTAGTCGCTTTTTCTATAGCTAATCTCATTTGACTAGCTTTTCCTTTACCAACACCAAACCATCCATTCTCATTTCCTAAAGCCATTACTGCACTAAACCTAGTCATTTCGCCTGCATCTGTCTGTTTTTGCACAATGCCTGCTCCAATCAAAACAGTCTTTAAATCTGGTAGAAGCTTCTTTACTATCTCTGGCTCTTTTATCTTCATCCCGCTCTCAAAAATCTCTTCTAAAGATGTAATCTTCCCTTCTGCCACAAGACTTCCTAGTCTTGTTTTAGGCGTCCAAGTTTGAATAACTTGTTCGCTCATAGCTTACCCACCTTGAAGTCTTCTATTATCTTTTTACGAACATTCTCAAAATGTTCAGGAATTAATTCTGGGTTGAAGGATTTACTGATAAGACTAGAGAACCTCATACTATAAAGCACTTTATCTTTTTCTAGCAAGTATTTAGCATAATCAGCTATATGCTTACCCTTAAGTCTTTCTTCAGAAGGTAAAGTCTCACGATCTATAGGTATGGATAAACCTGCATCTATTAATCCTTTGGCTACAGCTGTTATACGCGAGTTGGGTACGAACCTTCTTAGTCCTGTATATAGAATAGCCTCTTTTACTTTATCTTTAGCTTTGAGTCCAGCTAAAAATCCTGTGAGATATGCTGCTGGAATATCCTTTCTCGAACCTAACCACCCAAACTTTATTAACTCTCTTGAGTGAGCTGATGCTAAAACTATATCACCTTCTTTCCTAGGCGATAATATTTGAACTAAAATATTCTTTCCACTTATAAATATGGATACAAATGGCAGTCGACTCATGATTACTGCCTTCCTTTTCCTATAATCTGTTTTTCCCTCTCTCCTTCTGCGCAAGATTGGAACGTAACAATTTTTCATGAGTTTACCTTCCACTCCTACTCAGTAAGCTTATCTGCTCTTTAAGATGCTTTATTGATCTAATTTGACCACCTTTAATCTGCAAATAAATCTTGTTAAACATATCACTTGTTATATCGCCTTTTTCTTTAGCTTTCTTTAAATAACTTCTCATGGCTCTAACCTTTGTAACCCAAAGCCTCTTTCTTGGTAATCTAGCACCTATAGCACCTTTTTTTGAACCACTCCCTCTTCCACGCTTCTTCTTCTGAACTTTTTTCTTCTTAGCTCTACCTCTAGATACACCTTTCGCAGGTTCAACCCAAATTATACCCTCTTTTATAAGGTTTCTTATATCATCCCTTGTAATAGCATCTGCTACCCTTTCGAGATTGTTAGGATCTATCCTAACTCTAGATATACCTACGTTAAGTACTTTTGCAGCCATTGCCTTCTTATTGCTAACATTCAAGGCTCTAAAATCCCTCCAATTAAATTACTTTCTTAAAAGGTAAATGAGACAATTTCTTACTCCTCCTTTATTCTAAGCTTCAACTTCCTTAGTCTTTTTAATTCCTACTGGATTTAAGACTTTTATACCAAGTTCTTTTGCCTTCTCTAATAACTCTGCACGCTTCTTAGCTCCTAAGCTTGATGCTAATCGAGCAGCATCTTTCTTAGGATCAAGTCCTTTAAGTTCATCTAAATTATGAACCAATACATCTCTGTACCCAGAGGGATGAAGTCCTCTTACTAATCTCGGTCCTCTATATCCAATTTTTACTATTTTTGGCCAACCTTTAACTCTTAGTCTCATCTTGCTATCTATACCCTTTGGCTTTCTCCATCTCTCACTTATTCTCTTATATCTCCATGATTCTTGTCTTACAAACTTTGGACGCTTATCATCTATACTCTCTCTTAGCTTTAATAGTTGCATTAAATACACCTTATTTTCTCCTTCTATTTGAAGTTCCTTTTTAGATTCATTTTTCTCCATTACAATTTCAACCCTTTACCTTCTCATAGATATATATTCCATCAAGAAAAACCCTTTGATCCTTTCTTTTCACAGTAGTTGCTTGCTCTATATTAGCTGCTGTTTGACCAACATCCTCTAATGAGATACCTTTTACTATTATATCATCACCTTCAACAGTAACTTGACAATCTCCCACTATCTTTGCTTTACGTGGGGATCTTTCTCCATAAAAGTTCTCTATTATCACTTCTTTACCCTTAACTTTAACAGAAATTGGAAAATGTGTAAATACTACTTTAAGTTTATAAGTAAAACCTTTTGTCACACCTTTAATCATATTCTTTATTATCGATCTTGCAGTATTTGCAATACTCAAATCAGATCTTTTCTTACCTAATGGTCGAATCAATATCTTATTACCATCTTGTAAAACTTGAACCTTTATCTTAGAAAAATCCTTTCTACATTCGCCTAAAGGTCCTTTAATGGTAAGTATATTATTATCTAACTTCGCTGTAACTCCGTTTGAAAGCTCCAATGTTATTTGTTCAATCTCGCTCTGCATCTTATCACTTTACCAAAAGTAAAAATGATGGGCTTTTATGCTTTTACCATAAAATTATCATTTATTTTAAAGATTCTTCAAACTATCTTAATCGATGGTTCCTTAATATTTTTATGGCATAAAGATAGATTCATCAAAAGAGGTGTAAGAGCTTCTAATAGCCTGGAAACTTTCAAAGGTCCTGCATAAATAGGTCTTAAATTAGGAATTTGTGATATTAATTTTGAGATAAGCTTTACTGCCTCAATATCATCACTCGCTATTAAAGCATCGCAATCAAGGTTTAGACTAAGATTACAGAGTTTTTTAGCAGGCATAGTGTGAAAAGTTGAGACTATCCTTTTCAATCCTAACTCAAGAGAAATAACTTCAGCAGCGGAAGCTTCTATGATTAATGATGGATTTTGAGGATCCTTAATAGTAAAAGGCATATACTTATAGCATTCTCCGTCTTTATCAAAAGGCACAACTGGAGATATTATTATCTTATCGCTAGTAACAAAAGGTTTTAAAAATTGAATAAAATCTATCAAAACTTCATGCGGTATCGATAATACTGCAACTTCAGAAGCCTTCATTGCATTAAAGTTATTATAACCTATTATGCTCCCCTTCATTTCATCCTTATAGTATTTTTTCGCTACTTTACTATAATCATTTGCAAATTCTTTAGCTTTTTTCTCATCTCTAGAACCAATAATCACATCATGAGACTTTGCCCATCTTAGGGCTAAGCCTCTACCAAGATTTCCTGTACCTCCTAAAATAGCTATCTTCATTATCATTAACCTTCTTAAAATTCTATAAAGATTACTTGGTGGATAAATTTACTTCTATAAATACATCATCAGGAACCCTTAGCCTCATAAGTTGGCGCATAGTTCTGTCATCAGCATCCAAATCTATAAGCCTGCGATGAATACGCATTTCCCATTTATCAAAAGTATGAGTACCTTGACCGCTAGGTGCTTTTCTTGTCACTACTTTAAGCTTTTTTGTTGGTAAAGGAAAAGGTCCTCTAACTTTTATGCCAGTCTTATCAGTAATCTCTTTTATCTCTTTACAAACTTGCTCCAAGTTGCTTAAATTAGTACTTGTAAGCTTTATTCTAGCTAATTGGGGCATAACACAAAATCCTTTAAAAAGTCTATCTTTTAAGGCTTATCTTTATTATTTTATTATTCATGAGAATATGCATAAATATTAGTTTTCATGTTATTTACAATATGATAAATAGTGAAGTTAAGTCTTATCTATACAAGCTTAAGTATTATGTGATTACAGCGTCACTTCTCTTCGTTCTTTCCACATTAATAGGATATTTTATTGCAGAATATTTCCAGAATAGCATTCTTGGAGAATTTTATGATTCATTTAATTGGATTAATAATCTAGACTCTCTTACTTTAGCACTCTTAATATTTTTGAATAATTCTATCAAAAGTTTATTTACTATATTGCTTGGATTTTTCTTTGCCATAATACCTTTGCTCTTTGTTACTGTTAATGGACTTTTGATAGGAATGGTCTTTTTTGATATTATGAAGACAAAAGGATTGGTTTTCATATTATTAGCAATATTACCACATGGAATAATAGAGATACCAGTTTTTCTACTAAGTGTTGCTATAGGTATAAAAATGGGTATTCAGACTATTCTTAAAATTGATGGTAAGGATATTAAGCTAAAATCTGAGTTGAAAAATGGATTAAATTTATTTATCTTTTACATCTTGCCACTTTTTCTTTTATCAGCCTTCATAGAGGCATTTATAACGCCTATCTTTATGGGTATTGTAAGCTAATTTTTAATCTTTTATCTATTACAAAGTACTCTATAGCTATTGTTGAGTTATTTCTTTGCTTCATACACAATTAGTTTATGATTATACCTTTGCTGCTACTTTCTCTGCAGTCCATTTTTGAGTGATCTCTTTTACAACTCCTGCAGCTATCGTTGTACCCATGTCTCTAAGAGCAAAACGTCCTAACTCAGGTATATCCTTATACAGTTCTATGCAAAGAGGTCTGACAGGTTGAATTCTCACTATAGCTGAATCTCCTGTCTTAAGAGATTTAGGTTTTTCCTCTACTACCTGCCCAGATCTTGGATCTATTTTTGATATTAGTTCAGTAATCTGAGCAGCTACTTGAGCAGTATGAGCATGTAATACAGGAGTATATCCTGCTGCTATTGCTGTTGGATGGTATACAACTATTATCTGAGCTATGAACTCTTTAGCTACTGTAGGTGGATTATTAGGATGACCAACTACATCTCCCCTCTTAAGATCCTTCTTAGCAACTCCTCTTAAGTTAAAACCTATGTTATCTCCAGGTAAGGCTTGTGGAATGCTTGTATGATGTGTTTCTATAGACTTAACTTCTGCTGTTATCATAGAAGGTGCTATCACAACCGTATCTCCAACTTTGAGTACTCCAGTCTCTACTCTTCCTACGGGAACAGTACCTACTCCTGTTATAGAATAGACGTCTTGAATAGGGATACGAAGAGGCTTATCTATAGGCTTTGGAGGTTCAACTAGTTGATCAAGAGCTTCATATAAAGTAGGACCAGTATACCATACCATCTTATCTGATTTTTTAACGAGGTTTTCACCAGTCCAACCTGAACCTGGTATAAATGGAACCTTCTTCGTATCGTAACCTACTGTCTTAAGAAGCTTTTCTACTCCTGCCTTAATCTCCTCATATCTATCCTTGCTATAGTTGACAGTAGAGTCATCAAACTTATTTATGAATACTATTATTTGGTTTACTCCTAGTGTTCTAAGAAGGAAGGCATGTTCACGAGTCTGTCCTCCAGGACCTATACCTACCTCATATTCACCTTTCTTAGCAGATACTACTAGTACAGCAGCATCAGCTTGACTTGCTCCCGTTATCATATTCTTAACGAAGTCTCTATGACCTGGTGCATCTATGAGTGTGAAGAAATATTTATCTGTTTCAAACTTCTGAAAAGCAAGATCGATTGTAACTCCTCTTTCACGTTCGTCCTTTAATCTATCCAAGACCCAAGCAAACTTAAAGGTATCTCCTGCACCAGTCTTCTCAGACTCTCTTGCATATTCTTCTATTGTACGTTGATCGACAACACCAAGGTCGTAAAGAAAATGTCCCATAGTTGTTGATTTTCCATGGTCAACGTGTCCACAAATTACAAGATTTAAATGTGGTTTTGCTGGCATGCTTACCCACTTTTTTACCAAAATATAAAATCCTTTTGTTATATAAGGGTTAAGGTGCTTTAAATCTCTTGAGTAGCGGGCTCGCGGGGATTTGAACCCCGGACCTACAGCTTAGGAGGCTCAGCCAAAAAGTCTGCCGCGCTTTCTGGTATTCATATCCATGCTGCGCTACGAGCCCATTTAAACATATCCATGGTTATAGATACGCTTTTATTAATGTTAAGGCGAGGTTAATTCAAGGTCTAGCATAAAAATTAGTTGGTAAGATAAACCATAAGAGCATATATTAAATAATCTTCATCTTAAATTATTATTTCTCCCCTTATTCATTAAGACTTTTAACAATTTTCTCAATTGCAATCCCATTGCTACACCTTAATAAAGTAAATTTAGCATTATATAAACAGAAGTGAGTAAAACTAATTTCTATTTGTTTGATGGAATTTATACAAATTCATTATAGCTTTATGATAAATTTCAATGCTTGAGAGATACTCCGATATTTCGATAAATTCTTTATGTGTATGAGATAAATGAGGATTTCCTGGACCATAGGTAACTACAGGTACTTTGAAAGCATGACCATAAGCATTCATATCTCCTGTTCCGGTCTTTCTTAATAATAAAGGTCTTTTTCTTGTTATCTCAGATATTGCTATAGTTAAGGCTTTTATAAGAAGAGAATTTCTATCAGTTTCAAATGGCTCTGTCATATCCCCAACTTTTATCTCTATCTTTGGGAAAGATAGATCTGTTTGATATTTCTCAATTATATTCATTATGTCCTGATAAACATTTGAGCAAGACATTTGAGTGGGAATTCTTATATCTATGGTTATTCTACACGTACCAGGTAAAACGTTATGTGCTATTCCTCCTCTTATTTTAGTTATACATGCAGTCAATGAATTAAAGCGATTTTTTTCATCTTTTTTCCCTGAAGCATAGGCACGTATTGCACTCCAAACTTCAAATGCTTTCTCAATAGCATTTTGTGACATCCAAGGGGCACTAGCATGAACACTAGCTGTTTTGCATACTATTGTTAAAGAGATTCTCCCTTTATAACCAATGGTTATGTTCTCTATACCACTAGGCTCACCAAAGATAGCGTAATCAGCTTTAACGCCATTCTTTATTAATTCTTTTATGCCTATTCCCGTACCTTCTTCATCCACAACTCCTGCCACTATTATCTTACCAAAATTTCCTTTATCAATAAATTTTGATGCTGCCATAATCATTGCAGCAAGAGAAGATTTAGCATCTACAGCTCCTCTACCAAATATAAGACCTTCAGAAATTCTTACGGGTTGCATACCAGGAGTAGTATCCATGTGCCCACACAATAATACTGATGGAGAACCAGAACCTATAGTACCTATTACATTGTTTACTTTATCTATTATAACATCTTTAAAGTTAAGGCTCTCCATCTTTTCTGCTAAAAACCTAGATAGTGGTTCTTCCTTACCTGAAGGAGTATATATTCTTAAAATATCCTCTAAAAGATTAATTGCATTCTCATTCAAAGTTAAACGCCTATCTTCTTAATTTCATTAAGTAATCGATTATCAATCCTGGTATGTCAACACCAGTAGTAGGAACTGTATTCTTAAACTCAGTAGTATTATTCACTTCATGAACCAAAAGCCCTTTAGGGCTTTCCATACAATCAATACCTAATATTCCTCCACCAACAGCCTTTGAGGCTTTATCACAAATATCCTCAAGCTCTTTTGTTATAGGACATTTCTCTGCTTTTGCTCCTAAAGCCATATTGGTCTTCCAATTTCCTGATATAGATACTCGGTATATTGCAGCAACAACCTTACCATCTATTACTATACTCCTTATATCTCTTGGCGGGCGCTTTATAAACTCTTGAATATAGTAAATCTGGTATAATGGAAACATGTGTTCTCTATCCTCAAAAATAGCTTCAGCTGAATCTTTATCCTTCAATAATGCTACTAATCTTCCCCAGCTTCCTATAGTAGGCTTTAATACCGCAGGATAGCCTAATCTCTCAAGGGATTTTATAGCACTTTCAGAAGCAAAAGACAAAACTGTTTGAGGCGTAGGTACACCAGCTTTAATCAAAGCAAGAGTTGTGAAAAGCTTATTCCCAGCAGTAAGAGCAACATTAAAATTATTTACTACAGATATTCCTCTTGCTTCTAAAGTCGCTGTGAGATGAAGGCTTCTAAAGTAACTTAAGCATCTTTGAAGAACAATATTCCCAAACTCATTCTCATAATCTTCATTTAATAGAATCGAGATATCTTTAGAGTCTATTAACTTTAAATTCAAACCTTTCTTCTTAGCTGCATTTATTATAGCCTTCTCTTCCCATCTAATATAATCATAAACCATGGAAATTTTAACTATTCCTTATTCACCCCAGTCTTCACCTACTACTTGTATTGAACGAATATCGAATTTACCATCTTTTTTCTTATAAAGCTCGAATGAAGTCCCACAGTCAGGACAAGTGACTATCTCTCCTTCTATTGCATCTTTCGGTAAAGGAATTTCTCCATCACATTCTGAGCATTTCATTGAAAATCACCCCCTCAAAAGCTATGCGAATTATAGACTTAAAACTTATCTTCCAATTTAAGTACTTCTCCCTCAAGATCTTCAGATAAGCTTAGTTCAAATAGATCGCCACAACGAAGTCTTTTTAAACCTTGTGCAAACTTTACAGCCTCTTCCATGCTATAGTTTAAACCTAATATGCGTAAAAGAAAAGCAACACCATGTTTACCAGATAGTTCTCCGAATATTATACGTCTTTTATTCCCTACAACTTTAGGAGGAACTAATTCATAGGCTACAGGATTCCTTATTATGGCTGCTATATGAGTCCCAGCCTTATGTTTATATGCATTTTCACCTACTAATGGCTTTGATTCAGGAGTCTTTACTCCTGTATACGTTTCGATTAAATCTGAAAGTTCTTTTAGCATATTTAGCTTTACTTTAAGTTTTTTATTATAAATTATAGTTAGTGCCATTACAACTTCAGCTAGAGGTGCGATACCAACTCTCTCACCAAGTCCATTTATAGTAACATGAATCTGACTTGCTCCAGCTTCAAAACCTGCTAAAGAGTTTGCTGTTGCTAAACCTAAATCGTTATGGCAATGAACATCGATGGGAGTGTTAACTACATCCTTAACAGTTTTAACAAGGTTATACATACCTTTTGGCCTTAATATACCAAGAGTGTCAGGCAATCCAATTCTGTCCACACCTGCATCTGAAATCTCTTTACATATTCTCTTAAGGAATGAAGGATCAGCTCTACTAGCATCTTCTAAAGTAAAGCGCAAACGTAGTCCATGACTCTTTGCATATTCTACTGCATTAACTGCCCTCCTTATGGCTTCCTCTCTCGAAATTCTAAGTTTATGCTTTAAATGAACATCAGATATAGAGTGGTAAACAGCTATCCATTTTGCATCACAATTGAGAGCTACGTCTATATCCTCAGGTAATGCTCTGACATGAGCTATTATATTCGCGTTTAGTCCAGCTTTGATAAGTCTCTTACAAGATTCTTTATGATCAGGAGATATTATAGGACTTATTTCTATGGCATCAACTCCAAAGTAATCTAGCATCCAAGCTATTTGCAATCTTTGGCGCATCGTAAAGGATACTCCTGGAGCTTGCTCTCCCTCTCTTAATGTACTATCAAGTATTAGTACATCTCCTAATGAGTCATCGTGAACATCATTATAACTATTTGCTAGCTTCCAAGATTCAATTTCCGTCATATTTGGTTCATATTTAGAATTACTCAATTTAATTTTCCATCCATATCGGTCTTAATAGTTAAGAAAACGTATTAATAAAGTTTTTTATAGAGTCTGATGAACGTATCTAGGAAATTTGTTACTAATTATATAGATACTTTAATTGAGAAGCTATTCTAATATTCTTCTATACTTCTTAGGCTTCTTTAACACTCTTTTTAAGGCATGATGCCATTTCTAATAAATTCATATATGCATGAGGAATGAAAGGAACTTCCTGTAAACCTACTTTATTCCTCTCAAGACATTAGACTCTCTAACTACTTATGCTTGATTTGATAATTTTTTCTTGAGTTGAGGAATTTAATTGTTATCAAAAAGCTAACAATATCCGATCTAAAGAATTTTGATATAGCAGATGGTTTTACATGGAGTGTG
>JAVZMU010000028.1:0-13862 GCA_038883135.1 Nitrososphaerales archaeon
GGTTGTGGCAAATCCACATTATTAAGAATAATAATGGGCTTAGTACCTCCTGACAAAGGAGAAATTATTTATAAAGGTGAGAGGGTTAAAGGCGTAAACCCTCATATGTCCATGGTCTTTCAATCCTTCGCCCTCTTACCTTGGTTAAGCGTTTTAGAGAATGTTGAGTTGGGCTTAGAAGCTCAAGGCATACCCAAAGAAAAGAGGCGTAATAAAGCTTTGAAGATAATACAAGAGGTCGGTTTAGAAGGCTTTGAGGATGCTTATCCTAGAGAGCTTTCTGGTGGAATGAAGCAAAGAGTAGGATTAGCAAGAGCGTTGGCAACGGATCCTGAGATTTTATTGATGGACGAACCCTTTTCCTCTCTTGACCCTCTTATTGCAGAAGGTCTTAGAGAAGAAATATTGAAGTTATGGAGTAATAAATTCACTTCTCCAGAAATAGTAATCATGGTTACTCACAATGTTGAGGAAGCTGTTTATTTATCTGATAGAGTAATAGTTTTAAGCCATAGACCTGGTACTGTAGTTGCAGAAATCTATGTAGACTTATTAAGACCAAGGGATAAGAGGAACCAAAGATTGTATGAGCTTGTTGATAAGATAACATCCTTAATAGCGTAACCTTAAAATTTAGGGTAAAAATATGATAATTTAGATGTTTATACCAAAGGTTCATTACAGCCATCTTGTAGGTCTCTTAGAAGTATTGGATGATTTTAGTGGTAAGGTTGATGCAGCTAAGATAGCTGATGAGCTAAACTTAGAGCTTGATGATCTTTTACCTGTTATTGAAGTTGCAGAAATTTTAGGATTTTTAAAAGTAGAATCTGGCGATGTTTCATTAACGGATGATGGTTTAAATTTTTTAAGCGATGGGATTAGAGGTAGAAAGAAGATTCTTAGAGAAAGGCTTCTTAAGCTAGATATTTTTAAGAAGCTTATAGATCTTATAAATAAAAAGGAGGATAGAGTCATTACGAAAGAAGAATTATTGAATTTCTTAGCAGAAGAGATTCATGATATTGATAATGAAGTAGCTTTTAAATGGATTATTGAATGGGGAAGGCATGGTTTACTAATAAGGTATGATAGTAGAAAGAATGAGATAGAACTTTATTAATAATTCTATTTTATTGATTCTAAATAATTCTCAGCATCTATAGCTGCTTGGCAACCCATGCTTGCTGCTACTACAGCTTGTTTGTAGTGAGGGTCACAAACATCTCCAGCTACAAATACTCCTTTTATACTAGTCTCAGTATTATTTCTCCTTACTATGTACCCATTCTCATCTAATTCTATCTGCCCCTTGAAGAGTTCTGTATTTGGCTTATGACCTATCGCTATGAACACTCCTTGACATTCAATCCTGCTTTTTTCTCCTGTATTTACATCTCTTATTATAACTCCCTCAACCTTCTTATCACCAATAATATCATCTACTAAGCTATTCCACTTGAAAATTATCTTATCGTTTTTAAAGGCTCTATCTTGTAATATCCTAGTAGCTCTAAGCTTATCTCTTCTATGGATTACTGTAACCTTTTTTGCATATTTTGTAAGTAGTAAAGCATCATGTATAGCAGTATTCCCTCCTCCAACAACTACAACATCTTTATTATTAAATAAAGGAGCATCACATGTAGCACATGAAGATACTCCTTTACCGATAAGCCTCTTCTCAGATTCTAATCCTAGCCATTTTGCAGAAGCTCCTGTTGCTATTATTATCGCTTTAGCTTTATAAATCTCATCTTCAACTTTAACCTCAAAAGGATAAGATAATAAATTAACAGAATTTGCATTATTTTCTAAAAATTCTGCACCAAATCTTTCAGCCTGTTTTCTCATCCTATCTATTAATTCGTATCCTGAAATTCCATCTGGAAATCCAGGATAATTTTCAACTTCGCTAGCTAGAATCAATTGTCCTCCAGGTGGTAAACCTGTAATTACAAGAGGATTGAGATTAGCTCTAGCAGAATAAATTGCTGCAGTTAAGCCTGCAGGTCCAGAACCTAATATTATTATATTTCTCATAATACTAATTCTTGATCAATATTATATAATTTTTTTATATTATTCCTTGCTTAATGCATACTCTATTAATAGAATTAAGAACAGCATCTCTTATAATGTATCCAGCTTTATGTAATATGGTATCCTTTAGCTCTGGATCAAAATCCATGCTTGCCGTGCAAGGATAGCCATGATGAGCCTTTGAAACTATTTGCTCTATATTGTAAATTTTGCTCCATCTAATCTGTTGAGCTACATACCAAGTAGAACCACAAGGTGTACTTCTTAAAACTGAAGAGTTCTCTATAATATCGCCTTTTAAATAAACCTCGATTATAGGCTTACCAATTTTATATCTATCAATGAATTCATCTATTATCTTCCTTCCACTCTTCTCAAGAGAGCAAAAAGGCTTTGGAAATGCGCACTCAATTTTAAAATCTTTTAGCTCTTCTTCAAGCCTTTTTTGAATGTTTGGTGGGCACCAATTTCTATTCTCTATTGGTACGATAACTGCTTTAGCATCTGTCTTTTCTATAAGTAAAGGCAAAGCAGTAAGAATGTCTGGATGAATTCCTATAGGTAAAATTATATCACATTTCGGTGGTTTTTTTGGAAGATACCTTTCAGGCTCCTCAATAAAGTTACTTAATTTATCTTTCATTATATCTATTCCGCAAATATCGGATGCAAAGGAACCATACTTAATCCTACAATAATTGCATGTTAAATCACAAGCTTTGCAAAAGGTTTGTGAGTTTACTAAATTACCTACAACTTTTTCTCCATAATCATCCCCTATTATAAAATACAACTTCATTTGGCTTTATCACTCTATTTCTATTCATATACTTATTACACTACCTTCAAAAAGTTTTTTTATTACTTATTTGTAATTACCATTAATGGTTCAAAATCAAATATTAAAAAAATCAGAAGAGTATGACTTAGTCGCTAATATATGCAAAATTTTCAGCAATATAAATAGAATCAGAATAGTAACACATTTAGAGAAAGAATCATGTTCTTTTGGAGAGCTTATGAAAGAATTGGCAATAAATCCAAAGGTTCTTAACGACCATCTTAACGTCTTAATTGCAAATAAGATCGTTGTAAAATCATATCCATATAGAGTATACACATTGACTCCTGCAGGTCATGTAATAAAACAAGGATTGGATGCTTTCAACAGCTATATCACAAGGATAAAGTATGCAATCAAGGAGGAATAGAATGGCTACAAAGCTATCTATAAATGAATTAAAGTCGAGCTTTGCCAATATTAAAGGATTAGAGCTACTTATAGGAAAGATCGTTGAAGAAAAATGGGATGAGATTGTTGGTCCTACCCCTTATCCATCAATAATAGATTTAAGAGCTTGGGATCAACGCCTCCTTAATAGATATGAACCATTTTACTCTCCTTTATGTGATATGTGCTGTCTTTGCACTTTCGGTAAATGTGATCTAACAAAAGGAAAAAAAGGTTCTTGTGGCATAGATATTAGAAGCCAGCAAGGAAAGATCGTTTTAATTACCTGCCTTATGGGTGCAGCATGCCATACTACTCATGCTCGTCATCTTCTTGATTATTTAATCAAAAAGAAAGGTCGAGATTATCCTATTCATCTTGGAGAAGAGATAGATCTTGAAGCACCTTTAATTCGTTTAATTGCAGGAATAAAGCCTAAGAAGCTTGGAGATCTTGAAGAAGTTCTCGATTATATTGAGGAGCAAATAGCTCATCTTCTTTCAGCAACAGCTACAGGGCAGGAAGAGAGCTACATAGACTTTGAATCGAAAGCATTGCATGCAGGCATGATTGATAACTTAGCTTTGGAAGTAGCAGATATTGCTCAAATTGCAGCTTTAAGGTTCCCAAAAGGAGATTCAGATACTCCTCTTGTAGACTTAGGAATGGGAGTTGTTGATAAGTCTAAGCCTATAATACTATGCATAGGGCATAACGTTGCTCCTGGTTCAGAAATAATAAACTATCTTGAGAGTGAAGGCATTTATGGCTTAGTAGAAGTTGCTGGTATATGCTGTACAGCCCATGATCTAACTAGGTACTCTACTGGTGCAAAGATCGTAGGTCCTTTATCAAGGCAGCTAATATTTGTTAGATCTGGAGTTGCTGATGTAATTGTTCTTGATGAGGAGTGTATTAGAGCAGATATAATAGATGAGGCTAAGAAGGTTGGAACAAGAGTTATTGTAACTACGGATCAGCTTTGTGCAAATCTCCCAGATATGACAAAGACCCCTGTAGATCTAATAGTGAAAGAACTCGTATCAGGAAATAATCTTGCAGTTCTTATACATGATTCAGAAAAGGCTGGTGAAGTAGCTGTAAAGGTAGCCTTAGAAATCGCTCCTAATAGAAGAGCAAACATCATCTCAGAAGAGAAAGAGATTCTTAATACAGTTCTAAAATGCAGAGATTGTGGACGTTGCAGAAGGAATTGCCCTGCAGATCTACCTATAAATGAAGCAATTAGTGCTGCTCGTGATAAGAACCTTAAATTGTTAGTTCAGATTTATGATGAATGCTTGAATTGTGCTAGATGTGAGAGTGAGTGCCCTGAGCATATACCTATCGTCTCTGTAATAAGAGTAGCAGCAATGGAGAAGATAAGAAATGAGAAGTATAAGATAAGATCTGGAAGAGGACCAATAAAAGATACTGAGATTAGAAATGTTGGAAGACCAATAGTCATGGGAGAGATACCCGGTGTAATAGCTTTTGTAGGCTGTGCAAATTATCCAAACGGTAATAAAGAATTGGTAGAGATGGCTGATGAGTTCGCAAAGAGAAGGTACATAGTATTAGCTTCAGGCTGTTCAGCAATGGATATTGCTCGCTATAAGGATGAGGAAGGTCAAACTTTGTATGAGAAATATGCAGGAGATTTTGATGCAGGATGCATTATTAATACAGGTTCATGTGTATCAAATGCTCATATAATAGGTGCTGCAGTAAAGATTGCTAATATATTTGCGAAGAGAAAGTTAAGAGGTAATTTTGAAGAGATAGCAGATTATATATTGAATAGAATAGGAGCAGTTGCCATAGCTTGGGGTGCTCAGCATCAAAAGGCAATAGCAATAGCTACTGGTGCAAATAGATTAGGTATACCGGTAATTTTAGGTCCTCAAGGAGTAAAGTTCCGTAGGGCTTTTCTTGGAAGGCAAGATAAGAGTGAAAAATGGATGGTGTATAACGCAAGGACAGGTGAAAAAGTCTATGCTGGACCTGCTCCTGAGCATTTATTGTACGTTGCAGAAACAAAAGAAGAGGCAATAGTAACTGCAGCAAGGCTTGTAATGAGACCAAACGACACAAGTAAAGGTAGAATGATCAAACTTTCACATTATATTGATCTTTATCAAAAACTCTACGGGATGATCCCTGATGATTTTCATCTATTCGTGAGAAATGAAGCCGACCTTCCAATAACTCAGAAGGATCAGCTATTAAAATTACTCAAAGAGAGGAAATGGGAACCTATGGAAATTCCAGATCCTACTTTATTAGAAAGGCAGATCGTTAGGAGGGAATAAAATGTCAGCAACACCATGGCAGATAGCTGATATACCAGGTCCAAAACAAGCTCATATATTGAGAGTAGAAATGTTCCCTAAGATAGCTAAAACTTTAAAGAGACCTTTAATAGTTGTAGGAAGTAGAAAGGATGCTTTTAAAGATAAAGAAATAGTAAATCATATAGTGATACTTGCTAAATTGATAGACTCACCTATAGTAGTTTCTCCTGGCCTTTCTAAGAATTTCATAAATCTAAAAGATGTAAAAGTAATATGCATGGGCATTGAAGATTTGATAAATCATTTAAAAGATAAGGACTGGAAAGGATTTGATAACAAGGGAAATTATGACTCTATTCTATTCATTGGAGGTATATACTATTTTCAATCTCTCATGCTATCAACTCTAAAACATTTTGCTCCACATTTAAAGACTTTCTCAATAGATAGATTTTATCATCCTAACGCAGAATTTTCTTTTGAAAATATGAGTGAGGAGAGATGGGTACAAGAATTCAAAGGCATGGTGGAAATGATGAGATCGTCTTTTAGTTGAGGTGATGTAAATGACCGATTCATGTGATGTGTTTAAAGAAAAAACAAACTTCACAGGGCTTGAAAGACCAGAATTTCCTGTAGATGTTGGAGAGATGTATGAAGGAGAAAGAATTCGCAAGCCAGATATGTATGTAGAGTTTGGTGGAATGAATGTTGAGAGGAAATGGGAGCTTGTTTTAACAAGATCTATTAACGAAGTGGAGGATGGAAAAATTACAGTGATAGGATCCGACATTCCAGAAATGAATCCTGGAGGAAGCTATCCTATTGGTATATTAGTAGAGGTTGCTGGTGAAAAGGTAGAGAAGGATTTAGAAGGTGTTTTAGAGAGAAGAATCCATTACTTCATAAACTATATTGAGGGAGTGATGCACCTCAATCAAAGATATGATATCTGGATAAGGATAAGTAAAAGATCTTATCAGAAGGGTTTGAATTCATTAGTTTGGATTGGAAAGATACTTACATGGCTATACAAATCTAGCTTTCCTGTTATAGAAAAGATACAAATAACAATTTACACAGACAAGGAAAAGGTTGAGGAATTATTCCCTATGGCTATGGAGGTATGGAATAGGAGAGATGTTAGAGCAAGAACTTTGAAGGATGAGGAAGTTAATGAATTCTATGCATGTGTTATGTGCCAATCTTTTGCACCAAGTCATATATGCATTATAACTCCAAATAGGATAGGATCATGTGGCTCAATAAGCTGGTTTGATGCTAGAGCTGCTTACAATGTGGATCCTAAAGGTCCTAACTTTCCAATTCCTAAAGGTGAATGCATAGACCCTATAAAAGGTATTTATGAAGGGATAAATAAAGTAGCTTATGAAAAATCTTTAGGAGCTATAAAATCAATTTCTCTTTACAGTATGTTTGATAATCCTCATACTTCATGTGGTTGCTTTGAAGGTATCGCCTTCTACATACCTGAAGTTGATGGTATAGGAATTGTTCATCGTGATTATAAAGGATCTGCTGTTAATGGATTAACTTTCTCATCAATGGCTGGGCATACGAGTGGAGGAACACAAAATCCTGGCTTCAATGGAATCGCAATAGAATACCTTAGATCTCCAAAATTTCTTCAAGCCGATGGTGGTTGGGAAAGAGTTGTCTGGATGCCTTCCCAAATAAAAGAAAGGGTAAAGGATTCTATACCTGAGCATATTCGTGATAAAGTAGCTACTGAAGTTGAATGCAAGACTATAGGCGAGCTTAAAGAATTTCTAAAGAGTAAACAGCATCCTGTTGTAAGTAGGTGGAAAGTTGAAGAAGTTGAAGTTGAAGAGAAAGTTGAAGAGAAATTACAAGAAGATATTCTTCCTGTTCAAATCCCTACTAACATTGAAATACCTAATCAAGGTGGAATAAGAATAATACTGAAGAATGTAAAAATAACGGCTGAAAAGTTAATCGTAAAGCGTGAAAAGAAGTAGAATCTAATTAGGTGGAAAAATGGCGATTTCTAAAGATGAGTTTGAGGAAAAAGAAGAGATAAATATTCTTATGAAGAGCTTAGCTAAGTTTATAGAAAAAATTGGAGATTTAGAATTAGAGAATGTAGAAATTAGAGCTGAAGAACTTACCTTTATAATTCAACCAATGGTAGGGTTTACGGCACAAATTCCTCAACTTGCACAAAAAGTTGAAAAGAAAATAGAGACTTTACTTAAAGCAGAATTCTTACCACCCATAGAAACCTATCCAGGAACGATTACTGAGGTTAAGATAGGCGCTACAAGATCTGAAGGTGGCTCTAGAAGAAAAGTAATAAAGATAGGAGGTGAGAAGACGATGCCTTTCTATAGCTTTGAAGCCTTGAACCCGAATAAGCCTGCCATTGCTATGGATATATTCGATATGCCTATAGAATTAGCAAAATCTGTAAGACAACACTTTGAAGATGTTATGCATGATCCTGCAGAATGGGCTAAAAGACAAGTTGAAGACTTTGGTGCTGAGATAGTCTCTCTCAATTTAATAAGTACTGATCCTTTGATAAAAGATACATCTCCAAAGGAAGCTGCTAAGACTGTAGAAAATGTATTACAGGCTGTAGATGTACCATTAATAATAGGAGGATCTGGTAATAAGGCTAAGGATCCATTGGTTTTAGAGGCTGCTGCTGAAGTAGCAAGTGGTGAGAGATGCATTTTAAATTCTGCTAATATTGATAATGATTACAAAAGGATAGCAAGAGCAGCAAAGCAGCATAACCACATAGTTGTAGCCTTTACTCCTATGGATATAAACAATCAGAAGAAGCTCAATAGGCTTCTTCTTGATGAGGGATTATCAAAGGAGCAGATAATAATCGATCCTACTACTGCAGCTCTTGGCTACGGTCTCGATTACACTCTCAGCCTTATGGAAAGAATTAAGCTTGCAGGTCTTCTTGGAGATAACGACTTGCAGATGCCAATACTTGCCTCAACAAGTAACAGCTGGGGTGCTAGAGAGGCTTGGATGAAGTCTGAAGAGTGGGGACCAAAAGAGTATAGAGGACCTCTTTGGGAAGCTATAACAACGATTACAGCAATGATGGCTGGAGGAGACCTTTTTATGCTGAGCCATCCTGCCACGGTTAGAATCGTAAAGAGATTGATAGAAAATCTTTACGGAGAAGTTAAAGCTGATCAAAGAATTCAAGACTGGATAACTGATATAGAGTCGTGAGAAATGCCTGAAAAAGTAACATTGCTATCAGTCTATCGTTATCTCCCTCAAACAAATTGTGGAGAGTGTGGTGAGCCTAATTGTATGGCATTTGCTTCCAAGCTTTTGGATAGAAAGACTAGTCCAGAAAACTGTCCTCCTTTGAAGAAGCCAAAGTATAAAGAACAATTAGCTAAGCTTATCGAACTTATTGCTCCTCCTATAAAAGAGGTAAGGATAGGCACAGGTGATAATTCAGTAAAAATAGGAGGAAAAGAAGTAATGTATAGACATGAACTTACTTATCATAATCCTACAGCAATAGCTATAGATGTAAGTGATGTGATGGATGATAGTAAGATCGTTGAGAGATGTAAGAAAATAGAATCTTTTTCCATCGTCAGAATAGGAGAAACTCTCAAGCTAAATATGATTGCTGTAAGATGTGCATCAAAAGACCCTGATAGATTCTCTTATGTAGCATCTCTCGTAGCAAGAAGCTGTAACCTTCCTTTAATTCTTTGCTCTTTTAACCCAAATATTTTAAGAGCTGCATTAGAGAAAGGGAAATTAGCTAACAAAAGACCATTGTTATATGCTGTAACAGAGGAAAATTGGAGAGAATTCTCAGAATTAGCTAAACAATACGATTGTCCAGTAGCTGTCTTTGCACCTAACAATTTATCTTTGATTAAATCTTTAATTAAGACTTTACAAGCTATAGGAATTCATGATATAGTTATAGATGTTGGTTCATACACAGAAGGCAATCTTCTAAGAGATAGTATTAACAATTTCGTTATGGTAAGAAGAGCAGCAATTCAAAGAGGAGATAAAGATCTTGGTTATCCTATAATGGCTATACCAGCAGCAGTTTGGATGGGTAAGAATCAAGATCCTGTAATCACATCTTACAAAGAAGCTTGCATGGCATCCCTATTCATGAATAGATTTACTGATCTTTTAATAATGCATACATTAGAAGTTTGGGCTCTTCTTCCAGTGCTAACTTTAAGGCAAAATATATACACAGATCCAAGAAAGCCAGTCTCAATAGAATCAGGTCTTCGTGTTATAGGAAAGCCTGATGAAAAATCTCCTGTATTTCTTACAACGAATTTTGCTCTAACATATTTCACAGTAGTTAACGATCTTGAATCTGCAGGGATAAATTGCTACTTGTTAGTATTGGATACTGAAGGATTAGCTGTAGAGGTATCTGTAGCAGGAGGACAGTTCAACCCATCTAAAGTGAAAGATCTTTTTACATCATCAGGAATAGAAAAGATGGTGAAGCATAACAAGCTAATCATCCCTGGAATGGCAGCAAGGCTAAAAGGAGAGATTGAGGATTTAACTGGTTGGGAGGTAATCGTAGGTCCTAGAGATTCTTCTCAGATAAAAGGCTTTCTCTCAAAATATTGGGCTTAAGATTAACTATGAGATTTCATATTGAGGTTGTTCATCCTGAAAGATGTATTGGTTGCTATAGCTGTGTTTATGCTTGTTCAAGGCATTTATTTAATACTGTAGATCCCTCTAGGGTAGCAGTATTCGTAAGAGTGAATGGAAGTCTTGAAAATCCTTTCACAGTAATAGCTTGTAGGTTTTGTAAGAATCCAGAGTGTGCTTTAGCCTGCCCTAAAAATGCTCTACAACCTTTACCAGAGGGTGGAATAACATTAATAGCATCAAGATGTGAAGGCTGTAAAACTTTTGATTGTGTTAATGCATGTATGATTAAAGCATTAGCTTTAGATGGAACTACGAATCTACCAATAATATGTGATAGATGTGGAGATTGTGCAAAGTACTGCCCTCATAACGTATTCAAATACGAGGAGATGAAATAATGTTAAGCAAGATTCTTTACGTCGATCTTTCTAATAGATACAGCAATGTAGTTGATAGATCTGATTTATTCTCAAAATATCTTGGTGGTTCAGGAGTAGCATCAAAACTTCTCCTTGAAGAAGCTAAACCAAGAATAGATCCATTCTCCCCAGAAGCACCAATAATATTTACAACAAGTTGTATGACAGGAATATTCCCATGCATAGTCAAGACTGTAGCTATGTTCAAATCTCCTTTAACAAAAAACCTAGGAGAATCCCACGCTGGAGGAAAATTTGCAAGTGCATTAAGGTTTGCTGGTTATGCTGGATTAATCATTCGTGGAGCATCTAATCATCCAGTTATTTTAGAGATAATAGATGATGAAGTAGAGATAAGGATGGCTAATTCACTTTGGGGTTTATCAGCCTTAGATGTTGAAAAAGTGCTTAGAAAGAACGATAAAGGAATGCAAAGTGTAATTAGCTGTGGAAGAGCAGGAGAGAACTTAGTTTATTATAGCAATGTAATAGTTGATAGATACCACCATTTTGGAAGATTAGGTCTTGGTGCAATATTTGGGAGTAAGAAGCTGAAAGCTATTTCAGTTTTAGGAAGAAAAGGAATCCAGCTTGACGATCCTATAGCTGTTAAAGATATTTATGATAAGCTAAATCAAAAAGTTGTTAAAAGTGATGAAATGTCGAAGTATCACTATCTAGGAACTTCAGCAAATATACTCGAGCTTAATGAACTAGGAGCCTTACCTACTCATAATTTTAAAGAATCAAGGTTTAAAGATGCTGAGAGTATATCAGGGGAAGCGATAGCGGAATCTATGTTAAGAAGGAAGATATCATGCCCTGGCTGTCCTATAGCATGCATACACTTGGCAGGATTGAGGACTAGCTTTGCTCCTGAGCATGAGAAAGGTAAGAAGGAGATATTTTATGAAGAAGTATTAGTACCTTACAATTATGAACCTATGTACGCTTTAGGAAGTAATCTTTTGATAAAAGACAGAAGAGATTTAATACTTCTCATATACCATTGTGAAAAACTTGGATTGGATGCTATGATGACAGGAACGGTACTTGCATGGGCTACAGAAGCTTTTGAAGAAGGTAGAATAAACCTTGATGATACTCAAGGAATAAAACCTGAATGGGGAGATGTTGAATCATACATAAAAATAATCTATAATATAGTTGAGATGAAGAATAAATTCTATGCTAAATTGGCTCAAGGTGTTGTTGCTGCTTCTGAAAAGTATGGTGGGAAAGAGTATGCTATGGCATTAGGTAATAATGGTATGGCAGGATACATAACGGGTTATGGATGTATAGTAGGGTCTTTAGTTGGAGCGAGGCACTCACACCTTAGCAACTCAGGCTACAGCATAGATCAAAAGATTATTAATGAGCCTATAAAAATTGAGAGTATCGTCGATTTCTTGATAGAGCAAGAGGACTGGCTTTACGTCTTTTACTCTTTAGGAGCATGCTACTTTGCAAGAAGAATTTACAGTAAAGAACTCATCGTCGAAGCTCTTAAAACTTTAGGAATTAATAAGACTCAAGAAGAATTATTAAACATGGGTAAAGAAGTTTTTCATAACCTTTACAAATTCAAGGTTAGAGAAGGTTTCGAATTAGAAGCACAAAACATTCCAAAAAGAATATTTGAGGTTCAAACTCCTCATGGTAAGCTCGATTTTAAATTGATTAAAAGCATGATAGAATATTATATAAAGAGAAGAGAAAAGGAAGGGATCAGTTTGAGGCCTGAAGAGAAGGCGATAAAAGAGCTTCTTAAATAAGCTGGATAGGTGATAATCTTGTGTGAATTTAAAGTTATCAGCAAAGAAGGCGATAAAGAGAGAAAGGTTGGAGAAGACATTGTTTATGCAAAAATTATTGATGATCATGTTTTATTAAAAGATATACTTGGAAAAGCTATTAAAATTCATGGAGCAATAATAGAGGAAGTCGATGTTAACGCAGAAATTCTAAAATTAATCAGTTCGCCTATTCTCATAAAGATAAAAAGATTCTTAGATGCTTGTAATAAATGTGATTCTGGTAAAGTTTATGATGAAAAAATAGAAGCGCTTTGGGAGGATGTAAAAGCATCTGGGGATGAAATTATTCGCAAACTTTGGAAAAAGTATCGAGTGAGTAAAAATGACCTTTAGTATAGCAGTATCAGGAAAAGGAGGGGCAGGTAAGACAACGATTACCGCCCTTTTATTGAAGAATTTTATTAAAAAAGTAAAAGGGCCCATACTTGTTATAGATGCGGATCCAAACTCTAACTTGAACGAAGCTTTAGGGGTAGAGATTAAAAATACTGTAGGGGACTTGAGAGAAAAGTTTCTCAAGAGTAAAGACAACCTTCCCCCAGAGCTATCAAAGGAAGATCATTTGAGCTATCTTATTCAAAGTTCAATGGTAGAAACTGATGATTTTGATTTCATAGCAATGGGTAGGCCTGAAGGTCCTGGTTGCTACTGCTTTATCAACAATATATTAAGAAAAATATTGGATACAATATCTAAGCATTATCCTTTAGTGTTGATAGATACTGAGGCTGGGCTTGAGCATTTTAGCAGAAGAACGACGAGAGACTTGGAATTGCTCTTGATCATCACAGATCCTACTATTAGTGGGGCTAGGACAGCGAAGAGGATAAAAGAATTGTGTAAAGAACTTCATATAAGCATAGGAAAGACTCTTCTAATTGTGAATAGAGTATCATCTTATGTGAAAGAAAGAATAGACGAATTGGTAAAGATATCTGGGGTAGATTATGCAGGCATCATTCCTGAAGATCCTTTGATACAGCAATTCAACTCAGAAGGAAAACCATTATTCGATCTACCTTCATCATCCATAGCCTTAAATGCTGTTAGCAACATCGTGGATGAAATTATTCTTCAATTAATCAAAAGACAGGTGCTACTATGAAGTTAGCTATAGCTGGAAAAGGTGGAGTTGGTAAGACTACTTTAGCAGGGATACTTGCGAGACTATTGGCTAAAGATGGTTACAAGGTTATTGCAATAGATGCAGACCCTGCCATGAATCTTTCATCTGTTTTAGGGATCGATCAAAATACTTCTTCAAAAATAATCCCTATAAGTGAAAACTATGATTTAATAGAGGAGAGGACAGGAGCAAGGCCTGGCTCATCAGGCTCAGTTTTTAGCTTAACGCCTACTGTTCATGATATAGCTGATAAGT
>JAVZMU010000029.1:0-13834 GCA_038883135.1 Nitrososphaerales archaeon
GTTATGAGTGAAAGACTAGAGCCTAGAGAGATTATTTAAATAAATATGAATCTTAAAGATCAAGCCTTTTTTGAGCTATTAGATAAATCTAACCTCGATCGTATAGTGTTCATGGACATAAATGAGTTAAAAAACAAAATTTTACCATATTTAGAGCATTTAATCGAATTTTCATTTCAAAATAACCTTAACCTTCATACATCTATAGGTGGGAAGTATGCAGAACTTTTTGTAGCAACTGAGCTTTGGAAGCATGAACCGAAACTTGCAGGCGAAAGAGAAAGAATCAAAGAAGTTAAAAATCCTAAAAGTTGTGATTTAGTTTTGGCTAAAACTAAGAAGAAGATTGAGGTTAAATGGGGAATGCTTCATCATAGTAAAGATGATCCATTTGTAAAGGGCTCACAAGGAACACCATTTTGGGGATGGAATTTTTCAAGTGGAAAACAATTTATCAATAATAGATTTGATTACTGTATATTGCTTGCAGCGAAAAAAGATCAAGCATGTCCGCAGCATGTCTTTGTTATTGAATGTAAGGAAATGAATAAAAAAGAGATGGGCGGTAAAAGAAGATCAGGTGTATATAACGAAGGCTTCTACATAGAGTTCAGTCATGATAAAGAGTTTTATTTCAGGAGAAAATGGTGGCCTAATGGTTTTTCTCCGTTAGAAGAAAAGCTCTTTAAGGATAGGGAAAAATACGAAAAAAGATGGAGCCAATTAAAGGAAAGAGGAATCTTAGAATAAATATCAGGGAATTACATGTTTAATCATTGGAAAATAGAAAATCTCAAACTCAGCGATAAAATGTGTTGAGGAGCCAAAGAAGGCTATTAAAAGAGATACAAACCCTCAAGCTCTTTAGAAACATTCAACGAGTTTGGATTATTAAGTTAATAACCTCAAAATACTTATTAAAGCTAAGCATGCAAAACAATTTGAATTTATATGAACGATGAGCGTATTCGTTCGCTAGAAGAAGTTGCTGAGTCTTTAGCGGAAGCCTATGGGAATGAAGATATAGGCAAGCTTAAGGTGAATATTTTTAGATTACGTAAACTACTGATCGATATAATTCCAAAGATTCTACCCAACGAAACTTATGAAACAATTAGCAAACTTAACTCGTTAAGTGCTTCAGTTCGTGGTGGAATTTTTTTGATACTTTATGAGATGGCTAGTAAAATTGAGACACTAATTTATGCTGATTTCAATAAAAATTTACTAAATTGGGTAAGATTCATCATCAAAAATTTACAAGATTTTCTTAGTGCTCTTAAAAAGGAACAAAAAGTTGAACCTATTGCCATAAGTGAGGCTTTACCAAAAATAACTCATGAAAGTGTAAAGAAGTTGTTTATTGAGAGTGGTCAATTAAAGGGAGAATGGTTTGAAGAGGTACCAGTTGGACTAAATGATGTCAGAGAGTCCGCAAAACTTGCTATTATGAAGGAAGAATCTACATTGAGCTGGGAATCAATTAGGAATATGTATCTAAGCATGGTAAAGCATATTGATCTCGTTTGTGTTGAATCAGATAAACTGATCTATCATGGCAGAATTCATGACGAAACTTTATATTTGGATTATCCAATTTTTGATAATAAGCATGTAATTCTCATTGAGGCTAAGACATTAGCAAAGGAAATCCTTCAAGGAGTAAATCAGTTATTAGAGTATAAAAATCTCTTCCTCAAAGATTGGAAGAATGTTGAAGTAAAGAAAATCGTTATTATTTGCCCTGACTGGACAAGCGAGGCTATTCAATACTGCAAAGAAAAAGGTATCAGTGCTTGGGAAGTAACTCCTGAAGGAGTAGTCTCATTAACTAAGGATCCTTAGGTTCTTTACTGTAGCAAAATATTAATCCAGTAAGAGGGTAGATATATCGCAAATCATGGCATGTCAAAATATCACCCTTCTCCTGGATTAATTTCTTGTTAGAATTTTTATCATTACGTTTGTAATTACATAATTTTTTCATATAATAATCCAAATAGGAAAAGGGATAACCATTAAACTAAGCTCATAAGAATTTACTACCCTGCCTTTGGACTATTTTCTCTTAAATGCAAGCATGTTACGGTACTTAGTTTCCTCAAACTTTGGGTAAGCCTTCATAAGCTCCTTTATCTTGAATTTCAGCCTCTTTGACCGTCCTTCTATCGTTTGTTTTACTGCATCCATAAGTTCAGGGTATCTTTCTTGGATTAACAATGAACAATTCTCCCTTTTTTCAAAACAGAAGGATGTTCGTGACCATAAACGATAGCATCTACTATAGCTCTTGCATCTTTATCGGCTTTATATGGCTTGGCTAAGGGGATCGATCCCTCTGATTCAAGATACGCTCTATCCTCTTCGAAATCATACATCCAGGTTTGTCTCCTTAATCCACCTGGATGTCGGGTTATTTTAAACAATAGGATTGGCTTCCTCCACTCTAACCAATTGGCTCTCTTAAATTTCCAAGGCTCCATCTTGGTTTCAAAATAAGTTCCTTTTTTCTCCCAATACTCTATTATGGGATCCTTTGCTTCTTCTATAGCACCTTTATCTAGTAGGTCTATAATACGATTCTTCATTTTATTAAGCTCCTCGGTCATAGGAAACCACAGAAATTAACCTGTTAAGTTTTAAAAAGGTACCTGATATTAAAGTTCAGGATGCTAAGTTAAGGCTTTTCAATAGGTAAAGAAATAGCTTGACAAATTAACTTTTCTATTAGGTTCGTAGTGGTTTTGGGGAAATTATATTAAAAATTTTTGATTTCGGTCAAGATTACCGCCAGTGCAAAAGACTCTGACGTTAAAACTTCAAAGCTAATGAAGCATTAGAGCATAAAGGTTATAATTCAATTATGTTGGTATTGAAATGGTTTGTCTTCTGCTGAGGGATATATTGAGGCTAATGCTCAAGAGATAGCTGATAAGATTCTTAGAATTGCTAATGAGGCTAAGAATGAAGAGGAGCTTAGAATTAGGGTTGAGCACACGTTAAGAGAAGTCCTTGATAGGCTTAGCATAGCATGGGCGAGCTATGAATTTAGAACAGGCAAAGGAACTTTAGTCGAGGGTAAAAGAGTAGATGCACTTTATGGAAGAGTTGTAATAGAATATGAGAAGCCTAAAACATTTGATACCACCGCAGGGTTTGAGAAAGCGAAGAAGCAAATAATAGATTACATAGAGGATCTTTCAGGAAAATCTGTTGAGCTTTACCCTAAGTATTTTGGAGTAGCTTTAGATGGCTTTAAGATAGGCTTTATCAGATTTAAAAGAGGCTGGGAGCATCAAGGACCCTTTGATGTTAATAAGCAGACAGTCCTTAAGCTTCTTGAAGCTATAAGGGGATTAAGAAGAAAGCCTTTAAGAGCAGACCTTTTGAATAAGGATTTAGGTCCTGAGAGCTATGTAGCTAAGGTTGTAGTTAATGTCCTTTATCAAAGAACTCATTGTAAAACTATTTAAGCCTTGTTCGCTTATACTTTCTTTATGGAGTTTCGTGAGATTGGTGATTGTGAGTGGGAGCTTATTAGGTCTTTGCTTCCTCCTAGGGCTAGGGTTGGTAGGCCTAGGATAGATGATAGACGTGTTTTGAACGGTATTTTATATGTGCTTGTTACTGGCTGTAGATGGATGGATATGCCTTGTAGGTATGGGCATTACTCAACGGCCTTTAGGAGGCTTAAGAGGTGGATGGAGCTAGGTGTTTGGAAGCAGATACTTAATGCCCTGATATCTAAGGGTTATTCTACTGGTAAGCTAAGCCTTGATAAAGTTGCCGTTGATAGCACGACTATAAAGGCTAGGAAAGGGGGGAGCTTGTAGGCTATGATGGATATAAGCATATTAAGGGTACGAAGATTCATGCTGTTGTATCGCCTGAAGCCCTACCACTAAGTATTCAAATAGGACCTGGCGATGAGCACGACTCAAAATACTTCATAAAGCTCCTTGAAGGTGTGAAGGTTAAGCAGGGTAGGTCTAGGAGTAGACCTAAAGAGGTTACGGGTGATTCAGCATACGATGCTAAGGAGATTAGAGATTATCTCAAGCGTAGAGGAGTGAAAGCAAACATAGATGTCAATCCAAGGAATAGGCGTAAGCCCAAGCATGGAAGACCATATAGACTCGATAAGAAGTCATATAAGAGTATGAGGAGCGCTGTTGAAAGATTCTTCGCGTGGATAACATCATTCAGAAGATTATCCATAAGATATGAAAGACTAGCATCAACATTCCTAGGATTCATACAAATAGCGTGCATAATAATATACCTAAGGGTTTTGCAATGGGTTCAAAAATTGATGCAATCAAAGAAACCTAGAGTCGAAATGTTATTCGATGACTGGAGAAGAGTTTTCAAGCAGGTATGTGGCTATTCACCAGAAAAGATAAAGGGATTAGAAGCTACGTATGGAATTAAAGGGAATCAAGTCGATTATGAGGCTCTTCTATTCTCTGTTCATACATATTTTGCTTTAGTAATGAAACTCTTAGCGGCTGAAGTAGCTGTATCAATGGGAGACAGCTATCTAAGATCATACATAAAGATGATTGAAGATGCCTATCTTAAAGGACATGATAAGCTTAAAGAAATGCTTGAAGAACTTGAGGAAGGAGATATATTCACAAGAGCATTAGGTATAAGAAACTTCTTAGAAGCAGATTATTTTGCATGGTATTTAGATGTTTGGGATGAAACTTTAGCTGAGGAAATAAGCAAACTGGCAAAGGTTCTTTCAGATTATGAGCCTGCTACAGTAGAGCTCGAGCCTGATGAAGTTAAAGACATGTTAAAGAGGCTATATCAATATCTGGTTCCTAAGAAGATTAGACATGACTTAGGGGAATACTATACGCCTGATTGGTTGGCTGAACTTGTTTTAAATGAAGTTGATTATAAAGGAGATTTAGATAAAAGGCTTTTAGACCCTGCATGTGGAAGCGGAACCTTTCTTGTTTTAGCGATAAAGAGAGCTAAAGAATATGCTCATGAGCACTTCATACATGAATCAGATACACTAAAGAAAATTTTGAAGAATATTATTGGTTTTGATCTTAATCCATTAGCAGTATTGGCTGCGAGGACAAACTACCTCATTGCTTTAGGTGATCTAATAAGATATAGAGGAATTGACGGGATAGAGATTCCTATTTATTTGGCTGATTCAATACTTGTAGAAAGAAGAGGTACGCTTGCAGGAACCGCGTACGTGTTAAGGACGAGTGTAGGAGAATTTATGATTCCGTCAGGAATTATTGATAGGGGCATACTGGCTAGCGTACTTAGTATAGTTGAAGAATGTGTGAAAGTTAGTTGCAATCAAGAGGAATTCATAGTAAGGTTGCTTAGAGAGATTAGCATAGACGATGCAGAGGTTTCTATTCTGACCAAACTCTATACAATACTCCTAAAGCTCGAGAAGGAAGAGAAGAACAGGATATGGATTAGGGTGCTTAAAAATTCATTTGCACCTTTATTCACTGGACAATTCGACTACGTTATCGGTAATCCCCCATGGGTAGCATGGGAAAATCTGCCGACCGGGTACAGAGAACGCATACGACCACTCTTTCAACATTATCGACTTATACCAGGTAAGTTACAGGCTCGAGTAAAGATGGACCTCTCAATGCTATTCAGCTATGTGGGGATGGATAGATATCTAAAAGAAGGAGGTATCTTCGGTTTTCTGATAACGCAGACGGTGTTTGTATCCATAGCTGGTGAAGGCTTTCGGCGATTGGTGTTACCTGATGGGACACAAGTCGGAGTTATAAAGATTCATGATATGGTAGACCTCTTGCCTTTCGAAGGGGCCCAAAATAGAACTGGGATATTCATAGCTGAGAAAGGCAAAAGAACCATTTTTCCCATACCATACATAAAATGGAGGAAGTGAATCAAAAACGCCTGTGGACCAATCTTTAAACCTCGAAGAAGTTTTAGAAAAGACTAGTAGAGTTGAGTTGTATGCTGAACCCATATTAAATCACATAAGCTCTCCTTGGATAGCTTTAAGGAGCGGGGCACTTGCGAAGTTAAAGACTGCCATTGGTTCAGCGAATTATAAGGCCCATGAAGGAGCCGGCTTAACACCCCGTGAAGTATTCATTGTTGAAGTACTAAATTATAGCAACGACTATTTAATCGTGAAAAATGTAAAATGGGAGAGAGCGAAGACGGAGGTATCGAAAGAAATTACAGCTAAAGTAGAAACAAAAGTGGTATATCCAGTTCTATTTGGTAAAGAAGTTCACAAATGGAAAATTGAAAAAACAAAATCCTTTTATTCAGTTATTTTATATGACCAAAGGACAGGCATAATATTTAGTGAAAGTGCAGCAAAGATCAGGTATCCAGACGCTTATTCTTTCCTCACAAACTTCAAAGAACAGTTTTTGAAAGCTGCTAACTACAAGCAATTTGGTAAAGGAAAGCCGTTTTTCTTTATCTACCGTGTTGGAAAACATACATTCGCTCCCTTCAAAGTTGTCTGGCGAGAAGTGGGTACGAAAGTGAATGCAGCCGTTATTGGAGATGTGACTGATCCTTTCTTAGGTAACAAAACGATAATCCCAGATTATACCTGTGTGTATATCCCTCTGAATAATAAAGAAGAAGCACATTATCTGTGTACAATCCTAAACTCTAGCATTTCAAGGTGTATAACTTCTTACATTCATCTACATCCTGACCCGCATATATTAGATTATGTGAAAGTCTTCCAATATAATTCTAACGATGCACTCCATAGAAATTTGGCCGAACTCTCAAAACAAGCTCATGAGTTAGCGACTAAAGATGAAAAAGAGGGACTAGCAAAAGTTGAAGAGGAAATTGATAGTCTCGTTGCTCAGCTTTATGGCTTAACTGATGAGGAACTTAAGGATATTAGAGAGTCTTTAAGGATTCTTGAAGGTAAAGTCGCTGAAACTGAAGAGGTCGAGAAGGAAGTTTCTGAAGAAGCCAAACCAAAGGGTAGTTCCAGGAGAACTTTAGAAGGGCTGATAAGAAAACTTAAAGAGGAGTCTTAATATCCTAAGAAGATACTTACAGTAAGCTTAAGCAGTTATTCATCAACAGTATTATCTTAACCAAAAAGTTATGATAATGAGAATATTTATAAGCAAAGAAGAGTGATTAATTTAAGAAAGTTGGTCAAATTTGACCGACGTTTATGACCGAATTTATCAAACCTTATCGCCCAAGTTACCAAAGAAAGATGACGCTGAACTTTTAAAACTTCTTCTTGATAGGCAAAGAGAAGGTGGTAAGGAAGCCGTAGAGCAGAAAATTAAAGAGTTAATCAAAGAGTTAGAGGGTGATTAAGATGCCATTTTATCTACAAGAAATTTCTGTAGAAGGGATTAGAGGAATCAATAAGAAGCTTTCTTTAAATTTATCTAAAGGTGTAAACATACTTTATGGTCCAAACGGGGTTGGAAAATCAAGCATCCTTCAATCTATAGAGTGGTGTATAACTGGAAATGTGTCTTACTTAACAGCTTCTGATTTTAAAAGAGAGGATGCCATAGTTAACTTATTTAATCCTAAAAAGAAAGGAGAAGTCTCGCTCATATTAAAGGATGAGGCTGGAAGAACCATAATCATTACTAGAAGAAGGAGGATGGCAAAGTCAACCACAAGAGGCACCTCCGATCTCGAAGTAAATATTGATGGTAAGGTATTGATTAATGAGGAAGCTCAGAACGCTCTAACAAAAATATTGGGTATTACCCCCGAGGATTTCCCTAAGGCTATATATCTCCATCAAGAGGCAATAAGAGATATAGTAACGATGGATCCAGAGGAAAGAAGCAGGACTATAGATAAGCTTCTGGGCACTATAGAGATCAGAGATTTATCAGAAGCTTTGGATGTAAAGAGAACGATATTATCAGCAAAAAAGAGATTACAAACAAGAATTGATACTTTGGAAAGGGATAAGATCCAATTTGTAACAAGGATGAAAGAGAGGCTTAGCTCACAAAAGGCTATGCTCATGTCTAAAGGTTACAAAGTGTCAGAGTTAAGTATAGAAAATCTTACTATTCTTACGGAAGATATAATAGAAGATATTATGAGCACTGCAGATCAATTAGAAGCACCTAAACCTACCATAGTAAAGCCTGAGCCATCGACCAAGGTAATAGGGGAGATCTTAAGCCAAATGGACAAGATTATAACTGAATTAGACAGGTTCAGAAGCAATGCTTATAGAGCTCAAGAGGAAAGGAGGCTAAGGTTAGAGAATCTTAAAAACCAGTACAACCAAGCAGAAAGTGAGTTAGAAGAGTTTCGTTCATACACCCCAGAATCCCTTTTGAGTGAGAAGAAAGGAGTAGACAGTCAGATTGTACAGTTTGACTCTCGGATTAAAGAGCTTCGAAATATACTTACAGGCCTTACAACTAGTAAAGCCAAGTTAGAAGCGTCTACCAAATTGTTATCGTCTTATGAGACAAGGTTGAAGGAGATAGAGCAAAAGTATGGTGATGAAAAAAGGCACCTAGACTTGATTCAGGAAAAAGATCAGAAGCAAATCAATCTTGCGAAGAAGATTGAAAAATTTGCAACTTACGATAAACTAATCAACCTCGCATTACAATATATTGATGAAGTAAAGCCAAAAGAATGCCCAGTCTGTGGTCAATCGATAGACTATTCTTCCATTCTTGAAAAGCTTGCAAGGGAAGTTAAAGTTCATGTTTCTGCTGAGATGAATAAGCTAAAGAGTGAACAAGGAGAGATTAGAAAGGAAATATCAGAAATAAAGGAGAGTCTCGAAGAGTATAGGAGAGTAAAGAATCTCCTTACAAGCGAAAGGACAAAGCTAGAATCTGTTACAAGGGAAATAGAAGGAATTATTAAAGAAAAGATCGAGCCTAAATTTGAGATAGATAGTAAGATAAACAGCATCAATCAGCAGCTGCTTAGCATAGAGAACCAAAGATCAACCCTTGTAACTAAAAGTGCAGAGTTAGGGCAGAAATATGATGTTCTCATGAGAAGATTAAGACGCTTGAAAGAAGTTCAAAATAATATGCAGCAAGAGATAGGGTCAAGCCTTATTGGGAAGGAACTTTTGAATATAATCGAAAATGAGATAGACAAATCAAAAGAGAAGGCTAAGTTCTACGAATCAACAGCTCAGATAGATGCCATAATTGGTAGGATTACTAAAGTTAAGGAGATACAGGGGTACCTTAAGGATAAAGAGGAAGTCGAGCAACTTGAGCAAGAGTTACCACAAATAACGAAGCTTGTGGAAGATATGAAGAGAAGGATAGATGAGCTAACAATGTTAGAAAACTCTCTTGAGTCGATAAGGCAGGTTGCCTTGCAGTATGAGAAAGATGTTGTTCTAACTACGCTACAATCGTTGAGAGATTCAATAAATCGGTACTATAATAGTATAAAGGGTCATCCATATTTCTCAAAGTTGCAATTGGAGATAGAAAGAGAAGAGCCTCTCCTATATGCTGTAAAGGCGATAGGGGAAGATTCAGCTTATTCTACTTATGTCCCAACTAGGTTCAGCAACGCTCAGATGAACATTGTGGCGTTGTCTTTATTCTTAGCCAACAACGAAAAGTTGGCAGGAAACTTACCATTGTTAATATTTGATGATCCTTCTCAGAACCTTGATGCTATTCATATGAAGGCCTTTGCTAATTTATTGAAGAATCTAACTGAGAATCGACAAATTATACTTGCTACTCAAGATGAGAATCTCAAAAATGAAGTATCTAGCTCAATAGGAAAGATGCAGCTATTGAGCTTTTCGGCTTGGTCAACTGAAGGGCCAAAAGTTGAACAATAAGGGAATGCTTGCTTAAATGGAGAAAAGTAAGAGAATTCGTATTCTCAAATATGAGTACCTCAATTTAGGCAAAAAATTACTAAACATAAAGCGTCAACTGGAAGAGTCTAATAAAAAGTTGGAGAAGCTTAAGGAAATGGAATCGAAAATTGATCGAGGTGAAAATTTAGATGAGAATGAGATAGGTATGATAGGATTACCTGACGATGCACCATCTTTTAGAATCAAGTTTAGATTAACCGCTGAGCTCAAAAAGGCATATGAGAATATTAAAAAATATAGTAATGAATATAACTCAATAATTCAACTTATGCGTAATATGGAAGTATGCCCTGAATGTGAAGGAACAGGTGTAAGGAAAGGAAAAACGGAGTATGTAAGATTGGAGGGAGGGATTATTACGCCTTCATTTGAATCAGAGAGTTGTGAGTTATGTGGAGGAGAAGGAAAAATAGATTTTGGAGAAGTCAAAGAATCTTTGAAAAAACTTGAACATGGGATTACCGAGCAAGCCAAACCCGAATCAAAATCTAAAAGGACTTTAGAGAATTTGATAAAAGAGTTTAAAGAGGGATTAGCTTGATGCCCCCTCAAGAGGATCTTGACAATAAACTCAAGCGACTTTTCCCTAACGAAGTTGTCAATAAGAAGTTATCTCAGCTTCAAGAAGTAAGTAGGTTACCACGCTTCATAGCAGAGTATGCGATTAAAGAGTTTTGTGGAGATAGCCCAACCCAAAGCGATTTAAGCAAGCTCTCAAAATTTGTTAAAATATACTATCCTGAGCCCAAGGAAAAGGATAGAGTTCTACATGATTTAATGGTGAAAGGCGAATATACCCTTCTAGATGAGTTCAAAGTTTCTGTTGACCCAAAGAGAGGTATCCGCAAAGTCGAGATACCATGCTTAAGAGTTTATGATGCTATGATCATGCAATCCATACTTGACAAGCATAAACCTCTATTAGAAGCGGGGATGTGGGGGATTTCTACATTAAAATATGCACCCGAACTTATAAGAGAAGATATAGAGTCTCAAACACCAATTCTAGTAACAAAATTTGAGCCATTACAATATTCAAATATAAAATTAGACGAGTTTAAAGAGAAGAGAAAAGAGTTTAACGTTAACGAGTGGATAAATGTTTTAATTAACACTATAGGTCTTAACCCAGATGTTTATACAGAGAGAGGGAAGTTACTACTTCTCTCAAGGCTTATACCTCTAGTTGAGCAAAATGTAAATATGTTTGAGTTAGGCCCTAGAGCAACGGGAAAATCATTTCTTTATAGAAACATCTCATATTACACAAGATTATATTCAGGTGGTAGAATAAGTCCAGCTGTTCTTTTCTTTCATGGTACATTTAAGACAATTGGTGATATAGGTGTAAAAGATTTAGTTGTATTTGATGAGATAAGTAGAATCGATTTTCATAACCCTGATGAGATGATGGGTAAGCTAAAAGATTATATGGAGAGCGGCGAATTCGAAAGGCTATTGTTAAAAAGAGCTAAAGTTGGTTGCTCATTAGTTTTTATGGGTAACATAGAGGTTCGGGGAGAGATCCCAGCAGAAGATTACTCATCTGTTTTGCCTGAATGCATGAGAGATTCTGCCTTCATAGATAGAATACATGGGTTCATACCAGGGTGGGAACTACCTAAGATAATGCAGACAGAAGTTCATCTATCAAAAGGATATGGTTTCATAACTGACTATTTTTGTGAGATTCTACACGAGCTTAGAAAAGAAGACTTTCAACATTATGTAACTGAAAAAGTAGAACTAACAAGCACGCCTGAAAAACTCACAATAAGAGATGAGAAGAGCATTAAAAAGATTGCTAGCGGGATTTTGAAAATTCTATGCCCACATGGAGAATTTAGTGATGAAGAGCTAAAAATATGTATGAATATAGCTATAGAATATAGACAGAGAGTACACAATTGGCTTTGTAAGTTATCGCCAGGAGAGTTTAAAGAGAAAAAGTTAGGCTTTAACCTCCGAGCGTAGGAAGCAGATAAGTTACTTTATTCCTTTCTTAGAATTACTCTTTTCAATTTTGGTTCTACGACTATTTCTATTATATCTCCTGCCTTAAATGGAAATTGTGAATCATTAGCTACATCTGTAGGAATATAAACAAAATACTTATCATACTTCTTACCTCCTGTAGTAGTTGGCCTATTGATGAATTTGCCTTTACCTTTGAGTGCCAAAATTGTTATCACAATCTAAAGAAAAACAAAGAGAATAGTCATTTCCGAGCACCAATTTGGTATCACAAAACTTATAGCTATTTTAATGCATACTTACTTGATTACACTTGACTTTTGAAACATCGCCTAGAACTTATCGATATAAACTAACAGCTAAGCCTTTACAACTAGGTTTTATGAATATTTTAAAAGACATAGTTGAAACCTTCCCAAAAGGTGCAGGTCTTGTCAAAATCAGAGCGACTTTTGATGATAGTGATAAAGAGATAGAGTTAACCTATAACCCAAAGAGAAGAAGGCTCTACGGCTTGACGGAATGGTATAGAAGGCATAACGCTCAAGTTGGAGATATTGTGATAATCGAGCCTATCGAGGATAATAAATATAGGTTTAGATTCGAGAAAGGTGAAAAGCTCCCTCCCTCTGAGATACCAAATCATAATGAGATTAGGGATATGATTCATGAGATAGGGGAGCTTGAGGGTAAAGTAAGTGAGATTGAGTATCGTATAGATAGTTATCGTTTAGATGTGGTCTGGAAGAGAATAAAAGCTGGTAACCCAAGCCATGTATTCGAGGTTCAAATTAGCGGGAACTTCTTTGAGGCTTTAACAAAGCTGAAGCATGCATGGGATAAGTGGAACAGTAAGCCATACTTAGTTACAACAGAGAAGTATATAGATGAGGCTAAACAACTATTAGAAGGTTCATTTCATGAAATAGAGCATATAGCTAGAATTGTGAATTGGAGAAGAGTAAAAGAGCTTTATGAACTAGAGAGAAAGATTATTGAGATAAGAAATGAGATAGGAGTCTAGAAAGATACGGAAGGTATTAACATCTAAGAGCAAAATTTAGGGTCGAATCAGCCTTAATTCTTACTTAATTTTTACTAATTATCAACCTAAAAGATATAAATTACGATTCACAAATAACGAAGGGTTCGAGATAATGACCAAAATATGTAGTATTAAAGGGTGCTCAGAACCCTCTGTGTGGATCTGTCATACAGCCGAACAATCCTGTTATATTGGTCTCTGCAAAAATCACTATGACATCTTGAATTATGAAATTCGCTCGGTAGGACTCATGGTAAAAACTATAGAAGAGAGTTTTCGTACCATGAAGAAGTTTCTTGATGACCCTGAATCTGTAGCTCCTGCAACTAGATCAAAGATGAAAAAAGCACTTCAAGATGCTGGAGTCATTTCTGTAAAGGTTGACGATGACCAGCTATGGGGGAGACCAAAAGATTGTATTGTGATTATCGATAGAAACTTTTACGACAAAATAAGCAGAATTGTACGGAGTTTAGAGTCTGGTAGTGGAATCTCTGTGTTAGAACTGTGATCTTATAATTGTACAGAGCTTGGAGTTCAGCTACTCATGAGAGAAGCTTAAGAAACCTAGTTTTCAAATCTAGCCCACTTATTGCCTTAATACGATCTAATAAAGCTGACAAAGATTTTTGAAACACACTCATTTCTTTTAACTCTGAAACTTTCACACGTCCATGTTTATTGGGATGACATTTGAAGAGGAAAACTTTCATCTCATCCAATCGCATCCGACCAGATTTTATATCCTTTTCTAAACTTTTGGAGAGGGCTAGCCCCACTATAATGGCTGCGTTAATTGAGCAAGCTCCAGAAGGTAAGCCTTCTTTGATTATTTTCTTAACTTCAAGTGGGGCATAGAAGCGATATATCTTAGAGGAACTTCCAACTCTTATACTAAAAGACATTCGCACATGTTTCTTCAACCTCTTTCTTTCATA
>JAVZMU010000030.1:0-13075 GCA_038883135.1 Nitrososphaerales archaeon
AGCATTCTCTCAGATATTTTTGAGTTTAGTGCTAAGGCTACCATTATTGCATCTTCTAAAGCTTTCTCGTTCAATACAGGTAGAGTTCCAGGCATCCCCATACATATAGGACAAATTAGAGTATTAGGTTCTTTTCCTCTATAATCTGATGAACAACTACAGAATAGTTTTGTCTTTAAATTCGTCAATTGACAATGAACTTCTAAACCAATCTTTATCTCTAATGACTCGATTTTACTCATAATCCTTCAACTTTACTGATACGGGAAAGTTCTTTTGGAAGGAGAACCCAATTCTTATCAATAAATCCTCTCTGAAAGGAGGTGCCATTATCTGGAGCCCTATAGGAAGACCATTAGAGAAGCTACAAGGTATTGATATGCTAGGTATTCCAGTTAAATTGGCTGGAACTCCATCTATATCACACATATACATCTCTAAAGGATCGTTAACCTTCTCCCCTATTCTAAATGGGAGTATTGGCATTGTAGGTCCTATTAATACATCGAATCTTTTAAATGCCATTTCAAAATCTCTCTTTATTAGAGTTCTTATCTTTTGAGCCTTTAAATAATATTCATCATAGTATCCTGCAGATAAAGCAAATGTTCCAAGTATTATTCTCCTTTTTACTTCAAAACCAAAACCAAATCTTCTATTCTTTAGATAAACAGTACTCCAGTCATAAGATTTATTGGGAATTCTATAGCCATATCTGAGACCATCATATCTAGCAAGGTTAGAGCTTGCTTCAGACATAGCTATTATATAGTATGATGGGAGAGAGTAATCAAGATTTTTAATAGAGATTTCTTGGTAATCAACTCCAAGATCTTCTAATTTTTTTATAGCATTCCAGATTCCTTTCTCTACAGAATCTTGAGTACCTTCGCCAAAGAACTCTTTAATAATGCCTAATTTTATATTTTTAACATCATCTATAATGTACTTTGTATAATCTTCTTTGGGTTTATTCACGGATGTGCTATCTAATGGATCATAATTTGCTATGCAGCTTAGCAAAAGCGCACAATCCCTAACATCCTTAGTTATAGGGCCTATTTGCTCTAAGCTGTTTGCATAAGCTATCAATCCGAATCTACTCACCAAACCGTATGTAGGCTTAAGACCTACTACTGAGCAAAAGCTAGCTGGGCATCTTATCGAACCTCCCGTATCAGAGCCTAAAGCTAAAGTAGCCATAGAAGATGCTACTGCTGCTGCACTTCCTCCAGAAGAGCCTCCTGGTACTCTTTCTAAATCCCAAGGGTTATGAGTAGGACCAAAGTAGCTATATTCTGTAGATGATCCCATAGCAAACTCGTCCATGTTAGTTTTGCCTATTATTATTCCATCCTCATCTTCTATTAAATTAATAACTGTGGCATTATAAGGTGGAATAAAATTTTCTAACATACGGGATGCACATGTTGTTCTAATTCCTTTCGTACAAATGTTATCCTTTATAGCTATACCAACTCCACATAACCTTCCCGTTCTTTCTCCTCTCTCTATTTTCTTATCTATATCTTGAGCTTTTTTAAGAGCAGAATCTTCTGTAAGGGTTATGTAAGCATGAATATCCCTCTCAATTCTTTTAATTCTCTCAAATAAATATGATATATAGTCTACTACCTTTAATTCTTGAGCTTTTATTCTCTTAACGATCTCATATGCTGACAATTCTATGTAACGAGACATAAACTCAAGCCATCCTAGGTGCTTTTACAAATTTTCCTTTAGTTTGAGGTACAATTTGAAAAATTTCTTCAAAAGATGATGATTTTACCTCGTCTTTCCTAAATACATTAACCAGATCTAAAACATGATAAGAAGGAGGAATACTTTCAGTATTTACCTCATCTATTTTTGAGAAGAAAGTCAAGATATCATTTAACTGCTTAGAGAAAAGTTCTAGCTCTCTCTTCGAAATTTCAATTCTTGCTAACCATGCAATCTTCTCTATCTGTTCTTTTGAAATTGTTTTCTTCCTTTCTACCAAGATTGCCACCAAACCATGAACTTATTCTTATAAGTTAATTGTGAACTATAATTTATACCATTCTCGAAGCCTTTTTCGCTAGAATATATTAAGAGGATCTAATCCTTTCGATCTCCTCTAAAGGTAGACTTAAGAGAGAGGAAAGAGTCTCATTAGAGATTCCTGGAGTATGAGCAATCGCATCCTTTATCGTTTCTTTGAGATACGGATCATAGTCCATTGATGAGTGGGACTCACAAAGGTTATCGAACTTCTCCTTAAACATAAGAGCAACTCCCTCAGAGTATACCTTGTAACCTTTACGAGTAGGTTCCTTTAGCCGCTCCTTTCAGGAAAACCTAGGACAGTTATACGACCGTCCACTATCATGTATCTTATGTCGCTTACTAGAAAGGAAGGATTGTAATTAACTTCACCTCTGTACTCTTATATATATAACCCATCATAAGTCGATCAGGATCCTTTGGGAGGAGAAATTTCAACTTAACCCCCGCCTTTTTAGCTCTTGAGAACTATCTCATGAGCCTTTCAATAGTCTCTCTTATCTTCTTTTGGTGGAGTCCCGGTTACTGTAACATAGATGTAGTTAGTAGCTTCGCCAATTGACTCCTGAACCGCAGTAAAATACTCTGCTCTACTAAAAGTCCTCATAGCCTTCATGGCTGGTCTATGGGATGAGACCTACCTCTTGTCTCTCTGATACTAGTGAGTAGGAGGTAGACTGTCACGATTAACAGAACCAACTCAGTGACGAGAAGTGCCTCGATTAAACCTAGCATTACTATACGAAGAAGGTAGAAGAGTCCATTAAGTTAAGCATTTTGCTCTTTCTTCATTAGGATTTCATCATGAGTGTTTGCTAAAGAGAAATGAGTTCACGTAAACAATGTAATTATTTCAGTTTTAAGATAAAATATTAGCAAAGTTCTTTCTTGAATAATTAAGATTCACTGATTCAGATTTGACCTAGTAAAGGTCCGCTAGCATTCTTATAGCTATCGCTCAAAAAGAAGGGTAGAGGAAGCGTTTCTTCAACAGCTTTAAGTTCTCATGTGAATCCTAGTATGTTACTAATCAAGCATAGATAAAACCATTCATTATGAAGATTAAGCTAATTAATGAGAAAACATAAACGTGGATAATTGGCATAAGCTAAACTCTACCTTATAGGATTTAAAAGCTTCTCAGGGCTATTGGAAGCACTAAATAGAGCAAGAAAGCATAGAACCTTGCTTTAATATAAATGGTTTTACCAGTTTTTGAAGGTATGATTAAGATTTAGCTATAGTCTTATTAAGTCTCCTTACTTTAGATTTTTTGATGAAGATTGCATTCTTTTCAGATACTTACTTGCCGAATAGAGATGGTGTCGTAACATCCATCCTAACACTACGTAAGGCTCTTGAAGAGAGAGGTCATGAAGTATTCATTTTTTGTTCAGGTTCGAGACAAGTAAAAGAGAGAAATTTAGATGATCATGTATTTTATTATACATCAATTCCTTTCAAGCCTTATCCTAACTATAAAATAGCCATCTTTCCCTTTTTCTCTAAAAGAAAAATCGAGAAACTTGGTATTCAACTTGTACACTCTCATGGCATAGCTACTACAGGTTGGGTTGCTATTTGGACTGCAATCTCTTTAAATTTACCTATACTTACTACTTTTCACACTTTAATTCCAGAAGCTGTTCATTATGTAGCTAAGAGCAATATAGTGAGGGGATTAATTAAAAAAATAGCTTGGGATTATGTAAGATTCTATCTGAAACGTTCAGATGTAGTTATTGTTCCTAGTAATGCGATTAAGGATGTTTTAATCAAGCATGGATTAAAGAGGGAAATATATGTAATTCCAACTGGTATCGATGTAAATAAGTTCAATCCTAACGTAAATGGAGGACTTATTAGAAAATTGCTTGGAGTAAAAGATGAGTATTTGGTGCTTTACCTTGGTAGGCTTGTGAAGGAGAAAAACCTTGATGTTCTTATAAAAGCAGCTCCTAAAGTGCTTAAAAAATTGTCTAACTGTAAATTTATTTTGGCTGGTGTAGGACCAGCTAAAGAATATTACGAAAATATGATAATCAAAAATAATGTGAGAAATAGCTTTATACTTCAAGGCTATATTGAAGAAGAAAAAATAGCAAGTTATTACGCAGCTTCAGATGTGTTTGTCTTTCCTTCTAAGTTTGAGACTCAAGGTTTAACAGCTCTTGAAGCTATGGCTTGTGGTAAACCAGTTGTTGGTGCAGATTATCTAGCTATAAAAGAGATAGTGAAAAATGGGTATAATGGCTACTTATTCAATCCTGATGATCCTGATGATTGTGCTGAGAAGATAATAAAGACAATAAACGAGAAATCTTTAATGAGTAAGAATGCTAGGAAGACTGCTCTTGAATATTCCGTAGATAAATGTATTAATAAACTCTTAGCAGTTTATGAAAAGATGATTAGATGAAAAATCAAAGATTGTGAAAATTAAGGTGCTAATCTGAACTGATCCCTTGGGAAAATTGTAACCTCCCTAATGTTTTCTTGTCCTGTCAATACCATCATTAACCTTTCTAATCCTAATCCAAATCCTGCATGAGGAGGCATTCCATAATCAAATATTCTTAAATGATATTCGAAGAGTCTTGGCTTCAAACCTTGTTCCTTTAATCTTTTTATTAACAATCTCTTTGAGCTTATCCTTGAGCCTCCTGATGCTAACTCGATGGAACTATGCATAAAATCAAAGGATTCACAAATATCTTTCTTATCATCTCTCGGTTTTATGTAAAACGGCTTTATAACTGTAGGCCAATCTGTTATGAAATAAAATTCAGGTAAGATTTCTCCTAAAATTTTAAGGGCTTGAGTGGATAAATCTTCGCCCCAATTCACTATTATGTTTTCTCTCTCTAACATTTTAAGAATCTCATCATAAGTGAGGCGCTTAAATGGAGATTTAGGAATTGTAATTTTATAGTTTAACAAATCCATTTCTTTACTGCACTCATCATTTACCGTTTTTACAACATAATGTATCATTTGTTCGATAAGATTCATCATATCTTCATAGGAAACAAAAGCCTCTTCAACATCTATAGATATAACCTCACTTAAATGCCTTAAAGTACGAGATTCTTCAGCCCTAAAGATCGGTCCTATCTCAAATACCTTTTCAAAAGGCATTACTAGTTGCTCTTTGTAAAGTTGAGGACTTTGAGCTAAAAAAGCTTCTTTATCATAATATAATAAAGGGAATAATGCAGCTCCTCCTTCTGTTGCTGTAGCAATTATCTTAGGAGTACTTACCTCCATGTATCTCTTACCTATTAGAAAATCTCTTATTGCTTTCAATACTGTATGCCTTATTTTGAATATAGCTTGAACTTTCGGTCTCCTCAAATCTATAACTCGAATGTCGAGACGTTTATCAATACTTGGTATCTTTCCTCCAAACAAGCTAAAGGGAGGTTGGCGTTGAGCTATGCTTAGAATTCTAATTTCTTCAGGAATTATTTCAGCTCCATGAGGAGCTTTATTAATACTCTTAACTATTCCTTTAACACCTATGCTAGAGTGCTCGCTAAGAATCTTTAACTTCTCCAAAATTGATTTAGAAGCTTTATCTTTATGTACTGTAACTTGAACCATACCTTCTTTATCGTTAAGAATTAAGAAGACTATTCCACCTTGCTCACGTATACTTGACAACCAACCAAATATTGTAACCTTTTTACCTTCTAATTCTGGTTTGATTTCTATAGAGTAATGAGTCCTCCTCCAATCGTTTAATTTATCAATCTTTCTCATTACCAAATTCTCATTGCCTAATGGTAATATGGTCTCCTTTATATTTTATATATTCCTATTAGAATTTTGGTCAAAAAGCTATGGTTGAGCCTTATGATTTCTTAAATTTCATTAAATCGAGAAGGAGCATAAGAAAGCTGAAGTCAGAATTTATCCCAAGAAATATCATAGAAGAAATTCTTGATGTAGCAATAAGCGCTCCATCAGCCCATAACGCTCAGCCTTGGCGCTTCATAATAATAGATGATAACAAAGTCAAAATTAAACTTGCTGATTCTATGGCTCAGGTTTGGCAAGAGGATTTATTAAAAGATGGTTTATCAAAAATTGAAATTGAAAAGTTAATAGAAGTATCTAAACAGAGAATCATAAACTCTTCAATATTAATTATACCATGCCTCACGATGGAAGATATGAATAAGTATCCAGATGAGAGAAGAAAAAATGCTGAATATTTAATGGCTGTTCAATCTGTCTCAGCTGCTATACAGAACCTATTATTGGCGATTCATGCAAAAGGATTAGGTGCCTGTTGGAGATGTGCACCCTTATTCTGTATCGATACTGTAAGAAAAGTTTTAAAGATTCCAAATAGCTTCGATCCACAAGCTCTAATAGAGATAGGGTATCCTTTAGAGCAACCAAAAATGCCTCCAAGAAAACCCTTAAAGAGTGTAATTAGCTACAATAAATGGCGTTAAGAATTGATAGCAGCATTAGCAGGAGGTGTTGGAGCAGCAAGATTTCTTGAAGGACTAATTAGAGTAGTTGGTGATGAGGAAGTATCGGTTATTGTGAATACTGGAGACGATATAGAGCTTTATGGTTTGCATATATCTCCTGATGTGGATATAGTAATTTACACATTAGCAGGAATAGTTGACGATGAAAAGGGTTGGGGAATAAAGGGAGATACTTTTAATTGCTTAGAATCTCTACAAAGATATGGTTATGATACATGGTTCATGATTGGAGATAGAGATTTTGCTACTCATATCCATAGAACTTTTCTTTTAAAAAAAGGACTGAAACTCTCAGAGGTAATAGATAAAGAGCGTACTGCTTTAGGTGTAAAGGCTAGGATCATACCTATGACTGATGATAAAGTTGAGACTATGATAGTAACAGATAAGGGTATTATGCACTTTCAAGAATATTTGATTAAGAGAAAAGCTCAAGATAAGGTTTTAGAGGTAATCTTCAAAAACATAGAAAAGGCAAGACCAGCTCCTGGTGTAATCAACTCTATAATGGAAGCTAGAGGGATAATAATTTGTCCAAGCAATCCAATAGTCAGTATAGGTACGATTCTTTCCGTTCCAGGTATTAGAGAGAGCTTAAAAGAAACAAAAGCTAAGATAGTAGGGATAAGTCCTTTAATAGCAGGTAAAACAGTAAAAGGTCCTGCAGATAAGTTAATGAGTAGTTTAGCAGCACAACTTCAAATTAAAAAAGAAGATGTTTCTGCTTATGGTGTAGCAAAATTGTATAGAGACTTTTTAGATATATTTATTATAGATAATTTAGATGTGAATCTTAAAGAGAAGATAGAAAGTTTAGGAATAAAGGTTTTTATTACAAACACTATAATGAAAGACTTAAAGGAGAAGATGAGATTAGCTAAAACTGCATTAAATACAATAGAAGTTTAAAAATGACTTTTGTAGCAATTCCTGTAAAAGACTTGAGAGATGCTAAGAGAAGGCTAGAAGTAGTATTAAGACCTGAAGAGAGGAGTTTACTTTGCATCACAATGCTAAAAGATGTTCTAAAAGCAGTAAGCATGTCAAAATATGTTGAGAGAATAATTATCATAAGCTGTGATGAAAGCGTATTAAAATTGGTAAGAACGATGGGAGCAATAGCTCTAGATGAGGAAGAATCGGGAGGATTGAACTCAGCTGTAGAGAGAATAGCAAGATTTTGCTTAAAAGATGGAGCTAAATCGATGCTTGTTTTACCAATAGACATACCTCTTGTAAAGAGTGATGATATAGATGCTATGATAAGGCAAAGCTTTCTTCCAAAATCAATAGTTATCGCACCATCTATGGATGAAAAAGGTACTAACGCACTTCTTGTAAGTCCTCCTGATATAATTAAGCCAAGGTTTGGAATAAATAGCTTTAAAATCCACATAAACGAAGCTATTGCTAATAAAATTCATTATATAATTTATAGATCTCCAAGAATTGCACTTGACATAGATACGCCAAACGACTTAATTAATTTCTTAAAGCTTGGAAAAGGTACAGAAACTTACGATTATATATTGAAAAATAATCTTATAAATCGAATTAATGAATACTTTAATAGAATTCATAAACCTATTTTAAAGAAATAAAAATAGTTAAATACTCAAATTTATGGTTCAGATTCTGAAATTTGATTAATTTTAATGAATCCATGTATGCTCAAGAAGATAATTATATTGCATAATTTATTTCAGCTAAATAGATCTCTTGAACGAGGTCTAATAAGAGATTTGATAGAACCTTTTCCTTCATTATATTTATAACCTCTTATTATTGCTATAGGTATCTTTCTTAATTTCCCCATAACGAGTTCTGCTGCTGATGCTAATTCATCAGCTATAGCTATAGCAGTCGCTTTAAGTGTATAACCATAATTGTCCTTTTTTCCCCTATAATCCAATATAGGTTCCAACCCAGCAACTCCTATTGCTACATTTGTTTGACCTTCCCTCCAAGGTCTACCAAAGGTATCAGAAATTATCACAGCTACATCAACCTTCAATTTTCTTTTTATTCCATCTTTAATGAGTTGAGCAGATTTATCAGGATTGATAGGCAATAAGGAAACTATATCCTTACCTTTCACATTAGATTTATCAACACCTGCATTAGCACATACGAATCCATGTCTAGTCTCAGCTATTATTACTCCTTTTTTCATCCTAACTATTCTTTTTGCTTCACGAAGAATGACTTCTATCATTCTAGGATCTTTTTTTCCATACTTACTAATCTTTAAAGCAAAATCTGAGGGTTTTATCTTCTTTAGATCAATAAGCCTTCCTTCAGCTTTGGAGACTATTTTATGAGTTACAACTATTATATCCTTATCTATAATCTTAATGCCTTGCTTTTGAATTGAGTTAGCAATTAAACTAGCTATATCATTACCAGGATTAACTTCAGGTATTCCTTCTATTCCTATGATCCTTATCTCTGATGACAAATCTTAATCAACCTATAAACTCAGAATAGAAAAGATAGCTTTTATAAAATGTTAATTGAGTATCATTCAGTCCATGTAAAGACAAAACTTAGGTGGAAGATTGATAAGTATATTAGGTCTTGGTAAGGTTGGAAGTACTATAGCAGAGCATATAGTACTTAAAGGATTGGATGATTTAACCCTAATTGATATAATTCAAGGATTACCTCAAGGAAATGCTTTAGACCTTAGCCATATGGCTTCTGAGCTTAATATAGATGTTAAAATTAAAGGCTCTAATGATTACAAAGACTTAATAGGTTCAGATATAGTAATAGTATCAGCAGGCTTTCCAAGAACTGCTGATATGAGTAGACTCGATCTTCTTAAGAAGAATAAGACAATTATAAAACAAATATCAGAGAAAATTTTAGAATATGCACCAAAATCGAAAGTAATTGTAGTTACAAATCCATTGGATCTAATGACATATTATACTCTTAAGATAACAGGATTCGATCGTAGGAAAGTATTTGGGGTTGGTAGCGAGCTAGATGCTGCAAGGCTAAAATATTACTTATCATCGATACTAAAAATTTCTAATTCTTTAATTAATGCATTTGTTATAGGAGAGCATGGAGATTCTATGATAATTTTAAAAAGTCAATCAAAGGTTAACGGGATTTCTATTAAAAAATTATTAAATGAATCTCAGATAGCTAATTTGATTGAGAAGACAAAAAGGTCAGGAGCAGAGATAATATCTCTTAAAGGAGCTACAACATTCGGAGTAGCAGCTTCAACCTCGTCTATTGTTGAGTCTATGGTTAAAGATAAGAAAAAAATCCATCTTGTTTCTTTTTACTTAAATGGTGAATATGGATTTAATGATATTTGTATGGGTGTGCCAGTAATCATAGGAAAGAATGGTGTTGAAAAAGTAATAGAGTTAGAACTTGATGATGATGAGAAGGAACTTCTCCTTAAAAGTGCTGAAGTTATAAGGGAATCTATCCCACTTTTAATGAATAATGAATAAAAATCTAATTTTGTTTAGTTACTTTATCTCATATGATATATCTTTCATAGCTAAAAAACTTACTTACATTGGAATATTCGCTTTATTATCACAAAAATCTAGCCTTTGCTACAGTATGCCAGTAGAGTTTGTTGAATGCTAACTTTAACAAACGATAGATCCATCTGGGACGAGTGGGCTTTGGAGGATTTTCATAATCAAAGTTCAAATATATTGCTTTGTTACCAGCATCACATAAGCAAACTACTTTGCCATTGTACTTGTCTAGACTTTCATTACCTTTAATCTCTGATGCAATGTTATTGGCAACAACCTTTGCTTCGTAATGGGCTGCTGCACCAGATTTAGATATGGGAAGATCTGTAGCGTCTCCTATTGCATAAACATTATCGTAACCCTTTACCTTTAGACTGTACTTATCAGTTGGTACCCATCCTCCTCTATCTCCCAATAATGAGTCTTCAATAACTTTCGATCCTCTATGAGGCGGTATCAATATCAATAGATCGTAGCTTATTGTTTCTCCTTCTAAAGATTTAACCTCTTTTCTTTCAGGATCTACAGACTCCACGTTGAAGAAAGTAGTATATTTTATCCTCTCTTTATCAAAGATTTCGTTTACTATAGGGTCTATAGATTCAATGGGAAAAATTCTTGGTAGTGGTGATAGATAATGAATCTCCACTCTATCTCTTATTCCTCTCTCTTTTAGTTTATAGTCTAAAAAACATGCAATTTCGGCAGGTGCTGGAGGACACTTATAAGGAACACCACCAACTCCAATAACTATCTTTCCTTTATTAAACTTATTTAGAGCATCTCTAAGCTTTAAAGCTTCATCAACGGTATAAAAGTGGTAAGCTCCTTCTTTCAGCCCTGGAACTTCTTCTGGGCAGAGTCTCGCTCCAGTAGCTATTATAAGGTAATCATAATGGAACTTATCCCCTTTCTTCACTTCTACTATCTCTTTCTTTGTATCTATCTTTATTGCCTCGTCAACGATCAAACTTACTTTTTTATTTAAGATATCTCTCTCACTTCTCACTATATCTTTTGGATCCTGTTCGCCAAAAGTTAAATACAAAAGTCCAGGCTCATACACATGTTTCCCAGTCCTATCTATAACAGTAATGTAAGCTTCTTCTTTTTTGAGCTTTTTGGCAAGCGAGTTCGCTACTATAGTGCCTGCTGGCCCCCCTCCAACTATGACGATATTCTTACCCATATGATTCAACCTAAAGAAAAAGAGATGTTAAAACTTACTTCATCTTCTGAACTACTATTTCTGCATAGCCTACCTTTTCGTAAATGCCAATAAGCTTGTGACCTGCCTTACTTACCCATAGAGGAATATCCCTTTTCGATCCTGTGTCTGATGATAAAACTCCTATAATTTCACCGACCTTTGCTTCTCTTATGGCTCTTATTAATTCCATTAAAGGTCCTGGACAAAAAGTATTCCTTGCATCTATCAACCTATCTACTTTAGGTTCCTCACTCATGTATCCTCACTCCTTATATGAAGAGAGTTATTTTTGAATCTTTTGCAGTCTCTATAAACTCTCCAACTCCCATTATATCGTCAACTATATCGTCAAGAGACTCTTTTTTTATTTCTAGAAGATCTAAAGTCATGGAACATGCATGAATTCTTACTTTGCCTATTTCCTTAGCTCTTTTGAGCGTATCGTACCAAGATGGAACATTCTTTTCTTTCATTATTTGCATCACTAATGGAGCCATATCTTCAAAATCCTTACTCATTCTTGTATTGGTCTTTATATTATCCTTGAGAAATGCATTTAGACCCCAAAAAGTCAAGAATATATCTACATCCATGCCCATAGCAACAGCTCCAGATGTAAGTATGCTTACAGGATAAAGCTTGTCCACAGTTCCTGAGAATACTATTATAGAAAGTCTTTCTGCCATGTTTATCAATAGATATATGCTAATTATATTAATCTTTACAGAGAGGTAACTTAGGCTATCTCAATTCTAATATCATCAATAGTAATTCTAACAGCAAGATATATCCCATCGCTTAAGCCTGCCTTCAAATTTGCTGTATAATTATACCTTTCTAACTTGAAATCTGGTTGTAAGTCTTAGCGATTGAAAATATCTTCAACTTCAGGATCATCTACCCCTACGATTGTATTTACTTGACTCTCAAAACTCACTATTTAAATAAAGAAAGATTTTAACTAGAATCTTCGAATAAAGTTTTTAGGTATCTCCCTTTTTATCCATATCGTATCATCATTTTTATTGAAAAATTTAAAAATATGAACTAGAGTAAGCTAAAGAATCTATTCGAGGAATATTTCAGAAAACTTCTTGTTCAGGATTATTCGAATCTAATGAGATATGACTATCTTTGCTTCATTCACCAAAACCATTTTCAAAGCTCTCATTAATATGAGAATAAATTTCAACTCGTAAACCAATTTTTATGTTTAAGTATTTTAACGCTAAATTATAACTCAATCTTAAATCTTTCCAGCTTTTTTCATTAGCATTTGATTTAACCAATTAATGCCTTGAGTAGTTATCTTGTAGCGCACACCTTCTTCACTTACCTCTTTATCGACATAACCCCATTTCAACATTTCACTCATTCTTGAACTTATGGATTTTGGGTTGAGTCCAGTAGCAGATCTAATTTCATTTAAAGTTAGCGATGGTGAAGCTACTTTTCCACTCTCATGATTTATCTTTGCTGCTACAAGCTGTAATCCTAAAATGCTCTTATCACTTAATTTTTGTTCACCTACCCAAACTCTTGGACCTTCTGGTGTTATCTTTACATACTCTCCAAACATACTTATTAAATCGTTCAATGAATAATTTACAGTAACTTTTGATGCTAAATCTATTTTAGGTATATGCTTAGCTAAAAATTCGTTTATAGATACTAACACGGATTGTGGATCGCCGCTAAACTCTACCTTAAGTTCACCATAATTAATGATTACATTAAGAGTCTTTTGTTCCTCATTCACTCTAATGCACCACCTTTATCCATAATGCTATCCATCCCTATCA
>JAVZMU010000031.1:0-12896 GCA_038883135.1 Nitrososphaerales archaeon
AATATTTTTTAGATAGACTCTAGTAGATAAGAACGTTATCTATCTTGAGATCTTATCAAAAGAACGTCTTAAAGAATAATCTTGTCTCACTTTACCCAAAACGCTCTTAAATATAGCCTTAACTTCAATATAATTTAAGAGTTCAAATTTTATGTGTTTACAACTTCTTTCAAGATGTGATAAGCGTCTATGATACAGCCACAACGGAGTTGTGGTAACTTTCGACCTCTGCACTAAAGTATCAAAAGGATTAGGTCAATTCATCTTCAAAAGATAACTCCTTACCCTAGGAGTAAAACTCCCCTTAATGTCCTTATAGGTTTAACATCGCCAGAGAGGGGATTTAATTCCATGTTCTTAATAGCTTCTAATACCCTTTCCCTATCTTTATTTTGCAACGATCTGATTTCATTTATAGCTTTTCTGTGAAGTATTACTTTGAACATCCCTAAGCAACTCGGTAAGAGACATGAATTCTTCTCTTCTCTCTCTATAATCATTTAGTCTCTTCTTCAGATCATCGATCTCATTTTTAGGAAGAATCTCGCCTTCCTCAAATAAGATTAGATAGAGGGCTCTTGATAGGATGCTGACTCTTCTCTCAAGCTCTAAGATTCTTGCTTCAACTTCCATAAACCATCATAAAAAAGTATTCGATTTTTACTAATAAGCCTTTTATTGCTAAACCTTCAAATTTATGAATTTCAACTACCATAATACTTCAAATTAGTTGGATTTTTAAATCCACATTTTTTACACTCAACTTTTTCAGACATTCCATCACCAAATTAGAGGTAGTGAGTAAGGCAAGTTGTCGTAAACTTTCCTATTCCATTTACACTTACTGTTCTATATGGCTCGTTCCAATCATATCTTGAATCGCTATCTTTATCGAGGTATATCCTGTATATGCCAGAATTGAAGCCATTTCCATCGATGGTTCGATCGTTCCTGAAGGACCGTTGGTTGGATTAGTGCTAATGGTACTGAAGCGAAGGATGTTGGGAAGATGAATATGCTGACTACTACTAAGGATACTGTCTTCTTATTTTGATTGTATATTAGTCCTCCCTTTTTTACTATTATCGCTATCAAGGAATTCCTTAGAAAGAGTCGTATAAAATATTTTATGAGCTATATTCACTTATCTACGAGTTATTTGTCTTTTATTTATTTAGTTACAAATTTGATAATTATCGATTAGTTTTAATTTTATGCCCTTCCTCATCTATCTCTTCATTTCTAATTCTAGTAGATGATACTGGTAATCCATCATCAGCTAAAACTGTATCAATCAATATTATCTCTAATGGTTTTAATCCCTTTGCCTTTCTCAATTCATTAGCCTCCTTTGCTCTGCTTAAAGTCTCTTCGCTAACTACTATCGCATCTATACTCTCATCAACTATAATAGGTCCAAAATAATCTTCTAATGAATGTATCTCATATCTTCTATTAAGATAATTAGAATTCAAGAAATTCCTCAATCTTTCAACTCTAAAGCTAAATTCTTGTACATTTTCTTTACCTAATTTCTTTACAAAAGTATTTGATGATATTCCTATCACCACAAACTCACCATATTCAAAAGCAGTTTTTAATAAGGCTTTATGACCAATATGAAGATGGTCGAACGTTCCACCTACTGCTACTTTTTTAAATTTAAAACCCATATTGAATAAAAATTTAATCTCAAATTTTTCTTTTTTGTATACAAGTATATTAAAAGTTTAGCTATTTCAATAATTTATGAGTAAAAGGTCTTCTTTTGGGATAGCCGCTTCACTCTATTCCTGAATCCTTCAAGATACGCTTCTTGTAACATCTTTAGTATCTTGCATCCTTTTTAGTAAAGCTATTGAAGATAAAGGATTCTCTATTCCTTCATCAAGCTTGTTTAAGCTCTTACTAACACTTAGTGATAATTTAAGTGCTTTTATTATCTTCTCTATTGTAGCACCAGCTATACCTTTACCAGAAAAGATTTTATCAAAAAGCTTATTGGATTTGTCAATACCTTCTCTTCCTGTTTTTCTATGCTCAATTATAGCGTTAACAAGTGTTGTTCCATAGTACCCAATGTATAATAGCTCTAGGTTCTTTATAGTATTATTTGCTGGATTTTGTTTATAGCGATAACATCGGCTTCTTTAATCTGCTTGATAAGAAAGTGTTCCATCTCCTTAAACATCTTTCTGAATCTTTCACTATCTACTAAAGCTATTACTGGTGTTTGCTCTAAAGGTATATCCGTTAGACCGTTGATTATCTCCTTAATCTTTGAGGGAAAGGCGATACCTGTTGGTTCAATAAGAATGATGTCAGGTTCATAATTTTCATAAAGAATCTTAAGAGTTGATTGTAGATCCCCTTTAAGAGAACAGCAAATACATCCTTGTACAATCTCTTTAACTTCAAATCCAAAGTCACGAATAAAAGAACCATCTATACATACTTCTCCAACTTCATTCACTATAATACCTACTTTCTTACTATAATTTTTAGATAGTTCCTTTCCTAAGCGAATGAGTGTAGTAGTCTTACCACTACCAAGGAAACCTGCAATTTGGGCAACTCTAATCAATTCTATATTCACACGATTGCCTTAACCTCTTAGATGCCATATTTTATAAACTTATTTACAATAGTACCAGACGATGTTAAGATTTTATTAATTATTAATATATTGCTGTAAAGATCTAGCAATTATGATAAGGTTATATTTTAATTAAGCTTTGAGTATTTATCATAAATTGCTATCTTTAATACTTCTTTTCAGGATTTAGTAATGCATTCTTCTAAAGGATAAATCTTATCTTAATAACATTCCTAATAACAAACTAAAAAATTATTAGTAACTACTTTTTGATTCTTTAATAGATTTTTTAGAGTGCCATAATCTAGGATAAGTGCCTGCTTTCATTATTACACGCTTAGTTGAGAATGCAATTCCTTTACTGGATTCCTCGATCTCTTTTGTTGACATTAAAGCTTCCCCTATAGCTACTAATTCTTTTTTCAAAGTGTAAATGCAAACAATATCTCCTTTCACAATATCTGATGATAATTGTAATATTCCAGGTACAGCCAATTGCGCCCCATGGCATATAGCATCGACTGCAGAATCACGTATTATTACTGATTTGATCGAGGATGTTGCAAACTCGATAGGCTTTATTAATTGTCTAATCTTATCCTCTTTTTTATCCTCCTTCCATTCGTAAACAGCATTTAATAAATCATGAAGTCTGACTAATCCATTCGATTCGCTTAAATCACTAACTCTAGTCCTTCTCAGCTCTATCATAGTTGCACCACAGCCTAAAACTTCCCCTATATCATAAATTAGCTTTCTCACATAAGTCCCTGCTTGACAAAGAACTCTTAAAAGAATAAGCTTGCCTTTTTGCTCTAATAATTCTAATTCATATATTTTTCTAGTCCTTATTTCCCTTTTGACAGAAGATCTTTGAGGAGGTCTTTGATAAATTTCTCCAATGAATTCAGATAGAACACTTCTTAGCTTATTCTCACTCACAGGATCATGAGTTCTTGCAACAGCATAGTACTCTTTTGGTCCAAGTAAAAGTAGTGATAAGGCTTTAGTTGCCTCTCCTAACCCTATAGGCAATAAACCAGTAACAGGAGGGTCAAGAGTACCACTATGACCTGCTTTATCAATTCCTAAAATCTTTCTTACCCATGATACGACTTCATGGCTAGTAGGTCCTGATGGTTTATCAAGAAGGATTATTCCATAATCTAAAAGGACATTAATAGGACGTTTGTAAGGATCATAACCATAACTCTCATCAGTTAAGTCATCATCTATAGTTATCAAACTTTGCAATTGCTTTCCCTTATTTAATTATATTAATAAATTTAAAAACTCTTTATGTAAAGATCAACGGCTTTTGAGACTATCTCATAGACTCCATCAGGATCGAATTTATCTGTACTCAATACCAAATCAAAAGGAGATAAATCCTCACCAAAGTTAAAACCATACAGTTCCTTGTATATTCGCCTAGTCCTCTCGTCTTTATCTTTAATGATTTTTATAACATTATCGACTTCCATAAAATCTCTTTTTGCAGCTCTTTTAGCTCTAACTTCTAAAGAAGCTTTTAACCAGATTTTGAATGCTTCTCCTTTAAAGAGCCATGGCATAGTCCAGCTGTCAAGCACAACTCCACCTATCTTCGCAATCTCAAGTAATCTTTCATCAACCTTCTTATCAAAACTTTTATCCTTCTCTCTTTCTTCCATGAATTTTATACCTTCCTTACTCTCCCACCACCCATTACCCTTTGGTTTGTATCCTTTTTCCATAGCTAACTGCTTTAAGGCATCACCTCCTGAAAAATAGTTTAAGTTATATCTTTCAGCTATTCTTTTTGCTAAAGTACTCTTTCCAGAACCTGCCATTCCTGAAATACATATCACTATTTTTTTAACATTCATCTTTCCCCACTTTTAATCTAAGCTAGTACCAAGAAGCTTTGTTATTATGCCATTAAACGCTAAAGATGATATCAAGTACCACCAGATAAGTCCTATATCTTGCACAAGAGTAAAAGGGAATACGGGTATTATTGGTATGGGTGATCTAGCAACGATAGTATTGTACCCTCCAACAAAAAAGGCAAGAAGATAATATATGATTATAAATGGAATTATGAAGAAGAGCATAGGCTTTATTCTCTCAGTACTTACCTTCATCTCTAAACTCATCATTTGCTTTTCTTTTTTTCTTAACTTTTCTTCTTTAGCCTTATTTTTAGTTAGTATAGCTTGCCTCAATTCTCTTCTAAAAGCGCTAACCTCTGCATGAATTCTTCTTGCTCTCTCTACATCTGTCAACAAGCGAGTAGCTACATTAGATATTAAATTCAAGATTATAGCAGTTAATGCTACCAATAAGGTATGCATTACGTTTATTTCTGTCATTCTCTTATATGCCACTTAGTATCTTGCTTTTAACTTTTATCTTATCGAGCTTAGCGTAAAATATTTTACGCTAAGTACCATTTCGATAGTTATCTTTATAAACTCTCCGCTATTTTACGATTAGAAAAGAACATTTAGGGCTTATCTTAAACTTCAATTGCTAAAGCTATGATGGAGGCTAGTGGAACAATAAGCAGTATTGTTAGCGAAGACATATATAAGGAAATTCTCAGAGTGAAGCTATAGTAAATATAATTGGGTTAGATAGATTAAGATTATCAGTTTATTCATGCGTTAGACCTAGAGCTACGGATGGAGTAATTCCTATCTACTCTGAAAGAGGAATAGCAGAAATTCATATCAAAGTTTCAGTCATCATGGAGGCTGTTAATGAGGAAAAGAAAAGCATAGTATTGGATTCTACATCAAGGCATAAAACCAACCTTAAGAAGCTCGACGTAATGAAATACATAAAAGGTTAAAGAAATCGGCATCATTAGAATTTGATTTAAACGTGAAAGTAAGTATAGTATCATTGTATTCCCTCTTTAGATACGTTAGATTAATGCATTTATTCTAATTTATACAGACGTCCATATCTTCCTACGTTAAGCCTTAATTCTCCTCTAAAGCTATTTGTGTAACCATTCTCTATCCTTACTCTAGAGCCTACTTGAACTTTGTTAATATCATCATTCCAAAGTGATAATTTTACTGTTCCTGAGGCATCTTGTAGAATACAGTCAACAACCCTTGCTTGTTGTCCAGTCCTTAATGTAACAGTCCTAGGTTCTGGAATCTCTGCTATAATACCTTCCACATCAACTTTCCTCATACCGTCTTTTAATTCACTTATCTTCATATATTCCCAAATTTTATTATAAACACGCTATATATATAACTTTGAGCTTTAAATAAAGATTTAGTCTATAAGAACAAGACCTGTTAAAGTTATTTTATCACGTGGAGCGAAAGTAGCTTCTAAGCCTGCTTTTTTCACAGTAGCATAAACATCTATTCCAACCGATTCCATACTTGGTCTAGCTTCGAAAGGATGTTTACAAGGCATATTTGGATTACATTTCTCACAAAGTCTGCATGAAGTTGCTATGAGACCTGTAGCAAAATAGTATCCACGATTAAAAGCTTCTCTTTCAATAATATTAATTATATTATGTAAATGCCTCCAAGCTTCATCAATATAGCTTTCTAACTTCTCTCCCATTTTTTTATATAGATCAGGTAAAGTCATATAATTGCTCTTTATTTTTTTAGCTAGCTCTTCTGGATAAGGAAACTCGAACTGGATAATTAGTGCATATCTATATTTTTGGAGGTATTTAGAAAATTCCTCTGGCGATGGAGTAAAGGGAGGACACATTAAGCATTGACCATACCAATTACATGGAGGGTATCTACATTTTAGCAGAACTCTTTCATCAATAATTACTTGCTTAGCCTTAATGAGCTTCGCATCACTCGCCCCATTTTTAATAGCTAATTCACATAATTCTTTTGCATCAGCTCTTAACTTTTGCAGATTCGACACAATACCCACTATCCTTTTTATTACTTTTAAATTTAATAAAAGTTACTAAGGACGAGATTCTAAAAACCTTACGCTTAAATCCATCATTTTTAACTGCTTTGACGTGGTTACAATGGGTGAGTTGATATTACTTGCTTCTATTGTTTTTACTCTAACTTTTTCTCTGACTTATTTATTTACACTTTTTTTGGTTAAGACTCTACCAAAAAAAGGATTGGTAGTTGAGGATTACCATAAGCTAAACAAGCCAAAAGTAGCTTGGCCAGGAGGGCCTGCTATTTTATCATCCTTATTGATTACTGAGTTAATCCTATACTTAATTTATTTAGACTTAAGAATATTGTCTATAATTTTAGTAACCATAATAGCAGGAATAATAGGTCTTATTGATGATAAATGGAGATTTAGAAACGGTGCGATTAAGCCTGCTCTGCTCATTTTAGCAAGCCTACCTATACTTCTATTGGGCGTTTATCATCCCTATCCTACATTTCCTATTTTTGGGAGGGTTAGACTTCACTATGTTTATCCTATGCTTGTTCTATTAGCTGTACCAATAGTATCAAATGCTACGAATATGATAGATGTTTTAAATGGTGTATTAAGTGGCTTCATGATGATAGCAACTATGCCTTTAGTGTTTGCTTTAATATTAAGAGCAGATTATTCTATAATGGTAGCAACTTTACCGTTAATAGCATCATCTTTAGCCTTTTATATGTTCCATAAATATCCTTCCAAAATATTTCCAGGTGACTCTGGTAGCCTTACCTTAGGTGCTATGTTTTGTACAATAGCTATAGTAGGCAGAGTTGAAATAGTGGCAATAATATCCATTCTTCCCGCTATACTTAACTCCTTTTTCATTTTATCGAGTGTAAAAAGATTAGTAGAGCATGGATCCATAATGGTAAGACCGACAATTCTTCTACCAAATGGTCAACTTATGGCATCTAAAGAACCATCAGCACCTATAACCTTAGTAAGAATGATACTTGCTGAAGGTCCATTATCTGAGAGAGAAGTAGTATTTAATATATTCAAACTCACAATATTCTCAGCATTTCTTGGCTTGATAACAGCTTTACTAACATTTTGGAGAATTTAGTTTGGAATCAAGACTTATTCCTTTAATGGGAATAATCGGATTTGCTTGGCTTCTCATCCTTTTAGGATCCTATATAATATTTAATTTTATTTTACATATCAACATCTTTCCTGAAAAAGATTATGTCTCCATATTCTTTAATTCATTACTTAAGGTTATATTGTCTTCAATTCTAGCTTTTCTATGGATTGTAATAATGATGGGGTTAGTAAAGATTCATATGAGAAGATGTAAATAAGTATGGAATTATCTTCTCCTAAATGAACTCATTAGGATTTGAATTTATAATTGAATCTAAATCTTTTACTCTCCTCAATACCATATCAATCCTTAATCTTTTCTCTAACAAGATTATTCAATAAGCCTTCCTCCCAATTCTCTCTCTTTTTATCATACTCATCTCTTGAATAAACAGGTTTTGCTGGAATACCCATTACTACTGTGTTTGGAGGTACATCTTTAGTAACTACAGAACCCATAGCTATGACACTATTCTTACCTATTTTCACTCCTGCTTTTATAATTGAACCTGCACATATTACTACGCCATCCTCTACTATTATCCCTGAAAATCTTTTACTTGGAGGATATGGATCGTTAGTGAATATTGCTCCAGGTCCTATGAATACATTATCTCCTATTATCGTCAACGGAGGTATGTAAACACAACCTTCTATCTTACAATTTTTGCCTATTTTTACTTTGTAGTCTATATGTGAAAGAGAACCTATTGTCACATTATCTCCTATCTCTGTATTATCGCCTATATATGCAAAGTTCCAAATCTTAACATTCTTTCCAAGCTTAACATTCTTTCCAATATAATTTATGATTCTAGAAGGTTTACTCATCGATTATGGATATCTTTTAAGATATTTTAACTTAATCAATCAAAGACTCAGGTATATAGGAGAACCTGTCTCATGTGATATCATAGAAGCTTCAACAATCTTTGTTACATTCACTCCATCTAATCCTTTGACTATGGGTTCACTCCTCTCTTTTATACATTTTATAAAATCCTTAAGCTCAATAAGAAGAGGTTCTTCCCATTTCCTCCTAGGAATTATTGTACCTTCATCACTATCTATCCTCAACTCTTGTGTTAAGAAGTCTATAGTAATTATTCCTTTCTTACAAACAACTTCAAGCTCTCTAATCTTTTTTGGTGTTAACCAATTCACAACTATAAAGGCAGTCTTTTGACCACTGAATCCTAACGTTATAGCAGCGAAGTCAGGTCCTTCATGTTCATCTAAAACTTTTCCAGCTCTTGCAAATGTTACCTTTGGCTCTTCCTCAAAGATCCATCTAGCAGTATCTATATCGTGAACAGCAGTATCCATTATTACCCCTACATCCTTAACCTTTCCTGTCCAAACATTCTCTCTATGGAATTCCAATAGTAAAGGTTCACTAAGCTTCCCACTTTTTAACAAATTCTTTAACTCAATTATTGCTGGGTTAAAGCGTTCTATGAAGCCAACAGTTAATATTACGTTCTTCTCCTTAGCTAGTTTAACTAGTTTCTCACCTTCTATTGATTTATAGGTTAGGGGTTTCTCTACAAATGTATCTAAACCAGATTTTATCGTCTTTTCAGCAATTTCATAATGAGTAGAGCTTGGTGTGCATATAGTGACTGCATCTAACTTTTCACTTTTCAGCATATCGTCTAAATTATTGTAACCTTTGACTCGATACCTTTCTTCGAACATCTTAATTTTAGTTTCATCTATATCACAAAAGCATGATAAAGCTCCTAAATCATTTAAAACTCTTAAGTGGTTTTTCCCCCATCCTCCGACTCCAACAACCCCTATGCTTGGCATCTTTTTCCTATAATTTTTATCAATTAACAAATAAATTAGCTTTTATAGGTTCATGAAAAGATAAACCATTAAAAGGGATTTAGGATTCTTAAATTTAATTCAGGACTTTTGATTACAGTTTCCATGGTAAATTTAGCTTACGACAAAAATATTATCATCTTATTAAAATTGAGATTAGGACGGATCGTTTATGAGCGCAACTTATTTATGTGTAATGGTATTTATGTATTTTAGCTATTAAATGTGGTTTGCATGAGTAGGGAAGAGATTCCTCCTTGGTTAAAAGAGCAGTTAGCAAGATTCGATCAACTACAACAGAGCCTTCAGGCTATATTAATCCAGAAGCAACAGGTAGAGTTGGAGATGGCTGAGATAGAAAAAGCTATTAACGAATTGAAAAAGATCAATCCTGAGGATACTGTCTACAAGTACGCTGGTTCAATACTGATAAAGGTTAAAAGAGATGATATGATAAAAGAACTCGAGGAAAGAAAAGAGTTAGCTACTACTAGATCTTTAGTATTAGCTAAACAGGAGACTAGAGTAAGGGAGAGTGTGAAGGAGCTTCAGGCTAAGATAGATGAGGCTTTACGCTTCAAAACTCCATCATAAAAATGATAACATCAACAAAGCTAAGAAAGTTCCCTTTAATTGAAAATGAGAAATTAAGATACGCTCTTGTGCTCTGTCATAGAAATGCAGATGTAGATGCATACTGCTCAGCCTATTCTATTGCATCTCTTCTTAAAAAAATAAACCCTAAAGTTAATGTAAGCATTGCTTCACCTAAAGGACTTAGCTCTCTTACAAGAAGAGTTCAAAATAAGTTCAGAATCGATTTAATCGAATCGCCAAACATTAATGAGGCAGATTTGATAGTAGTTGTTGATACAGGTGATTTATCACTTTTAGAAAGATTGGGAGACGAAATCAAGTTTACGAAGGCTACAAAGATATTTATAGATCATCATCCTTTGACAGAATCCATAAAATCCATAGCAGATCTTTTATTAATTGATGAAAAAGCCTCTTCATGTAGCGAGATAATATATACAATCTTTAAGGCTAAGAAAGTTAAAATGACTCAAGATGTGGCTCAAGCACTTCTTACAGGAATACTATCTGATTCGCAACATTTGGCTATAGCAGATTGTAGAACGATTAAGATCGTATCAGAGTTGTGTAAGATTGCTTCTTTAACCATCTCTAAAGAATTACTTGAAATGCCTCGAAATATTCCTGAGATTATAGCCCATATGAAAGCTGTAAAAAGATTAAGAATATATAGAACAAAAGAATGGATAATAGCTACAACAACTGTTAACTCTTTTCAAGCTTCTGTTGCCAATGCTATTCTGGATTTAGGTGCAGATGTAGCTTTCGCTTTAGGAAGTCTTGGAAATGAGGTAAGAGGTAGCTTACGCTCTACTCAATCTTTTTACTTAAAGACAAATGTGCACTTAGGGATAGATATAGCTCAGAAAGTAGCCTCTACTCTTAAAGGAAAGGGTGGAGGACATTCTACTGCTGCATCTTTTTCTTCCCAAAGTACTGTAGATGAGGCTATATCATGTTTTCTTTCAATTCTATCTGAGAAGCTTGGGGCTAGGATAAATGAGATCCATTGAATTTTTATGCGATAATCTTAAGCCTATCTATCAAATATTGTAAAGCTTATGTCAAAATCTTTAGCTAGTATTAAGATAGTTGTTGATGAGAGAAAGGGCAAGCCGTGTTCCAAATCTTTTATTAGAGTTTGGTACAAAGTTGGAATTCGATCAGCTTTAAGTTGAAGATTACATTCTTGCATCAAAAGTGCTGTAGAGAGAAAAACGGTACCTGACTTTTCGCATTCTATATATATGAATGGGAGACTATTCAAACAAGCAATGGAGTTACATGAATAATACTCAAGACCACTCTTAGTATTAGAAGGAGATTTTGAGGAATTAAAAATGATGGTAAACAATATAAAGATAATCTATGGTGCTTTAGCAACTATAATCTAGAATTATGGCATACACATACTTTATACAACATCACCTAGGGAAACTACTACAGTGTTAATTATCCTTGCAGAACATTTAGGAAAAGGGAGGAAACTTTGACCTTTAATAAGAAAACCAAGAAAGACAAAATTAATAGGCTTACAGCGAATTTACTTAGTCTCTTCTCTTCTAGGGGTAGGAGTGAAGCTTACCACTAGATTGCTCAAAGCTTTAAAACACTAAAAGGTGTATTTAATGCGAATGTATCCGAGATCGCTCGAATACAAGGCATAGGTCGTACTAAAGCCCTTAAAATAGAAAAGGCTTTAAACACAGAGTATAAAGAAACTAAAGAATTGAATATGCAATCTAAACTTCTAGAAGAACATGTAAAAGTTTTTCTATAAATAGTTCTCATTATATTTGTGAAAGCCTTGAAGCACCCAATTGGTATGGATGTTAAGAATAGTTCTTCAGCCCTTATAGAACTTGTAAGTAAGAACCTTTCAGAAGTGTCTGAGGAAGAAGTAGACAAGTGCATAGAACTCATCCTTTCACGTCGTGATAAAAAAATATTCATTATGGGTGCAGGTAGAAGCGGTTTAGTAGGTAGAGCTTTTGCACTAAGACTTCTACATCTTGGTTATGAAGTTCATGTTCTTGGGGAAACTTTAATGCCTTCTGTAAATAAAGATGATCTTGTAATAGCAATTTCAGGCTCAGGTTCTACAAAACTTGTGGTAACTGCTGTTGAGGCTGCAAAGCGTGTAGGTGCAACTATATTGGGTATAACATCTTTCCCAGATTCACCTTTAGGTAAGTTATCAGATTTTATTCTTCAAGTTAAAGGAAGAGTCATGCCAACTAAAGAAGCTAACGGTAGAGATTATTTTGCAAGGCAGATATTAGGTCTTCATGAACCTCTCGCCCCTCTTGGCACTCTTTTCGAAGATACATGCATGATTCTATTGGATGCAATGATTCCTATATTAATGAATAAGCTTAATCTAAGTGAAGAGGATTTAGGGAGGCGTCACGCTAATATAGAATAAAAAAGACTTAAGTAGAAAATAAAACTTAAATATAGTAATAAAACTCAAAACGCAACTTGTATTAAAGAATGTGATGTAATTTGCCACGATATAAAACAACTGCTGAAGCCCTAAAGATCATAAAGAATAAAGATCAAATTAGGAACATAGGCATAATCGCCCATGTCGATCATGGGAAGACTACGATGAGCGATAGTTTACTTGCTGCTTGTGGTATGTTAAGCCCTTCAGTAGCAGGTCAAGCTTTAGCTTTGGATTATATGGACCTTGAACAACAAAGGCAAATGACCATCAAGGCTGCCAATGTTACTCTCTATTATGAATACAAGAATAAACCATATGTAATAAACTTAATAGATACTCCTGGTCACATAGACTTTACAGGAAAGGTAACTAGAAGTCTTAGAGCAATAGATG